>JBDLJY010000197.1:0-12439 GCA_039714115.1 Pseudomonadota bacterium | reverse complement strand
TTCAAGGCAATGGCGGCGGTGTCACTGGTACAAAATTATCGGGCAGCACTATATTTCCCGTTAACATGTCCTTTGGATCCGATGACTTTTTATGCAATTGAAGATCCCAGTTATCGTTATTCAAATACACCCAAAGCCCCATTAGTCCATCCTTGCCAAAATCGACAATGAGATCATCCTTACCATTAGTATCTAAATCTCCTATGACCATATCATATGGTTCGTCTGAATGAAGTCCACTTAGCTTGATCTTGCGAATTCTTCTTATTATTCATCAACGCCCAAATCCCGGCGGCGTTTGGATCAGGCGCTGTCCCCGCTGTTGCAAAGTAAGCAATAACATCATCTTCACCACTACCGTCTATGTCTCCCATGGCCAAGATCGTTGGTGACACTGAAGACAATCGTTCCCAAAATTCATTCTCATCAATGCCTTTACTATTTGTCCACGCCCAAAGTTCACCGATTTCAGTATCAAAAAGCACATCACCTAATCCATTACCATCTATATCTCCCGTCGCTAGTGCCGCCTTAGCACCACTATCGTCTAAGTCTAAGGTAAACAATGAGTCTGGCCAAGGATCCAACAACCAAATATTGGTTGGAGATGGGAAATCAACAATCAATTCATTTTGAATGCTGCCCATTAGGTTTATTGCGACCATGTCATCATATATATCATTCTTTCTTATGGATGACACAGTACTTATCTGAACCCACTGATCGCTATCAACGAGATCGTCATTGTCTCTATCCTTGATACCGATCAATTCCCAGATACCAGTCTTAAAGGGGCCAGTAAAACTAGGATAGGCAGTCGGACCAAAATCAACAATAAGATTATTGGCATAACAAGGAGATTGAGTGTTTTTCCAAGCCGAATCGTGGCCCTTAAGCCAATCCTTAAGAGGTTTATCATTAGGAAGTTCTAAATGATTGAACTCAAAATCTGACGATTTGATCGCAGTCATTCCGACCAAAGTAGTTGGGATATCTCCGCACAATCCGTTGTTGTTCAAGAAGAATTCCTTTAATTTAGCCAATTTTTTACCCCACGGCTTTGGAATAGAGCCGCTGAGCTTGTTGAAAGATAGATCAAGTACTTCCAACTTCTTCAAGTTTTGAAATTCATTAGGAATAGAACCAGTGAAGCCGTTGTTAGACATATCAAGTACTCTCAATTTTTTCAATTTACCCAACTGAGCCGGGATAGGATCGGTGAATGAATTGTTAGACAAATTGAGATATTTCAATTTCTTCATTTTGCCTAAATCACCGGAGATAGAGCCGTCGAGTTTGTTGTTAGACAAATCGAGATTTATCAATTTTTTCAAATCACCTAAGTCAGCAGGGACAGAATCACTGAGTTCGTTGTAAGACAGATCGAGATTTTTCAATTTGAGTAAATCACCCAACTCAGGCGGGATAGAGCCGTGGAGTTCGTTGTAAGACAAGTCGAGAACTTGTAAATTGGCCAAAAGCCCTAAGTCAGCAGAGATCTCGTTGCCCGTTGTCCAATTTTTATCACCGAGCTGGTTGTGAGACAGATTGAGGGTTTTCAATGCGACTAAATTACCTAACTCAGGAGGGATAACATTATTGTTGATCTGGTTGTAAGACAGATCGAGAGTTGTCAGGCCTGCCAAATTCTCAACAGCCGGAGGAATAGCACCGGTGAGGTTGTTACTAGACAGTTCGAGTTTATCTACTCGCATATCTTTACAAGTGACGCCAAACCAAGAACAAGGATGAATTGTCACATTCCAGCCCCTTTTCTCCAGCCACTTATCACCATCAGTATTATTATAGAGAGCGACAAGAGCCTCACACTCCGTAGATGGAATATCGGTGACTCTCGCGCAGTTAATTCCTTTTTTAGGACAGGGAGTTTGGGTGGTGTCCCAACCGGGGTTGTGGGTATTAAGCCAAGCAATCAGAGCTGGATCAGAAGTGCTTAGGTGATTATTGTTTAAGTCTAGCAACAATATCAGATTCAGGTTCATCAACTCAAGTGGAATGTTTTCGCACAATTCGTTGGAATCCAGCAATAGAAAATTAAAATTGGTCAAATTGCCCAATTCTATTGGGATTGAGCCTTCGAGTTGGTTGGCAGACAGAGCCAGTTTAAACTGGTCAAGTTGCCCAATTGACTTGGGATTGAGCCAGTGAGTTGGTTGTCCGACAGTTCGAGCGCCATCAAATTGGTCAAACTACCCAATTCAGTTGGGATTGAGCCGCTGAGTTCGTTGTCCGACAAATCGAGCATCGTCAACTGGGTCAAATTGCCTAATTGACTTGGGATTGAGCCGGAGAGTTGGTTGGAATACAGATCGAGTTCCGATACTCGTCCCCCGCTACATGAAAGTCCATACCAATTACAAGGCTTATTCGTCACATTCCACTTGGTATTATCCACCCAATTAGCACCATCAGTGCTATTATAAAGAGCGACAAGAGCCTCACACTCCGTTTGTGGAATTCCAATAGCAGTCGCGCAGTCAGTCTTGCAAAACGCCAAAGGTGACATTAAAGCCCATACTAATAATGTGGCATAAAAGCCGAATTCACGTTTTTTTAACATAGATATTTTCATTTTCTCTGTTAATCTTAAACAATAAAATTATATTATACATAATATTTTTATTTATGCAAATTTATTTTTTATTTAGCAATCAGGGTTGCCTTCTGAACAGCTTAGCAATGCCCATCAGCTCATCAACAACCCAGCCCATGTCAGGTGGATACGCGCAGTGGCAACTTTGGCGCCCCCATATCGTGCTGTACATGAGCTTAACTAAATGACATTGACCTCTTTAATTAAGAGATAGACTAAAAATATGACTTTGTCAAAAAAATTTTCATCTTTTATCTTTTTTTTTTGGTATAAAGTGATAACTTATTGATAATAATAATTAAAAAAAAATAAATGAGTGGAATGTCGATGAGTGTGAGTTGAGAATGCCCAAGCCAGTATTTTATCTAAACGATGTTTATTTAAGTGAGATACTCCGTTAAAAATAAGTAGCACATCGGATTAACGGCATGACAACAATGACGAAAAAATGACAATCAGATTAAAGTATTGTTTTTATTAAATTAAAAAAAATGTCTAAAAAATGACACTAGCACAAAGCTAGTGTTTTTATTATATAATTTTACCCATTATTTCCAGATCAGCTTTGCACAGACTCTTATATATAAGATATCGAAGTCAATACCATTTTTTCATTTCATTACTATTTCATTTTAGGCTAACAGTATGTACAGAAACGGAAGCTAAAGATTTGGCATTTTTTCCAGAACTGAGACATAAAGCCATCAGAGTTATCCAATATGCCAATAGTAGCCGCACTGAAACTTTGCGAGAATGGGAAGAAAAGCGAGGTTATGCGATCAGTTTTTTTCATGCAGTCGATATTTTATTACCCACGCGGGAAATAATCACACCAAAGGGACTTTGTTCCGATATGCCAATGTATCCCCCAACTGCCATCAGGGAATTGGTAGCTAATATGAAGCTAAACGAAATTTTCAATATTTGCCTTATTGGGCATAGTTATTCAGGTTTGCCTCGCAAACAGCCAAAACGAGATGGCATTGATTTAAAACCCTGCCTGTTAATCTGTAAAATAGGTTCAGAAAAAACTTATCCCTGCTTATATTTAATCCCTGTAGTTGTTGGTGGTTTTTTCGGCACGGTATGGCATGCCTTGCTCCGTTTGCAATCCGCAGCGGAGAGGGGGCCGTGATTTTGTGGATAAGTTGTGTGCATTGGATCGGGCGTGAATTGACTTGTATCAATATTTGTTACCCGCAGCGATTATAAAATCCTTGCAGTTTTTTTTGAGGTTTGATAAAATTTTTGTTTGGGGTATTGACAAGAATTTAATGAGTTTAGTATCTTTAATCAGATTGCATTTGTTAATTGAACAGCGTAGATTGATTAAGTAAAAAAAATCTGATTATGAGCAATGCCAATTTTGAGTGGGATGAACACAAAAATAGTGAAAATCAAAGAAAACACAATGTTTCATTTGAAACAGCACAATATGCCTTTGCTGATCCAAATCGTGTTATAGCTGAGGATGTGAACCACAGCCAACATGAAAAGCGTTATTATTGCTTTGGAAAAGTCGAAGGAAAGATATTAACAGTTCGGTTTACCTATCGAAATAATATCATTCGTATTTTTGGTGCTGGGTATTGGAGAAAAGGGAAAAAAACTTATGAACAAGCCAATTGAATATACCGATGAGCCGTTGGGTGAATTAAAAATAGTGCCAGATTTTTTGCCAAAACCAGAAGCGTTAGTATTCAAAGAAGAGAAGGTTCAAATAACCCTTTCTTTGAGCAAAGTCAGTTTTGAATTTTTCAAGACAGAAGCAAAGAAGCACCAGATTCAATATCATGAAATGATCCGTCATTTATTGGATAGTTATGTGGCACAGCAAAGTCATTCTTAACTTACTTGGTTTATTGAGCCGCCCTATAAAAATGATTCACAAGTAATAACTTACGCGGTGCATGCCCACAGATAAACGGGTGGGATCGTGTAGAAGTTTTGCCCGAATCCCCATTGATGAGCCAATGCCATTAAGTTAAGGAGAACTAATTGATTTTTAAATAAAAAAAAGACGCTCAGTTAAAAATCCGATTTTTTAAAAAAATCGGATTTTTTTGACATAGATGCTCCGCTAAAAATCCGATTTTTTAAAAAAATCGGATTTTTTTGACATAGATGCTCAGCTAAAAATCCGATCCCCCAATACTTCGGGATCGGATTTTTTTTGACATAGACGCTCAATAATATTTAAATAAAATCAATAATTTCTCCTTAACTTAACGGCATTGCATTGATGAGCGAGTCACCAAGAGTGGATGTATTATTACTCAAGCGGGATTCTGTTGAGGAGATGAAATTATGGATATTGAAATGACTGCTGAACAAATTGCTGATCTGGGTAAAAGGTGGGGCAATGCGTATCTTTCTAGCTTGCCGGTAGATGAACTGTTAGATAATTATGATCGGCAAAAGATTTTGTCTCAGTTCGATTCGCAAGAAATATTAGCGGGGCTTAAACCGCAACAACTTGATGAACTTGAAGATTACTTTGAAAAGCGCAAGCAAAAAAGGGAAAACTGAGGTAGGCTTGAGCTTGATGCTGGACGGGGAGAGTTCTAATCCCTCCTCCGTCGATATCCCCGTTCGTCACGTTTTTATTTTTTTATCGTTCCCACGCTCTGCGTGGGAATGCCTGCAATTCTAACGCATCAGCAAAAAAGAAGATAACGGCATTTGCACAATACGTGGTTCATTAATTGCTACTGATTCAGTTTGCGTAATCAATAAGCCAAACGGGGCATTGTAAACGGGACATTCAATAAAACTGAGTAATCCTTGTATATCAGAAAAGTCGATCTTTTTTCTATATTTCACTTCGATAGGAATGCGTTGATATCCCACAGTTAAAATAAAATCCACTTCGGGTTCATTGTGTCGTTCCGGAAAATGCGCCACATCTAAATTTAACAAGGAACCAATGAAATAACCCACGACACTTTCCGCAATATGTCCAGCTAAAACAGAAAGATGTGGATAAAGAGACAGTTCAGTTTCTGTGATAGGGACTATTTCTTGTAACCAACTAGCACGTAGGGCATGATCACATAAGCATAATTTAGCTGTGCTACGCCGACGTTTTAAGCGTAATTCTAATGGTTCAATCAAACGTAGTAATAAGGTACTTGCCAAAAAGTTTAAATAACTCAAAGTCTTTTGCCAATCAATCGGCGCGTTTAGAATACGTTTTATTTCATCAAGAAAAAGTTTTTTTTGGGGCGTTTGTCCAATATAACGACAACTTAAGCGAAAAACTTCTTCTAATAGTTGTTCATCACGGTGTTGTCCTTTTTCCCCTATTCGCGAATCATGTTGAATGACACGGCGGATAATCGTTTCATTGAGTTGATCTGCCATCTCCTCCCACGGCGTCTCAGCAAAAAGGTGAGCAATGGGATAAGCCCCCCGTTCAGAAAATGCAGCAAAAGTCGTTTGTCGTATTTTTTGATGTTGTAATCCAAAATTTCGCAGTTCTTGCCAAAACTCTTGTTGTTTGAGTTGAGAGAAACCATTATTTGGTGGTAAAAAAGATGGGATATCACCGAAACCACGTAATGTTGCAATTTCACGTAAAAATAATGTTCCCATTTCTATGGTACTCAACCGCCCCGCCAAGCTATCTTGCCCTATCTCAATTTGTAAGGCGGAACTTCCTGTAATCATCACACGCACGGCATTGAGATCAACTAAATATTTAAGTTGAGGTGCCCAATGCGGTATATTCTGCAATTCGTCAAAAAAAAGATAAACCTTTTGTCCTTCGTATGCAACGGTATTGAACGTTTTACCTAAAATATATTGTTCAAACCAGTATGAAATATCTAAAATAGGCTGTTGTAATGCTGTGAAGCGTGGTAAATCTTCAAACAGAATATGCAAGATATGATTATTTGGCACACCACTCATCAACAATTGCTGAATGATTTGTTGTGCTATCGTACTCTTACCCACTTGACGTGGACCTCGTAAGGCAACAATGGGAGTCATACCATTTTTTAACCGCTTGAAAGTAGGTGCAAAGGCCCAACGTTTAAAAGGGAAAATGGGTGGCAGAGCCGTACTTTGCCACCACGGGTTAGCGTTACGTAGGTTTTTTTCAAGTATAGGATCGAATTTAATCGTCATAAGCGTATTCCGGTCACCCAATTGAATTTGATTTAAATGTTGTTATAATTGCATATTTCAATATGGAGTGGCAATTTTTTTTAAAGCTCCAACAATTAGCTTTAAGGTTTTTATTCAGAGGCAAAAGTTTTTGCTCCAAGTTCTCTCAGATCCATCCTTGCGTCGGGACAGGCTTTTGCCTCTGAAGTTGTTTAGCATTAGTTGTACTCACATCGAATCATCGTACTACGATTTCTATTTGTACATCGGGTGTCGCCGTGGCAACTGTCCCATACAAAGGGCAACGTCTCTTATAAGTGGCTACTAATTCGTTGGCTTCGTCGTCGCTTACTCCAGTCAACTCAAACTTCATCCGAACCGTTTGAAAAAGGGTCACATCACCCTCTTTCTGATGATCTCTTAAATATGTACCCTCAGCTTGCACTTCTAAGTGTTTAAGAGGCAAATTTATTTCCTTTGCGACGCGCTCCAATAGGTTAACGGCACAAGCTGTCAATCCCGTCATAAAATATTCTCCGGCGGTAACTTCATCGTAACCGACATCTTCTGCAATGAAGTGGTGATGACGACTGTTACAGATAGCGCGACCCGGTATGCCGCTCGAATAAGTTCGTGCATGGAAAGTTCTTTTTGTCATTTTGCTATCCTCAATTCAGTTGTGGTAGGGGATTAGTTATTAGCAGTCCCCGCAAATCAAATAACTAATCCCTGTAGTTAAGTTGATAGATAGTGTATAATCAACATTTTTTTTAAAGGAGACAATAGTGAGTAAACTCAAGACAACAATCATGCTGCTTTGCATACTGCCTTCTGGATTGGCTCAGGCGGCTAAATTGGACGGCAAGGATGTGCCTATACATCATGTCAGTTCGGATAATTGCAAGGAGTGCCACAGAACGATCTATAAACAGTGGAAAGGCTCTATGCACGCCCAGAGCACGGCCCTAAAGGATCCCATACATGGTGCTTTTTATCGTAAAGTCGTAGGCGATCCGACCCAAGAAAACGTTAAACACAAGGCATCGGGCAAATATCCCGTCTGTTTGCAATGTCACTCACCCAATGCTGTCTTGGATAAGACTACCAAGCTGGATGCTAAGCCTGCCTATAGTGAAGGCGTTAACTGTGTGGCTTGCCATACCATGAAGCGATATAAGGGCGTGTACGGCAAAGATGGAAAAATGCAGTTGGGGCAGAGTGCATATCAATTATCGGATATCCTGCAAGGACCAAACGGTTTTCTCCACGAACAGGGTAAGGCGGCAGATAGCCTACGCTCGCGGCTTGAAGACGAGGGTGAATTAAACCCCCATTTAGGTAGGGATAATAACGGTCAACCCTACATGACAGAGGAAGATGTTAGGAATATCGATCTACCGATGGAAGCTAATTCAGCTATGCAAACCTCAGCAGCTTGTCTCGGTTGTCATGAGAAACGCAATAATCCCAAAGGAGTCGCTCTGTGTCAGACTGGCGATGAATATATTGAAGGTAAAAGCCGGGTAAATTGCCAATCCTGCCATATGCCCATCAGCGGCGGACTCGCAGATCATAGCATGGGAGGTGGCCACAGCTTGGCTATGTTGAAACGCTCGGTACGGCTTGATCTGACGAGTCAAACGGTGGGAGATAAGCTGGCAATCGAGGTGATGGTAGAAAATATGCAACCTCATAATGTGCCCACAGGCGCACCTTTCCGTAATATCTATCTCAAACTCTCCGCCCTTTCGCAGGATGGCGAGGTGCTCTGGCAGAATTTCCAAACCCACCCGGCTAAGGAAGATGCTAAGGCATTTTTTGTCTATACCATGCTTGATGATGCTAACCATCCGGTACCTCCGCCAGTGGCGACTAAAGCCGGTAAAAATACTCGCCTTAAGCCATACGAAACTCGTATCTTAAATTATAACATCCCTGCTTCGGGTGTTGATTCTGTCCGGGCAGAGTTATATTATAATCTACTCTGGCCTGGGTTGGTCAAAAAGCTGAAGATGCTGCCAGAGGATCTCAAGGCGCCGAAACGGATTGCTTGGTCTGAAGAAAAAATTCGCTAAGCAGAATTGTAAGGCGATACTTAATGGCATTGGCCTTTTGCCCCGTAAGTTGTTATATTTATTAAACTAACCTGCGGGGTTTGGGCAACCCCTTTCCAGAAAAACCAACTCGCTGGCAATTGAGCGCAAGAAGTCCTCTTTTTTGAAAGCGGTTACACCCGTTTGATAATCTGCTAAGCGTTTTTCAAGCCATTCCCAATTGAACTCAACCGGCAATAGCCGTTCCAGCGCAGTTAAAATATCGGGTAATTCTAAAAGAACTCTATTCCGATAAATCTTTCTTAAACCTTCCAGTAATTGCTCAACAAAGCTCGGCGGGCTTTCTCTTTCGCTTGTTTTGGGCGCCATAATGACGGAGGGTACAGTTTTGTTGTTGCTGTCCTTTTGTGTTTCATCATTTTTTGTGATAACTGGTGTAACGGTAGCTTCTTTTGCTACTTCATTTTTTTCGTCTGATGATGGTAAAACGTCTTCAAAAAACATGGCGGGGATTACGAGACACCGCGTGGAATTTGGACCGATTTTTGAGCTTACCGCTTGTGTGCTTTTCCCGTCTTTGCCTGGCAAAATAAAGCCGCTTTCTATCCATTTTTGATAAAATGGTTTTATATCGCCCAGTTCTCTTTTTAAAATGTCGCTTGTTGCGGGGATTGCATAGTTGTCCCCACTCTTCCAAAAGAATGGCACATTTTTATAATTAAAATATTCCAAATGGATTAGTTGTCCAGCCTCCCACCTCGTTTCTTCGCGGCTGGATGCAATCATGCCTCGTATAGTCTCCATTGCCTGGTTAGCGGGATGATCGTCTTTCGAGTCGAAATCGCAGAATAATTTTACAAAATTATCTATCATTACATCTATTATTCCAGTCTCGCTAATATTTAATAAGCGACACAAGAACCGTAAGACTGTGACAACCAAGCAAATCGCGTCTGTGTGCGTCTTAAAACGCCATTCCCACTCTTTTCTCAGTTTTTTATAGGCGGCATGAAATTCGTCCCAATGATTTGAAACAAATTCGACAAACTTGCTACCTAAAATTCCTCCGCCTTGTTCTGTTGCTTTCTCAAGTAGTTGGGCCCTTTGCGTGCCTTCTAAACTTGGTGATAATCCAAGCGGCTGATTTTCGGTTGCGTTTACCAAAAAAAGTCGATTATACACTCCAGGAACCCGGCACTCTGGTAACGATTCGCCAGCGCCAAACAATGTGCCAGTTACTTTATCACCGCCTTGTGCTTGCGTTTCATCTTGCTTTGAGCCTCTAATGCGAGTTTGTCCGTTTGCGAAGGCCATCGCGGCATCACCCCAACGGACGGCATTGCCGCGATGTGTTTCAGCCCGATTGATCTCATCAAAAAAACATGGCAAGCCATTGAGGCCAGCGACATTTTGTGCAAATCCAATCGGTGTATTTGGTACGCTGCCTTCTAGTACAAATGGGCGTGCAATATTTGATGCCCAGGCACCGATTGCAAATCTTAAGAGTGTGCTTTTGCCGCTGCCGCTTTCTCCAGTTAATACTAAAATCGGATTACGTGTAATGTTAAACTTTTTAATAAATGGACTAGCCAATGAAAAACCTAATGCGGTGGTTGTTACCCAAGCATCGTCGCCCCATTCGTTGAAAATAGTACGAACCGCATTAGCATATATATTTCGATCTTCCACGTCGCCAGACAAATCACCCTTATATTCCAAAGCGGTATCTCCACCGATTGTAACATCCGGCAAAACAAAGGAGTCACCGTGAAAACCCAAGCGGTTAGTGCTTCTTTTTTTTGATAGTTTTTGGCGGTAGTCTTGCTGAAAGCAGGTGTCTAAATAGTACAGACAAAGCTGAGCGTTCTTATCTGATATAAATGCTCCAAGATTGCTAAGCGTTTTGATAAGCGTGTTCTTTGTCGCAAGGGCTGATTGTGGGACAGTTATATTTCGTATGCCATCAAAACTTTCTATTTGAAGCTCGACAAAAGTTTGCAGAGTATCCATGTCTCTATGAAAACCTATAACACGGAAAATCCCAGCATAAACCAACTTCCAAAATGGAAGTTTATCATTACGAGTAACGGATTCGACATGCAATCCCCCTTTTTTCATGATATAGCCCGGCGGTAAGGGTGATGTTAGGGCATCTTCCTTTTCCGTCTCTCGGCTTTTACACCAATCTAGTGTTTGGTCCCATTCGCCATTGAGCAGCGCTGACAAGCGAGCTGGCTTTTTTTTCATCCTTGGAGAGTTCCCGAGCGCGGCTTTTATCTGATTAAAATCGCTCTCAGATATTTTGGCCTTGATCGCCCAGAAAAAGAACGCGAGGAGGTTGTCATGCAGGGACGTTTCGGTACCGAGATTGCCAAAAAACTCGGTCCATGCTTGCAAACTATCTGGTTTTTTTGCTCCAGGCTTGCTCTTGGTATTTTCTCTTTCCTCGACACTTGCTTGATATGCATCCTCTAACCTTGCGCTTGCTTTTGGCAGCACAACCATTTTGGAGCGTTCGCGCAAATGATCTGGTGTTCCTTGGGGAAAAATCGGCGCGGCAATATAAATGGGTTGCGTTTCTTGATAAATGGCTGTGTCTAAAAGCTGAAATCCGACTGTCTGATTTATTCGCTTGGCAATTTTTTTCATCGCAGCTATTTCAATCTTGCTCTCTAGCCACCACCATATATGTATCTTAATTGTCTTTTGATCGTCAACCTTCCAGCCGCAGCTTGATGAAAATTGGGCATAGTAGGAGACATCTCGAAAATTGGGCAAGAATTTTTCAGTTATTTTATCGACGAGTTGCTCAATGGATACGTCGGTTATCGTTGTCTTTTCGTGATATCCTAAGTCAACCAACTGAAGGTTGTCAATATCCGCTGTAAAAAAGGGGACTGCTCCACCAGTTTGGATTGATGGCGGCATGTTGGCGTTGGCATGTTCATATTTGCGGCGATTTATTTTTTCACCAGTTAGGGGCTCGCGTGGTTGCCCGTGGATGATGAATTTATCGGGTTGACTTTCTAATGCACGGAGCCCCTCCGCAAGACTTTGAATATCATTGCACTTAAATTGTGACGGAGCAAAAAGTGTTTGTTGTCTCGCTCCGCTTTTTTGTGGGTTGCCGTCTGCATCAAAAAAGATTTTTTTTGTGCCGCAGGTTGGGGCGCCTTGTAGCACAAGTACTTTATGATGCTCACTTTGTGTGTGAGATGAGTTATCGTCACGAACGGGCATAGGGGTGCCGATGACGGGTATGGTGCGATTGACATCGGCGCCAATGCCTTTGAATGCGTTGGCGGGATGTAGGGGATTTTTAACCGAGATCGCTTGCCATATATTGATCGCAGGGCGAAGATTTTTATAATATTGAAGCCATTTGTTTGCCGCGTGAATCGACCAATATTTTATGTATTCTATAGAAAACCTCTGCTGACTATTCCGACGACGGCGGAATAAATTTGCATAGAAGTGAACCTTTCTCAAAACCTCTAGGCGCGTGCGCTTGTCAATACGCTCTTGCCATTCCGCCAAGAGAAAATATGTGATCATGTAAAATTGACGACGTGATAGTTCGTCGGAATAATGTTTTTTTGCGAACCGCTCAAGCTGGGCAAGTTGTGAGTGTGCATTCATCGTTGTATTCCTGTTTTTAGGG
>JBDLJY010000196.1:0-12442 GCA_039714115.1 Pseudomonadota bacterium | reverse complement strand
AAACTACAGGGATTAGTTTTTAGAAGGGATAAAGACTACGCTCCGTTAAAATTTGAGTTCTCTGGTTCCCATGTGTCTGCGTCAATGCCAGTATGATAACCCCCCCCAAATCAGACCTGCCAGGTATCCAAAACATGGCAGGTCGTTGTAAACTAAAGAAAAAATTAACCTTACCTGTTTTTGACACCTGTCAGGTTTGTCTTAACTTAATGGCATTGGTGTCTGCGTGGGAACCGAACGACGCATGATCTCATAAATTTATCTCACTTACTTTGATAAGATTTATCGCCTACCAAGCTACTAGTGCATAACAATTGATAAGTTGGGCAAGTAGCGGTGCAAAAACCACAATGCACGCAGGCGCGTAAAATAGATTCAGCCGTTTGTCCTTCCACAGTTTCGCGGTATTTTTCAATGATATTCGTTTGCATTTAAAGCTCTTGATACATCTTACCTATATTAAAAATTCTTTTAGGATCAAATGCCTGTTTTAAGCGTTGATGAATACGCATCATACCTTCTGGCAGGGGATGAAATATTTCGCCATCCTCTGACGACGCCCTAAACAGCGTTGCATAACCACCAGCATTTTGGGCAGCTTCACGAATAATAGCTGTCTCAGTATCAGTTTTTAACCAGCGTTGTGCGCCGCCCCATTCGTATAAGCATTCCCCAAATGTGAAGGGAGGCGTGTCCGAACTTAATGACAAACGCCACAGCGGCGTGGTGGTATTAAAAAATGGCAATTGATGTTCTTTGAGTTGTTGCCAAAAAACCTTATTCCTGATCTCGCCGCCAATGGTTTTTTGTGCAGCGGCAACCGCCCCGGATGAGCCTGATAAACGAATAAACAATTGATTGTCATAAAAGCAGCTTGCACTGATTGGCAACGGTTTAAGTCCCCACTCATGTAAACGTTTGAGTGCTGCTTCAGTGGACAAAGCTTGGACTAGCGTTAATTCCGTTTCGGGTTTAGGTAACACCTTGAGCGATATTTCGAGTAACGCGCCCAGCGTGCCCAATGCCCCAGCCATCAAACGTGAAACATCATAACCGGCAACATTTTTCATAACTTCGCCGCCAAAATGCAGGATTTCTCCTTTACCATTTAACAGTTGGCAACCTAAGACAAAGTCGCGGGCTGCACCCATATAAGGGCGGCGTGGTCCTGAAAAATTGCAAGCGATAGTCCCACCCAAAGTAGCGGTTTCAGCAAAGGCGGGTGGCTCAAAAGCAAGCATTTGATTTTCACTAGACAAGGCATTTTCAATCTCCTTTAATGGCGTACCAGCGCGGGCAGTTATCACCAATTCGGTGGGCTCATAATTAGTAATGCCACAATGCTCACTCAAGTTCAATGGAGTCCCAATCGGCTTACGTCCATAAAAAGCTTTGCTATTGCCGCCGCGAATATACAGCGGCGTCGCTGTTGTTTGCACTTGTTGTTGTAGCTGGGTACTTATATCGTTGTTAATCATATTAGGCAGACGTCCAAGATAAATCTTGGACTCCTTTAAACTTTCTTAAAAGCGTTCTAGTTCAGGAAATGGCAATTGACCATGATGTACGTGCATGGCCCCAAATTCAGCGCAACGGTGTAATTCTGGCACCGCTTTACCCGGATTGAGCAACCCATTGGGATCAAAAGCCGCTTTGACGGCATGAAATTGGCTTAATTCCAAAGCGTTAAATTGTACACACATTTGATTAATTTTCTCCATGCCCACGCCGTGTTCGCCAGTGATTGTGCCACCGACTTTAACGCAGAATTCCAGAATTTTGCCGCCAAACTCTTCGGTGCGTTCTAATTCTCCGGGTTTGTTGGCATCATAAAGGATTAATGGATGTAAATTGCCATCGCCGGCGTGAAATACATTAGCGACGGGCAGTTCATAGTGTTTGGATAAATCAGAGATAGTTTTTAGCACTTCTGCTAAGCGTTTGCGAGGAATGGTGCCATCCATACAATAATAATCCGGCGAAATTCTGCCGACAGCGGGAAAAGCGGCTTTGCGTCCTTTCCAAAAAGTCAATCGTTCAAGTTCGTCTTTGGCAGTGCGGACTTCAGTGGCACCGCTTTGTAGCAGCGTCTGACGGACAGACATAATATTTTCAGAAACTTCCCCATTCAAACCATCCAGTTCACATAACAAGATAGCTTCAGCGTTTAGCGGATAACCCGCATGGACAAAATCTTCAGCCGCTTGAATGGCTAATTTATCCATCATTTCCAAACCAGCAGGAATAATGCCAGCGGAAATAATATTGCCAACCGCAGCCCCAGCTTTTTCCACATCGTCAAATGCCGCTAACAATACTTGAGCACGCTCCGGTTTAGCTAATAACTTAACCGTGATTTCAACAATAATGCCCAACATACCTTCGGAACCAGTCATTAATGCCAATAAATCATAACCAGGAGAATCTAAGCCGCCATGCCCAATGGTTAATAATTCACCTTCGACAGTCACCATTTTGAGCTGTTGAATATTATGTACTGTCAATCCATATTTCAGGCAATGTACCCCTCCGGAATTCTCCGCCACATTTCCGCCGATGGTGCAAGCAATTTGGGAAGAAGGATCAGGCGCATAATAAAGCCCAAGGTGTTCAACGGCTTGAGAAATGGCTAAATTCCGCACGCCGGGTTGTACACGAGCAAGGCGTTTGGCAGCGTCAATCTCAATGATGTTTTTGAATTTAGCTAAACTTAACAATACCCCTTGCTCAACTGGCAAGGCACCGCCTGAAAGTCCAGTGCCGGCACCACGGGCGACTACGGGCACATTTAGGCGGTGACATAGGCGCATAATAGATTGCACCTGTTCGATGGCATCAGGCAATATCACTACCCAAGGCAATTTTCGATAGGCTGATAATCCATCACACTCATAAGCTCTGAGTTCTTCTGTCTCATGTAGCACTGGGGCTATCGCCTGTAGTTCAGTAATGAGCTGAGTTTTATCAATACAGTTTGTGGAATCGGTAACGGTATTCATTTCTTTAAAGACTTCCAGCAGGGTTCCATTTATAATTGTACACCACATAAAGAATGTTTGGAGCGTCTGAATATCCATGTAGGTACACCTGAAGATTAAAAAGCGAGCCTGCTGTCGCAGTGATTATTTATGATTACAATAATATACTTATATATGAGGTGTCTTTATGAAACTTATTCTTTTTCCGGTGCTAGCCGCCGCCATCTCAAATTTTTCATCGCAAAGTGGCACGCTGCGGATTCCAGAAGTGAGCGTAGATGAAGAAATTCATTTTTACAATGTTGAACTTCAGTTAGATTTTGCCACAGCTGATTTTAAACTGAAGCGATTTACGGCTCATCAACCTGTGAATGCACAATTGGCTGCCCCCTTTAACTTGTTCGTCGGACAAAGTGCAATATTGGATGCGCTTGAGATTCAGTTCGTTGCTATTCAGGAAGATTCTCGTTGTCCGACGGATGTGGTTTGCGTATGGGCGGGAAACGTGATTGTCGTCTTGCAGGTTTATCAGGAGCAGCAACAAGCGGTAGAAGTCCTTTTAAATACCAATTCTGTTGTTGGCCCAACGGCTGTTAAATTCGATAAGTATCGTTTGGAATTGAAAAAAGTGAGACCAGAGCCCATCAGTACCCAAGCGATTTCTGAGTATGAAATCACTTTGGTGGTGACAGGCAGAGATTAACAAAGCTATATCTTATTTTTAGAACCATGCTCACTCCAGTGCTTATCATGCATAGCAATGAAGATCAAATCATTCCATCAAGTCACGGTCAAAAGTTGTTTAAATTAGCTGGAAAACCAAAATTTTATAAAAAAACCAGAAATGGGCATATAAGTCAATGCCATTAAGTTAAGACAAACCTGACAGGTGTAAAAAACCTGTCAGGTTAATTTTTACCTTAACTTACAACGACCTGCCATGTTTTGGAAACCTGGCAGGTCTTCTTTTGGGGGCTTAACTTAATGGCATTGGCATATAAGTACATTCAAGTATAAAGAATACCGACAGACGGTATTGGAATTTATGGCGCGTTTCGCTTCAAATAAATAAATGAGTGTAGGCGATAAAAGCTAGGAATCCAAGATAAATCTTGGACTCCTACTCACTTGCAACTTTAAAACTAACTTGCCCAGTCGCCCATTCATCAACTTCAACTTTTAAAGGATTTGAATCGGAGCGTGCTCTCGGCTGTTCCAATAATGAAATATCAATCGGAACCGTGCTGGTAATGACCTGAATAGTATTTTCTCCGCTTTCACCCATTAGCAAAAGAGCCATCACTTTCCGTTTTTCTCCCTTTTTGAGAAGGGCTAATTCCGTATTGTCAGGACTAGGAAAAATCGTGTAAATATCATCGTCTGGCTCGATATGAATCAAGTAACAATAATAATCCTCTTCAGATTGATTATGCAAGCTAAAACTAACAAGGTCATTTTGACTCAGCGCCTCAATATTCTGTAAAGGATAAGGCCCCTTTTTGAGATGTAAGCCTAAACCATAATCGGAAAGCTGCACACAATTCGCTCCTTTTGGACAAGATGTGATCTGACTTAACAAATAAGTTTGCACGATCACCCGTAAAGTGCTACCACGATGACTTGGGAGTGCTTTAAGTTCACGGGCACGGACCATTTTTTTTAATTTGAACTCTAGTAACTGAAGCCCTTCTATTTTATTATCAAAGGGAATTTTAAGTCCTTTTTTGAATAAGCGTTGATCCGGTGTCAGTACCCATAATTCAGGTGGTTGATTAGGGAAAGATTTTGGTAAGGCATCATCAGGCGAGGCGTAAATGAGTTGCCCATCTTGATTGGCGAAGGGGCGCAAGAGGTACAATTGTAGATTAGCCTGATGCGGATTATCGGTGAGCTGGTAGGCGGATAGTGTAGCAAAAGCTGCCACAATCTCTTTTAACAATGGTTTATCTTCATCAAAGTCCGCCCCTAAGTAAACTTTAAAAGCTGTAAAATGGTAAGCATGACTTTCCTCTACCACTAAATCGCCAACCTTGAAATTGCCTTTGGACTCCGCTTTAGCATAACTGGCGAAAGGAGTGACAAGGTAAATCTTCAAGCGAGGGGAATCTTTGGGCGAGTTATATAAACGATAAACCGAGCCTTTAGTAACGCCAAGGAGAGAACCCGCTTTTATTTTTACCCTGCTTTTAGAGATGATACGGATGATAGGAATCGTCGGCGATAATGCGCTAAAGCCTGGAGCTAACACTTGTCTACGATGCTCACCTTCTATTTGTGGGTGTTGCGCCATGCCGCGCTCCGTTGTCACTTGGGCATAAGTCCGCTTAAAAACATCATTCCAAGTTTCACCTATTTGAGCCTGCTGTAAATTTTGCGTCCAATACCAAGTAAACAAGCCGTAATATTGATCATCTTTTTGAGCGAGTTCAATAGCTGATTCATTATCTCGTGCGGCACCGATATGAATGCCATAATGGGTTTTTAGAGGCTGATAGAGGCGTTTTCCCAACAAATGGGGTCGTTTATCTTCCTCAATCGCTCGACTCATTGCGGCGGCGCCTCTGGCTACAGTCGCGGAGTGACAAGAGTCTGAGACAAATATGACATTTTTAGTTTTTTGATATAAGTTGGACAACCATTTGTCAATTTCATCATCTAATACGTCGTAATTGTCTTTATCCTTGTTATCGGAACGGGTACGAGCGCCATAAGAAACCCAAGTTTGGTCGTAGCCGCTGGGTTCATCACCGTTTAAATCTTGGCTTTGTGAGCCATGGCCCGAATAAAAAATATAAACAAAATCATTGGGTTTCACTCGCTCCCTCAGTGCCTTGAAAGCCTTTTCAATGCCAGAATGAGTAGCCCTCTCATCCTTGAGAATAATAAAATCATCTTCGACAAAGCCAAAGCGTTCACGCAACACGCCCTGGGTCAATTTGAGGTCATTGGCGGGACCATTGAGAGACTTGAAAGTGGTTTTGCTATAGTCTTGGATAGCAATAAGCAAAGCGTGTTTGCCCGCCGCAATAGTGGACATTGGTATAAATAAAAAAATAATAGCGATGAGTTTTGACATAATTTTATTCATCCCGTTGAATTCCTAAACAAAATGATGTTTTGGAGTCCAAGATTTATCTTGGACATCTAAAAATAAATATTAAAACTATTGATTCGCGCCAGAGCAATCAACGGTGTTGAATCAGAAACCACTTTAAGATTTTTCATGATAATAGTTTATTTAAGGTTTCTAAATCGGCTATGCTGTCATCTGCTGAATAATTCAGATCGACACCTCGTTCATTTAAGAGTTGAATCATTTCCCATTTATTAGATAATCCAGCAAATTCTCTGGCTTTACCAAGGGAAAGTTTACCTTCCCGATAAAATTCAACTGCAAGCGTTTGACGTAGGTATTCAGCCCATTGTTTTTTAGGAACTTTAAGTGCTAGCAAAATGGGATGAGGTATTTCCAAATTTAATACAGTTTGTGCCATGATATCCTGTCTTACCTGTTAGTTTAAATTTAAATAATTGTTAGATAATAAAAAACCAATTTGCTATGTATTTATTTATACTGCTTTACTTTTTTAAGTAAAAGTTTATGAGATGTTATCATCATAGTTATATATATGCAATAATTTATCCTTGTAGCTTGACATAATTCCCAATCCGATCAACATCAATATACTCATCAATAACATCAGCCAACCGCTCCAAATCAGCTTCACGTTTTGCATGATAATCTGGCGTTGTTGGACGTTCCAATCCAGCCCAACCTAATAAAGCATTACACGCGGAGGGAGATTCAAATAAACCATGTAAATAAGTCCCACAAATTTGATTATCTGTAGAACGCGCCCCATCTGTATAATCTTCAAGTTGTACTAAAGGTTTATTTAATCCTTTTCCCTTACTAACTCCAGCATGAATTTCATAGCCGCTTATAATCGCATTATCCTCAAATGTTAAGTGGCCAGATACATTACGTAAGGTTTTTTCGGGTTCTAATATGGTTTCGATGTCTAATAATCCTAATCCGGCAATACAGTTGGCTTGTCCTTCTAATCCTAATGGATCATCAATGCTATGCCCTAGCATTTGAAATCCTCCACAAATGCCTAATATTCGTCCGCCATAACGCAAATGTCGCAAAATAGCCGATTCCCAACCTGCTTGACGTAAGGCGGTTAAGTCTGCACAAACCGATTTAGAGCCGGGGAGAATAATCAAGTCAGCTGGTGGAGGCGTCTCTTGTAATCCAATGAATTGTAGATTAACTTGTGGATGTAAACGTAATGGATCAAAATCAGTATGGTTGCTGATTCTAGGCAAAACCGGCACAATCACTTGCAAAGTATCTACCGTTTTATCGACTTGTTGGGTAGTAATGGCATCCTCAGCTTCTAAATGTAAACCGTGTAAATAAGGCAATACGCCTAATACTGGTTTACCCGTTTCTTTTTCTAGCCAATCTAGCCCAGATTGCAACAAGGCAATATCGCCACGAAAACGATTGATCACAAATCCAATAATGCGTTGTTGTTCACTGCTTGAGAGCAATGCCAGTGTGCCAATAATATGGGCAAATACACCGCCTCGATCAATATCCGCCACTAAAATGACGGGACAATCTACCGCTTCAGCAAATCCCATATTGGCAATATCATTTTCACGCAAATTAATTTCTGCTGGGCTGCCAGCACCTTCAACTAAAATAGTTGTATAGTTTTGGCTTAAACGCGCATAAGATTCTAGCACCGCTTTTTTTGCTACTGATTTATAATCATGAAAACGACAAGCGTCCATACTTTCTATGGCATAGCCTTGAATAATCACTTGTGCGCCGGTATCGGTGTTAGGCTTAAGCAAGACAGGATTCATGTCATGACTGGGCGGAATACCACAGGCTTGTGCTTGTACTGCCTGTGCGCGACCAATTTCTCCGCCATCTGCGGCGACTGCACTATTTAATGCCATATTTTGCGGTTTAAAAGGCGCAACCCGTATTCCACGCCGTGCAAAGGCGCGACATAAGCCGGCAACTAAGGTACTTTTGCCAGCGTCTGATGTCGTACCTTGAATCATTAATGTATTGGTTTGCATGTATATAATGCCTTATCTAATCTATCCCATTGATGTTTTGGTAAATTTTCATCAATCACTATCGTCGAAGGTTTATAATTTCCCATCTTTAAATAATTGAAAAGCTTTTTTGACAACTTGTTGTTGTTTCTTAACTTGTGAAACATAAACCAAGCTAAACGAGAATAAGGTTGAGTAGGAGATAAGCTTTTAAAAATCCTTATAAATATTTTTTTAAGCGAATGTCGTAGCGTTTTTTTATCAATGCGCTTGTTTTTAAACTCATTCAAATCATATCTGATTTCTGCCAAAAAATTATCTACAATGGTTTTGCGTGCGATGACTAAATCGTCTCGGTTTAAATCACAGATTTCTTGGGTTTTCTTACCACGTTGAGTTTTTTCTATGATTTCACCATTGGGCAAAAATATAAAATGTAACTCAGGCTTATCTATTTCAGGATTTAGTAACAAAGGTTTTTCGGCAGCCATGATGGGTGAATCAGCCTGACAAGCATTTTTATCTAATCCGTGAAAGTCTAGCGGTGGTTGTGTGACTCTTTTGCCCGTCAACTCAAGTGGAAATTGGTTAGATTTTTTGCTATTACATGCTGAGCATACCAGTATCAGATTACTCCATTCATAAGCTCAATGCCATTAAGTTAAGACAAACCTGACAGGTGTCAAAAACCGGTCAGATCAATCTGCCCTTTAATTTACAACGACCTGCCATGTTTTGGATACCTGGCAGGTCTTATTTGGTGGGGTTATCATACTGGCATTGATTCATAAGCGAGCCAGTAATAACCGCTATGTGATCTGTCATCCTGAATACGCTTTTTGGGGCGATAATGATCAACTTGTAATGCTGCCCCCGCAGTGGTATCGGTTTCACAATAGCCACATTTACGATGGTAAATTTGGTTTTTTAACACATCATAAGTTGCATCCCTATAATAATAAGAACTGAAACTGTGCTTGTCTTTTTCAATGAGTGCCTTTTTGATTTGATTTTGGCAACCCTTGGTGTTTAAACCCGCTGGCGGATTATTGTAGTCTTTTTTAACGCTGATCATTGGTTATAAATAAATCGTCTGGAAAATCGTCCTCACTTTCTTCAAATGCTTTGAGACTGGCTCGAATTTCATCATTTAATTTGGCTTCGTCATAAGTTTCCTCAGTTCTAAGCAAGCTTAAACTGCGATTGTTTTCCGGCTTAATGTCTAAATCAAAAAGCGGAGAAGTCAACAAAATATTAGGCAATAAATTTATAATGTCTATATTAATTTGCTCTATCTTAATGCCCTGTTCTTTAGAACGTTTCACTTTAAGAAAAACCGAATTTTCGGGTGCGCCCAAAAATGGAATCACGCTGTGAGTAGATGCAATAAATTGCACTTTAGGAAAAACTGCCGATAACAGAGACGGCAATTGGCGTTGCCATTTAGGGTGTAAGTGCAACTCAAGTTCATCAATTAAGACGATACCACAAAAATCTTGAGGTTCAATCACCTCTGGTTGTTGTTGATAAAAACGAATCAACATATCTCCAATCATGGCAATGATACTTTTATGCCCGGATGCTAATTTTCTAAAGGGTATTGGCTCATAAGTTTGGTTGTTACCCCCATTTTCTTTTTCAATATAAACGACTTCATCTTTCTCATTGACTTGTATATCAGCAATATAAGGTAATAATTTCAGTAGTGTTTTTTTGATAACTGAAAATTTTGGATGTTTTTTGAGATAGCCGATAAAAAACTCATATTCAATGTTTAATAAAACGCCATCGGTATTAAATAAGCCATAAGTCGTCGTGCTTTTTTCGGAAACTTCGTTTCGTGTTTGTTGATTTTGAATTTCTAGTCTGGATGAACCATAAGCAACAAACTGAGTAAAGGCTTGAAACTGTGGTGTTCCTAAGCGATTAATCTGATTGTTACCGTGGTTATTAAATTCTATCGTGATTTGACAATCATTTTCTGTTAGGATTCTTTTGTTATCTTGATTCCCAAATAAACCAATGGCAATTGCTTGTAGTACGCTGGTTTTACCAAATCCATTTTCTCCAGTCAAAAATATCCATTGAGTTTCTCCGGGCAAATCAGCAATATTAGTTTTAATAATGCCTTGGTAATTTTCGATTTTAAATCCTTTAATCGCACAAGGCAACATTAATTTTTTCATCATTTTTTCCTCGGTGCTTAATCAATGCTATTTGTTGTCGGAATCATAGATAAAATAGTATGCACTATTCCGATACCTTAGCATAACAGTAATGTCAAGATTTTTGTGTATTTTTTTAGCTGCTGATCTTAGGTGTCTCTTACTCCGCTACCCTCCGTGACTGCGTATCGCTCTACCCACCCTAGAAATCAATGCCAGTATGATAAACCCCTAAAATTCAGACCTGCCAGGTATCCAAAACATGGCACGTTGTAAATTCAATGAAAAATTAACCTGACAGGTTTTTGACACCTGTCAGGTTTGTCTTAACTTAATGGCATTGACCCTAGAAATATGATTCTACATCATATGATGGTCACGTTTATAGTATAATATATTTGAACTTATTTTAGGCGGAGCGCGTTCTGGCAAAAGTCGTTTTGCTGAACAGTTAGCTCTGGAAAGCGGTTTAGAAGTCATTTATATCGCCACCGCAACTGTGAAGTCAATGCCAGTTTTATAAGCTTAACCGTTTTATTTTATTGTGTTTTTTTGTTAAACCTTAAACATTACTTAGGTATTATCAATCCCCAGCAAAGCCAACAACTACGTGGCTTTACAATCCATAAGCAATGAGAGTCCATAAACGGCGATTTTAGGCTAGGTAATTTTTGGGAATAGCAAACCAAGGGGTACTAGGTTTTAATAGGCTTAGTGGCGATTTAGTTAAATCATAAAAAAAGTATTCATATCAATTACTTATTGCTTTGACCTTTGTTATATTATGGATAAGTCGCATAAAATTTTCCCGTTCCACAAAAAAATACATGAATAAAATCAAAATGTTAAGCTTTCATGTGCATAGGTGGGGTGGGTGATTCGGAAATGGCAGCACGTATCGCACATCATCAATTTTTGGTTGTTGCCGGCTTGCCGCAGATTTTAAAAGGAAAATTATGAATACATTAATATCGGCTTTACAGCAAAAAATTGACAATAAAACTAAACCTTTGGGTGCTTTAGGTGAGTTAGAAAAATTAGCCTTACAAATTGGCAGCATTCAAAATACGCTCAATCCTAAATTATCCAATCCGACTATTTTAGTTTTTGCAGGTGATCATGGGATTGCCATAGAAGGTGTAAGTGCTTTTCCTTCGGAAGTCACTGCACAGATGGTATTTAATTTTTTACAAGCAGGGGCTGCGATTAATGTTTTTTGTCAACAACATGATATTGCTATTAATGTTATTGATGCTGGTGTCAATTACGATTTTGAGCCTCAATCTCAATTAATTGATGCCAAAATTGCTAAGGGTAGCAAAAATTATTTGCATGATTCGGCAATGACTATGGCTGAATTAAATCTTTGTTTTGACAAATCTTCAGAGATTGTCGAAACGGTTTTTCAAGGCGGTTGTAATATTATCGGTTTCGGAGAAATGGGTATTGGTAATACCTCATCTGCTAGCTTAATCATGAGCCAATTATCTGGAATTCCTTTAGAAAACTGCGTGGGCAGAGGTACCGGATTGAATGATGAACAATTGCAACATAAGTTAGAACAACTGACACTAGCCCAAAATCGCCATCCAAATTTGACTCAGCCCAAAGAAATTTTAGCCACTTTTGGCGGTTTTGAAATTGCACAAATCTGTGGAGCAATGTTAGCCGCCTATCAGAAAAATATGCTGTTGATGATTGATGGATTTATTGCATCAGCCGCTTTTTTAGTCGCACAACATATTGAGCCAAAGATTCAGCAAAATGCGATTTTTTGTCATTTATCTGATGAATCTGGGCATAAATTACTCTTGGAATATTTAAACGCCAAACCCTTGTTACAACTAGGAATGCGTTTAGGTGAAGGCACCGGTTGTGCAGTCGCCTATCCGATAATTAACTCCGCAGTCAGTTTTCTTAATAATATGGCGAGCTTTGACAGTGCAGGTGTAAGCAATGCTAAAAACTGAAATTCAGCATTTTGTTGCCGCATTGAGGTTTTATACCAGAATTCCTAGCCCTGATTGGATTGAGCATAGTGATGAGGCACTGAATAAATCACGTAAATATTTTCCATTCATAGGTTGGATAATTGGCGGGATTGGGGTAGCAAGTTTGTTGATATTTCACAAATTCTCACCATTATGAAAGATAGCCGTATTGGAGCCTATGGCACAATGCCATTAAGTTAAGACAAACCTGACAGGTGTCAAAAAC
>JBDLJY010000195.1:0-12636 GCA_039714115.1 Pseudomonadota bacterium | reverse complement strand
TTTTGCCATCGGGGGAAAACGCAACGGAAGATACATAAGAGGAATGTGCTTCTAAGCTTTTGATGACGCGCCCGCTGGATAAGTCCCACCATTTCACGGAGTGATCTCGACTACCCGATAAGGCGGTTTTGCCATCGGGGGAAAACGCGACGGAATTTACATCTGAGGAATGTCCTATTTGCAAAGATAGCTGATCTGGCGCAATAGATTTTTGTTTTTCTATCCGTGTAGGTTTCGGTTTTTTTCTCGGAGTAGGTTTCGGCAATAAACCCACTAAACGCTCTAAAAGAGTCGCAATATCTGGACGATCTTTTGGATCATCCTCTACACAATCTTCCAACAAATCCAACAAACCCTCCGCTTTGGGTAAATATTTTTGACGGATATTATGTTGAGGGCGTTTGCCAGAAAAAAAGCGATATAAAGTTTTACCCAAGGCAAATACATCGCTTTTGGCACTCACAAGGCGATATTCCCTATCTCCCCACTGTTCCGGTGGCGCATAATCAAAAGTACCAAATACCTGTTGCGCTAATTGACTTCGAGCAGACTGTCTTTGTCTCGAATCAGCAACTTGTCTTAATGATGTCGCGATTTTGGCTAAACCAAAATCGAGGATTTTTACCGCAATACCGGATTCGCTGGATTTCAATAACAAATTAGCCGGTTTTAAATCCAAATGAAAAATATCCTTTTCATGCGCTTTTTGTAAAGCTTGCGCGACTTGAATACCAACCGCAGCACCAGTGGCTAAATCCATCTGACCATATTTAACCAACCAGGCTTCGCCATCTATTGCCCCCTCAACAAACTCAGTCACAAAAAAAGCCCGTTCCCGCTGAACGGCATCGACATAACCATAATCCAAAGGCTTAGGCACATAATTTTCAGCAATTTTAGCCATAGCCAAAGGCTCAGCAAAAATCTCGTCAGCCTCACCACTAGACTGAATTTCCCACAAACACTTTACCGTCACCAAGCGTTGTTCCAAAGTATCTTCACAAAGAAACACGCACCCCATCCCACCGGCACCCAGCAAAGATTTAATCGGATAACGATCAATATTAT
This sequence comes from Pseudomonadota bacterium, assembly GCA_039714115.1. GTDB lineage: Bacteria > Pseudomonadota > Gammaproteobacteria > Beggiatoales > Beggiatoaceae > Thiomargarita. The sequence continues at coordinate 11,568 of JBDLJY010000195.1, read as the reverse complement.
GTAAAATATGTGCTTGGCGATTGAGACGAATGGCTGCGTTTAAGCATTTCAAAGCATTGTCATTTGAACCTTGGCGTAAATAGATAAAAAATAAATTATAAGCGGCAAGGGCTTTTTCATTATTATTTTTGCTAGTCTTGAAAATTTCAATCAACAAACTTTTAGCCTCTTTTAAATCGCCCAAACCTGAGGCAATACTACCAACCTGCATAGCGGCTTGAGGATAATCCAAATAATTAGCCAAGTTTTTAAACTGACGAATAGCCTGACGTATCCGATTTTCCGTAACGGAATTATATACACTAAACTCATCACGCGCCTTAATCTTAGCAGATACATCAATACGAGCCGCAAGTTCTCTCAGCTCAGCTAAAATCATTTCCACATTGCGATCAATCTTTTCAACCACATATTGCAAATCGCTCAAAGCGGCAATAACAACCTCAACCTGACTATCGAGCAACAAACTCCAATTAGCAAATTGATCACAAAACTGATTAAATTGTGCATAAACAGAATGCTGCGGCACATTAGTCATAGCTTGATTAACAACCGCTTGTTGTTTAATTAAATCTTGTTTCTGCTGCCAAATTTGGGACAATTCATCTGGAGAAGCGGCATCAATCAGACGCTGATTTTGTGCGGCTAACTGCTGTTCAATAGCACTTAACTTATTCTCCAAAGAACTTTTTAACTCAACTTGAGCCTGCTTAAAATCCCGCACCTCAAACAACATACCCTCTTGCCGTAAAGCGGCTAAAGTACGCTCAAAACGAGGATTATCGCGCAACTGTTCACGCAAGAAAAATAATACCGCATGACCTAATAAATTTTTATAAGCCAAAAATTTGACTAATGAGGGATTCAAAACCTCAGCGGTTTGCGCCACCGATTGAAGATGCTCTAATAACAACTGAGACAACACCTCGATTTCACAATCTTGCAACAAAGCCGCTAACTCTGCCTCAGACAAACCAAATTCTTCAAACTCAAACAAATGATCTTTCTGCTCAGCCAAGGCGCGACAATTAACGATACATTCTTGACGGAATTGTTGCAAAGCCTCAGCTTGCAAAGCCTCAGATTCAGCAAAAGGCTGTAAATAAACTGAAAATACTTGAGCCGAAAACTCAGACTCAACCCGACTTTGAGCCACTTTCTGAATAAAAGAGCGCCAACTTTCATCAGAAGCCAACCCTGCGGCAATAGCACTAAGCGCATAAGCATAACTATTCTGATAAGCCTGCGTCATTTCATAAGTGCTCAACTCAAACCGATCCTTAAGCACCTTATAAACATCCCTAGCCCCAAAGGTTTGTAAAAATGGGCTATTTAATACGGCACCTAAAGTTTTATGGATTATAGATTGTAATGACATAATGAATATAACTAACTATTGAAAACCACAAATAATAAATCAAAACCAAACCAATTACAAACCCAATAGCACCTATAAATTCAATGCCATTAAGCCTGTCCCTTTGCGCCGAGGGATCAAGGCACAACATAACAACAATAACTACAGGGATTATATTTAAAAAGGATAAGTCAAAAAAAAATCGCTTTAAAAATCAGTCAGATTCTGGGAAGTACAACGAATTAAGAAAATAACGAATAAACTCTTCTGGGATTTATCTCTATGGCATTGAGTTAGAATTGGTTTTAATTCGTTTATTTCTCAATTAGTTGTACTAAATGTTTAGTTTTGACTTATCCTTTCTAAAAAATAATCCATGTAGTTATATATAAGAGCCAAAACGAAGCCGATCTAGAAAATGGGGGTAAAATTTTAGAATATAATAAAAACAATATCTTGCGCGATTGTCATTTGATCGTCATTTATTTTTATTTAATAAAAACAATATATTAATAAAATATGTCATTTTTTCAACATCCGTATTTATCATCTATCGGTGGATACGCTACATGACTCAATGCCATTAAGCCTGTCCCGACGCAAGGAGGGATCAAGCTGAAAAACGTTCTTTTGTAGGGTGGGCAACTAACCGTTTATCGGATAAAAATAACCGTTTGTCGGTTATCCAATATGCTATAACGATTTTTTTATTTACACTTTCCTCCCATAGTATCGAAACCAAATAATTCATTTAAAGTAGAAAGGAAAAAGCAATGAGTTCATTCAGTAATATTTTAAAATTGTTAGGTTTTTCGTCAAACAAAAAAGAAAGTCCACAGAAAACTGCCAAAGAAAAAGGCGACCAGTTTGAACAATTAGTTGTGAACAAATTTGATAAACGGTATTTTACGCTCAAAGAATGGCGTAGCGACAAAGGCGTAAATAACAGATATGCAGAGTCCAATAAAAACCCTGATTTAGAGTTTGAGTTTCGCTTGAAAGGAGTCAAGAAAACATTCGCAGTGGAATGTAAGTGGCGGCAAAATTATTACAAAGGTGGTATTGAATGGTCTAAAAAAAGACAAGTTGAACGGTACAATGATTTCGCTACTGATAGAAAGATACCTGTTTTTATCGTTATTGGTGTAGGCGGAACTCCAGATAAGCCCAATGAAATTTTTGTTGTGCCTTTAAAGGCTATGAAATTTGCCTTTGCAACAGCCGACTATTTGAAAAAGTTCCTGAAACACGATAAGACTAAAAACTTTTTCTTTAACGCTGAAAAAGGGATTTTAAAATGAACCGCTACTGATTACTTTGTTTTGACGGCTAGGAGTCCAAAATAAATTTTGGACTCCATCATGCGGAACAAGTCTAATATATATAAGAGCCAAAACGAAGCCGATCTAGAAAATGGGGGTAAAATTTTAGAATATAATAAAAACAATATCTTGCGCGATTGTCATTTTTTATACGATTTTTAAAATTTAATAAAAACAATACATTAATAAAAACTGTCATTTTTTCAACATCCGTATTTATCATCTATCGGTGGATACGCTACCGCTTAATCCACCCTACATGGCTAGGAGTCCAAGATTTATCTTGGAACGCCCAAACTAAAGTTTGGACTCCCAATAACTACAGGGATTATATTTAAAAAGGATAAGTCAAAACACTAAAATTACGCAAAACTTTGTTTTTATTACAGTCTTAAATTTTACCCTTCATTTTAAAATAGCCCTCAATTGTAAAAAGTCGGTGGATACGCTACATGGCTAGGAGTCCAAGATTTATCTTGGAACGCCCAAACTGAAGTTTGGACTCCCAATAACTACAGGGATTATATTTAAAAAGGATAAGTCAAAACACCAAAATTACGCAACGCATTGTTTTTATTACAATATTAAATTTTACCCCTCATTTTAAAATAGCCCTCAATCGTAAAAAGTCGATGGATACGCTACATGACTCTATGGCATTAAGTTATAATTGGTTTTAATTCGTTTATTTCTCAATTAGTTGTACTAAATGTTTGGTTTTGACTTATCCTTTCTAAAAAATAATCCATGTAGTTATTATGGTAAACTTGCTGCTAAAATATGTTCAATTAAGGAAAATCTGCGGAGTATTAGTCTCCCCACAGGTTTCAAATTTAATTAACAAATAAGATGAGGACTATTCACACTATGAGCTACCACCTACGCGCCGTGACTTGGCAAAACGACCAATTACATTTACTAGATCAACGCAAATTGCCACAAACGCGGACGATGATGCAGCTGGAAAAAACCTCCGATGTTGCACAGGCTATTAAAAATATGGTTGTGCGCGGAGCCCCAGCGATTGGTATCACAGCCGCTTATGGTGTCGTATTAGCCGCCAAAGCAGCCTACTCCGCCGCCCCCGATAATTGGCAAACCCTTATCGAAACCGACTTGCAGCAATTGGCACAAGCGCGTCCCACCGCCGTTAATTTAGTGTGGGCTTTGCAACGCATGAGAGCGTGTTTTGCGAATATCACCGGCAATCCGGTGCCAAGCTTGCTGGAAGAAGCTAAGCGTATTCAACAAGAAGATATTGATGCTAATCGTCGGATGGGAGATTTAGGGGCAGCATTATTACCCTCGAATTGTCGCGTTTTGACTCATTGTAATGCAGGGGCATTGGCGACGGGCGGTTATGGCACCGCTTTGGGTGTCATTCGCAGCGCCTATGCAGCGGGAAAAATTAGCCAAGTTTATGCCGATGAAACTCGCCCTTGGTTGCAGGGCGCACGTTTAACGGCTTGGGAATTGCTAGAAGATAATATTCCTGTTACCTTGTTAGCTGATAGTGCCGCTGCCGCTTTGATGCAGCAAAAACGGGTGGATTGGGTCATCGTGGGATCAGATCGTATTACGGCTAATGGTGATGTTGCCAATAAAATTGGCACTTACAGTTTGGCAGTGTTGGCACGTCAACATGGTGTTAAATTTATGGTAGCGGCACCGACTTCAACTGTAGATATGAATTTAGCCGATGGTAGCCAGATTGTGATTGAAGAGCGCCCGATTGAGGAAGTCCTCACAGTGGGCGGACAATCCATTGCAGCGAGCGGAGCAAAGGCGTGGAATCCGTCATTTGATGTGACGCCAGCGGCGTTAGTGGATGTGATTGTGACGGAAAAAGGGGTTGTAGAATATCCGACTACGGAAGGTTTATCGGCGTTAATGAGTTAATTTTAAAAACATACCTGCGTCTATGTTCCATAATCCAGAAAAGTTTTGTCCTTTAAACTCCGTTTTGGAAACCTCTGAGGTTTGGGCTAGAACTTATCTGGATGACTATAAGGTCAATGCCATTAAGTTAAGCCCAAAGACGACAGGGATTTGTAGGGTGGGCTGTAGGGGCAATCCTTTATGGTTGCCCTTTTTGCCCACCTGTCGGGGCTGGTGGGCAACAAAAACACGTTACCCACCCTACATAAAATCCTTAACTTAATGGCATTGGACTATAAGGTGGATTTGGTTTATATTGAGGTTTGGATAATCATTTAGGTTTTACAAAGGAAATCCTATGTTCAAGAAAGTACTGGCTGTTGTTCTTGTTTTCGTAGCACCTACCGTTTTTGCCAGAGGTGATGTGCTTAGCACTATAGGATATGCGGGAATTTGGGGGAATTGGGGAGGATGGCAATATTGCCCTCCTGGAACTTTTGCGGCAGGTTATGCCATGAAAGTTGAACACTCAATAGGTAAAGGTGATGATACTGCTGTTAACGGAATTAAACTCTATTGTGTAAACACAAGTGGCGAAAAAGTGGCAAATATTACAAGTCTTGTGGGCCCATGGGGTTCTTGGCGAGAAGGTGCAAATTGTCACAAAACTGCTGTTTTTAATGGTTCTAGCCAGAGTTTTGAACCCTCTCGGAAAGATCAAGATGATACTGCGACTAACTCGGTACGTTTTAAATGTACTGATGGCAAAACCATACAAGCAGCTGGTTCTATGCCTTGGGGAAAATGGGGACCTCACGTATCTTGTCCCGACAAAGAATTTATGGGATTAAAGATTCGTACAGCAATATGTGGTATCCAAACCCGTGTAGAACCTTCTATAGATGGTGATGATACTGCTTTGAATGGTGCTAATTATGCTTGTTGTGCTTATAAGCAGTATTAGGTTCATCTGTCGAGATTGCGCTCAGCGTTCCGTAACAGTAGGAAACCATCAGAACGCTTTAGATTTGTTGGTTTTCGGGTTGTTATGCCGTAAGCTAACTTTTTCCTCGTTCCCACGCGCCTGCGCTCATCGTTATACACAAGTGTCTTTCCGACTTGAGCCTTCGATTTTTTTGATAGCGACACTGGCTTAAAAATCCGATTTTTTGAAAAAATCGGATTTTTTTTGACGTAGTTGCTCCGTTAAAAATCCGATTTTTTGAAAAAATCGGATTTTTTTTGACGTAGTTGCTCCGTTAAAAATCCGATTTTTTGAAAAAATCGGATTTTTTTTGACATAGTTGCTCCGTTAAAAATCCGATTTTTTGAAAAAATCGGATTTTTTTTGACATAGTTGCTCCGTTAAAAATCCGATAGTTATCCTCGCAACACCGCTGCGCGGTGGATTACTCATAATAGGAGTCACTGGCTGTGTCACTTGCATATGACAGAAAAATTCATAATTTTTCGCCTTGAATCATAGCATAAGCCGAGTGATTATGAATGGACTCAAAATTTTCCGACTCAACTATATATGCAGCAACCCGATCATCATCATTCAACTTAGCCGCAACATCACGCACCATATCCTCAACAAATTTAGGATTCTTATAAGCATGTTCAGTCACATGTTTCTCATCGGGGCGTTTGAGTAAACCATACAACTCGCACGACACCTCTTTTTCAACCAAATCAATGATATCTTCTATCCACAAAAAGCCATTCGTTTTGACAGTTACCGTCACATGGGAACGTTGATTATGTGCCCCATAATCGGAAATTTCTTTAGAGCAAGGACACAAACTGGTGGCAGGGACAACCACTTTGACCGTTATTGAAGGAGCTTCGCCTGTGATTTCACCGATAAATGTCACCTCATAATCAAGCAAACTTTTTACACCGGAAACCGGCGCCGTTTTTCGGACAAAATAGGTAAAAGTCATCTCAATATGCCCAGACTCTGCTTCTAAACGCCTGCTCATTTCCGCAAGCATATCTTTAAACGACTCTACAGTAATTTCATATTCATGCTCATTGAGGATTTCCACAAACCGCGACATATGTGTGCCCTTGAAATCATGCGGCAAATTCACATACATATTGAAATTAGCGATTGTGTGTTGTTCACGTCCAGAGCGATCTTTGACACGCACCGGATATTTAATGTCTTTGATGCCGACTTTATCAATGGCAAGACGGCGCGTGTCTGCACTACTTTGGACATCAGCTATCTTAGTGACGGGCTTATTCATACTAAAAATCCTCTAAAATTAAGTGGATTACGCGGAGCTTACCACCCTACAATATTAAAAAACAAACGTTTCGGACGGGATTGCAAATCCCGTCCTGCACCTAGATTTTTCATTGAGTTTACAACGATCTGCGGGGTATTGGTCTCTCCGCAGGTCTTAATTTTAGGCGGCACGACTCAAATGTTTCTCGATAGCACCTACAATTCCCTCAGCATCTAAACCACATTTTGCCAACAGCTTAGCAGTATCACCATGCTCAACAAAACGATCTGGCAAACCCAAATTCAACACCGGCGTTGACTGAGCATTTGCATGTAAATATTCATTCACCGCACTGCCCGCTCCGCCCATAATGGCATTTTCTTCCACCGTCACCAAAAGCTCATGTTGTTGAGCCATTTGCATGACCATTTCAACATCTAAAGGTTTGACAAAACGCATATTGACAACAGTGGCATTTAATTGTTCTGCGGCTTCTAAAGCTGCCGTCAACAGCGTCCCAAAAACGAGAAGAGCGACTTTATCTCCCTTGCGACATAATTGGGCTTTGCCTATAGGCAATGTCGTCAATGCTTGCTCAACGGCTTTGCCCACCCCATAGCCGCGTGGATAACGCACCGCACTGGGACCGTTATATTTAAAACCGGTTGTCAGCATTTGCCGACATTCGTTTTCATCAGCCGGCGCCATGATGAGCATATTGGGGATGCAGCGCAAATAGGCAAGATCAAAGCTACCAGCATGAGTGGGACCATCTGCACCAACTAAGCCGCCGCGATCAATAGCAAATAACACCGGTAAATTTTGCAGTGCCACATCATGTATCAATTGATCGTAGGCGCGTTGTAAAAAGCTAGAATAAATAGCCACCACCGGCTTTAATCCCTCACAAGCCAAACCCGCCGCTAAAGTGACGCTATGTTGCTCCGCAATCCCGACATCAAAATAACGATCTGGATACTGCTCTGAAAATTTAACCAAACCTGAACCTTCACGCATAGCCGGCGTAATGCCAATTAAAAGCTCATCTTCAGCCGCCATATCACACAGCCAATCACCAAAAATTTGGGTATAGCTTGGCGCCTTGGCAGATTTAGCCACCATTTCGCCGGTTTCCGGATCAAAGGGAGTGACACCATGATAGATGCAGGGATCATCTTCAGCACTTGGAAAACCTTTGCCTTTTTGGGTGACAATGTGTAAAAATTGTGGACCCTCTAAGGCTTTCATATTCTTTAATGTTTTCAGCAATATCGGTAAATCATGCCCATCAATAGGGCCAATATAATTAAAGCCAAATTCCTCAAACAGTGTCCCCGGTATTATCATACCTTTCATGTGTTCTTCGGTGCGTCTTGCCAATTCTTGCATGGTTGGCAGGCGTTGGAGGAGTTGTTTACTGCCTTCGCGCATCGTTGCATAAAACCGACTCGATAACACTTTTGCCAAATAATTAGACAAGCCACCGACATTTGGCGAAATCGACATTTCATTATCGTTTAAAATAACCAATAAATTAGTATCCAAATCGCCAGCATGATTGAGTGCCTCAAACGCCATGCCCCCCGTCATAGCTCCATCACCAATAATTGCTACGACTTTACGATCTAAACCCAATTGGCGATTGGCAATCGCCATACCCAAAGCACCACTGATAGAGGTGCTTGAATGCCCCACCCCAAAGGAGTCATAAATACTTTCGCAGCGCTTAGGAAAACCAGCAATACCACCGTATTGGCGCAGAGTAGACATAGCAGAACGCCGTCCCGTGAGAATTTTATGGCAATAACTTTGATGTCCGACATCCCAAATGAGGCGATCTTCAGGGGTGTTGAAAATGTAATGGAGGGCAATGGTGAGTTCAACCGTACCTAAATTGGACGCAAAATGTCCGCCGGTGCGGCTTAAAGAGTCCACTAAAAATTGGCGTAATTCTATCGCTAATTGAGGCAATTGTTTTTCCGACAATTGGCGCAGTTGGGCAGGCGTTTCGATGTGTTCTAGTAATGGTAGGTTCATTTTAACAGACTTATGTAATTGCCGTTCTGGCAACTCGCGTTGTTGAATGGGCGTTTGGATTTGTTCTACCAGTGTTTCATTCATCATATATTAATTAATAGATAGTGCTAAACAAAAAAAAGGAATAATGAACCTGTACACTAACAAAATGGTGGATTACGCCGCGCTAATCAACCCTGAAGTTTAGAGGTTCCCCATCACAGCATTCTCAATCGACGGCACCTCCTCAACCGTCTTATTGGTGGACAAAAAAGGTACACCACTGGCACCAGCCTTGATGTACAACGATGCTCGCGCTACCAAAGAAGCACACGGAGCCACTTCTAGCCTTGCCAAGCTGCTTTGGCTACTTAAAAACACCAAACCACACAATATAAGTCATGCCCAACATCAGGCAGACTGGTTGGCAGGCAAACTCACGGGTCGTCGTAAAATAGTTCTGACTATTTTACGATAGACGATAAATTATTCAAACTGGGGCACTATCAATTATTGGCGTTGCTCATCGTTTCGTCAATCACATATATTTTTTTTTTAAAAATTAGTTACTTAAAACTAACTGTTGAAGTTAAATAAAATCTAACAAAATACAACTAATAGCTTGAATTTACAAATTAATTTATTATACGAAGCCCGACTGGTTAAAAAAATCCGCCATGATGTTGATTATGAGGTTTAAATAGGGCTAATAACAGTGTTGAGAAATCTATTACTATCTTATACTATATAATATTATCTAATACTGCTCCATGAGTCTGTTCTTAAAGCTGTATCGAACTTTATAAGGGAGTAAGCTTATTTTGTGCGGAAGAGTTTATGCATAGTAAACCTTTTGCTAACAAATATTAATAATATTTCTCTGCCGGAGCAACGTTGCGTGGCGACATTGATTAAATTTTATTTGCGTGTTGTCATTTATTGTTGTAGAATTACGCCGGTGTGGGCACGTACCAATGAAAAAATTGTTAGCGTCCAAGATAAATCTTGGACTCCTATTTAATGTTATTATCTTATAGTCTGTTATATTATCTGATATTGGCTCAGCCGCCCATAATGGGGTTGTATTTTTGATTGTTGTTTGAGATAATGGTGAAAAAAAAAGTTGACCGCTAAATTATTAACCAAATTATGAGTAAAAAAACCAGAGAAATTAAATCGTCGAAATCTGAGACGACTTAGTGGGTTCAAAAGATGAAACAGCTGGAAATCAACTTTGCACAGCGAAACGTCAAAAAGATGGTACTTTGACTTTGAGAGTACGAATGCCGGATGCATTAGTGTCCAAGCATGGTAAATATGTTGAAATTCCAAGGGTTAAATTTGAATATGGTCAAGATGTTATTGAGGCGGCATTGAACGATAACGAAGCACGTCGTGTATTAAAAAACCTCAAACGTAAGTCTCATAAAAGTTACGGTCAAGCAATAACTTATAGATTCTTACGTGATGAAAAAGGTTGGCGTGTTTTCGTCAGTACGGCTAGGCCACAAGTTCCTATTAAAACTTTAAAACATATCGGTACAATTGGTATAGATTTAAACGCTAATCATGTTGCTTTAGTTGAAACGGATAGGTTTGGTAATGTCGTTGAAACTCAAACGATTCCATTAAATACTTATGGCAAATCAAAAGGTCAAACTGAAGCTAGCGACTTTGGTGAAGCGGTTAAAATAATTGTCGAACGGGCCGAAAAGACATTAAAACCAATTGTTATTGAAGATCTAGACTTTTCCAATAAAAAAAGTTTCTTAAAAGAAACAAGTTCAAATCGCCATGCAAGGATGTTAAGTTCTTTTGTTTATAGCAAATTTAGGAACTTTTTGGAATCAAGAGCCTCAAGGCATGGGGTAAGAGTTTATAAAGTAAATCCAGCATTTACTTCAGTAATAGGCAGAATAAAGTATGCCAGTCGATATGGATTGACGGTACATCATGCTGCCGCTTTAGTTATAGCACGGCGGCTATGTAGGTTTTCTGAACGCGCTCCGTCTGGTTGTAGGAATGAGGTTCTCATTCCGAACAACAAAGGTGGTCTACCACCTTGCTCTTTACCCATGAGATATCGAGGGAAGCATGTGTGGTCATTCTGGCGGCGTGCGTCCAGAAAAATCAAATCAGTGGTGTATGTAACACAGGTTCGGGCGGCAGTATTGACGGACCGATCCAGCCAAACGCAGGGGCCTTTGGTTGGGACGGAAGGGCCTCCTTCTCTCGAACTTTGTCCGGTGCGATCCCGGCACACAAATCGTTAGGCAATACTGCTCGGCCAACGTGATCTTATTACATTTCACTAGATAGTAGTAGATAGTAATAGATTTCTAGGAGCGGTATCCTACTCGCGCCACTTTCATTTGAAAGTTTAGTTAGGGCTTTGCCGAACCAAAAATATGTTACCCTAAACTTTCATTAGGTGAGGGGATAAAGGGCTGAGACTCCCTAGTTCACCTACCTCAGGACGTGGACATGTTAATTGTTATCTTTAGATTTGTCAGCACTTGATTTTTTTTGGAGGATTGAAATGGCTCTTAAATTAAAAAGATTTGGTTTGCTTTTTGTGTTGGTTTTCTCAGTGGTATCGTGTTCCACAGAAACCGTTAAACCAATTGATGTCTTTGAAGAGGGTGAAGCCGTAGCAGACGATGCATTTGATGCCCTTGAAGAGGGTGAAGCCGTAGCAGACGATGCATTTGATGCCCTTGAAGAGGGTGAAGCCGTAGCAGACGATGCATTTGATGCC
>JBDLJY010000194.1:0-12715 GCA_039714115.1 Pseudomonadota bacterium | reverse complement strand
TTTCCCAGTAAGAAGTTGCTGCATAGCACCTTGTTTGATGTTTCGCTTTTTGGCAATGAGCTTATCTAAAGAACTAATTAGTGCATCTGTATCGCTTAGGGCGGTGGCTATGGCGGTTTGTTCTTTTAGGGTTGGGGGTAGCGCAATTTGTACTTTTTTTAGTGCATTTTGATTAATGTTTGTGTTTGCACTAACAGTACTATTGTCTATTATTCTTTTTCTAAATTCTTCTTCATAAAAACAATAAGCTTTATATTCTAAATGTAGCTTTCCGTAATCTCTATATCGAATTAAAAATCCGCTAAAAACGGTATTTTTCAAATCATCATCTATTACAGTAGTTAACCCTACACCAGTGGGTTTGACTGACGAACGTACAAAAAGTACATCTCCTTTTTTTAAGTCATAAAATTTTCTTTCATAAACAGAAGAGTTTACCAATCCTAACACGGTATTTGATAATAATTTTCTGACACCAAAAACATCTAAAAGATTAACAAAAGGGCTTCCTAGTCCAAAATATTCTTTTCCCTTGTTTATACCGTTTTTAAATTCTCCAATTTCACTTAATTTCTTTACCTCCCAATCATCAGGAATAACCCCAACCTCAGTTTTTTTATACCCATCTCTCAATTTCATACAATCCTCATTTTCAGTAATTTAACAAACTATCCATTGTGAAAAAATTTGTTCGACTTTATCTCTTGATACGTTGCCTGCGGCAATACCCATAAATAATTCAACTATTTGATCATTTGTGGCATTTAATTTCAAATCATTAATTTCAAGGAATATTTCCGCAGCGGCGGCAGCAATACGCTTATTGCCATCAATAAAAGCATGTGCTTGAGTCATATGATAAGCATAAGTTGCTGCACATGTAGAAATATCAGCATTTTCATAATAAGCACGATTTTCAACGGCACTTAACGCCGATTCCAATGCGCCTTCGTCGCGCAAACCATGAGTGCCACCAAATTCTTCTATTAATTTTTTATGAATATCAATGATTTCGTTTTTACGCAAAAAAAGCATGGCTGGCATTCAAGAAACTCCTTTAGCTAGTTTCTGGTAAGCACTTTTTCGACGTTCAAAAACATTAGTTGTCACTTTTTTAAGCTTTTGTTCCCGTGCAAAATCATCTAATTGTATAATTAGATTGTTCTTTTCTATTTTTACATCGACTTCATCACCGATATGAATGGCTAATAATTTCATTATTTCTTCATTCAATAATAAAGCTGCCGAGTTGCCCACTTTTTTAATTTGAACTCTTGGCATAAGCTTTTTCTCCTTACTTAATAGACATTTTCTGCAAATGCCCCTCAACTGTCTTAGACAACTCCGCCACCTCAATCTCCAATCCAATTGCGGCAAAGTCTCACCATAACGCTCCGCTAATTCCTTAATACGCCCAGTCAGCCGCTGAGATATGCTATCCATTTCAGTTTTGACATTTTGTTAATCTACTAATGGCACAAAGTTTGGGAACTCGCCGGTTTTTTTATTGCTTTTCTAGCCTGTTGAAGTTGTCGTAGTTCCACAGTACGCTGCTGCCAGTAAGCCAATTCCTCACTTATCTTCATATTTTTTGTTTGCTCGTAAATCATTTCTGCACCACGATGTTGCAATGCCACACAATCAAATTGTTTAGCTTTCAACTCATTCAAAATCATACAACCCCCATTTTTTGCAAATGCCCCTCAACTTTCTTAGACAACTCTGCCACTTCATTATCCAATTGCGGCAAAGTTTCACCATAACGCTCTGCCAATTCCTTAATACGCCCTGTTAGCCGCTGAGAAATGCTATCCATTTCAGTTTTGACATCCTGCCGAAGGCTATTAAACCATTTATCTTCAATCACTAAAACTTGTATTTCTTCTGCTGTCAGTTCTTTGTATTTAGCAATCACCTTTTTATCCAAGCCCGTTTGAGCCGCTTTTATCTTTCTATTGGCTTGGGTTTCTTTGTCTAGCAATTTAAAATAAGCTTGTAATACTTGATACTCATCAGCTAAATCTGCTTTAATGGCTTTGATCCGATTTTGTAACAATGCTTTAGTCACTTTGCCCTTATCGTTCTTGACTTCTTCCAATAAACCTTCTTCGCCGTTGTGTTCTTCTTCCAATTCTTCCCGTTGGCGAATAATAGCATCCTTATCTTGTTCTAATTGTTCAATCGCGCTTTGTTCAGTCGAAAAATAGCGATTGATAACCAAGGTTTTGGGGACTAAATCACAATCCCATTCTCCTTTTTTGATTTTGCCGCCTTTCACCAGTTCAGCTTTCCAACCCTCTTCTAGCAGCATATATACATCATCCTTCATGGTATCATTCCAATAATTCATTAAATGCTGGTAAATGTCGTATTTATCAATCAACTTTTGGTTAGTAAATAAACCCAATAATTGTTCAGATAAAGCAAAAATGAGTGCTTTTGGCTGGCTGTTGGCACTGATGTTTTTCAGTGTCTGCAAATTATTAGTTTCCCATGTCTTAAATATAGTCTCTAAGGCCTGACTATAGTTGAGAAATTCTGGATGCTCAAAAATGGTTTTTTTAATATTTTCTGGCGAGACTTTTAATTGACTATAATTATCCCTATCGCTATTAGTCAATAAACAGCTTTTAAGCGATGGATAAATTGCCCAGTAATCATCTAAATCTTCAATATCTTTGTTGGGAATACCACCCAATAAGTGCGCCTCAATATCTTGAATATCCTCTTGCTCTTGGCTATCAATATAGCGCGGAATATTAAGATTATATTCATTTTCCTTAATTTCCCTATAAGAAACCATACGCGCATATTTAGGCACTTTTAATTGCTTATTGAATACGTCAACGATTTTATGAATATCTTGCTCTCTCAAACGGTTTTTATTGCCATCTTTAATAAAACCTTGGCTCGCATCCAGCATAAAAATACCTTCGCGGCTATCAGCATCTTCTTTATCCAAGACAATAATACAAGCTGGAATCCCAGTACCATAAAACAAATTAGCTGGTAAACCAATAATGCCTTTAATATAACTGTGGCGAATAATTTGTTGACGTATCACCGCCTCAACATTACCCCGAAATAATACGCCGTGTGGTAAAATAACCGCACCTTTACCTGTGTCTTTTAATGAACTGATAATATGCAACAAAAAAGCATAATCGCCATTTTTGTCTGGTGGTATGCCATAACCTTTAAAACGCTCATAAATATCGTTTGCTGGATCAAAACCACTACTCCACGATTTGGTAGAAAATGGCGGATTAGCAACGGCAAAATCAAAAGTTTTAAGTGTATCGTCCTTATTTTTAAAATGCGGACTGGATAAAGTATTATCTTTCCAGATTTCGGCACTTGGGTAGCCATGTAACCACATATTCATAATAGCCAAAGCTTTAGTCGCGTTATCCATTTCTTGACCATATAAGCTCATTTCGCTCGGTGCTTCATCAGCAACTTTTAAAAGTAAAGAGCCTGAGCCACAAGTCGGATCATAGACGGTATCTGAGGCACTTTGCGCTTTTTCTACGTCAATGACTTTTGCCAATATTCTGGAAACTTCAGCGGGCGTATAAAATTGTCCTTTGCTTTTACCCGACTCAGTGGCAAAATGGCGCATCAAATATTCATAAGCATCACCTAAAATATCATCACCATCGGCTCGATTTTGAGCAAAGTTGAGGGCAGGATTTTCAAAAATGCCAATCAGCTTGGACAAGCGATCCACCATTTCCTTGCCTTTGCCTAATTTTTCCTCATCATTAAAATCAGTCAGATCAATAACGCCCTTTAATTCATTTTCTTCTGCCAGATTAGCAATAATTTTATTGATTTGATCACCAATATCGGCTTTACCTTTCAAGGCAATCATATCCTGAAAACTACCGCCTTTAGGGATTTCAATTAAAGGTTCATCCTTATCCGCATACTTATCGGAGACATATTTAATAAATAATAAGCTCAGTACATAATCCTTATACTGTGAGGCATCCATGCCACCCCTTAATTCGTCACAGCTTTTCCATAGAGAACTGTATAATTCGCTTTTTTTTATGGCCATATTAGTTATATGTTGTCATATTTAATTCATCTTTATACAATCGCCATTGCGGCATAAATTTATCCATGTATGCTTTAAAGCGTTTATTATGATGGCGTTCTAATAAATGCACCATCTCATGTACTATAACATATTCCAAGCAATGTCTTGGTTTTTTAGCCAGTTCCAGATTTAACCATAGGCGTTTTGCTTGAATATTACAAGTGCCCCATTTGGTACGCATAAATTTAACGCCCCAATCAGCAACAACAACGCCAATGATGGTTTGCCATTTTGTGATGAGGGCGGGTATGTCATTTTTTAATGTTTGTCGATACCATTCTTTGATGACTTTTTCACGTTGTTGTTTGCTACTGCCTTTTTTCATATAAAGCTCTAAATACTTATTATTCCTAATGATTATTTTAGGTGAGGTTTTATGCTCAATAAGATTAAGCAAATAGGGTATTCCTTTAAAATAGTGGCTTTCTCCCGAAATAAATTCTCTCTCGGTTTGTCTGTTTTGGGCAATAAAATTAGCCTGATGCTTTTTTATCCAAGCCAATTTTGATAGGGCAAATAATCGCACCGATTCGTCATTTATTCTTAATGGCGTAGCAATACGCACTCTGCCATTGGGTGGATATATTGTCAGACGTAAGTTTTTTATGTCTTTTCGAGCGACTTCAATTTCTATACTACCTACTTTAATTTGGTGCATATTAATTCTTCTATTACTTGAAAAATCTTGAAAGTTGTTTCGGGAAATCCGCTCCGCTCCATTCCCGAAACAAAGCTTTGAATTTTAGCTGATAAGTGATAATCCTTTAATTTCAAAACGTAACGATTGCGTCGGACAAACATCAATACAAGCTCCGCATAAGGTACAATCCGTGCCAATATCAATTTTAACCTGATCTGCACGACCTTTTTTGACACATTCTAAAACCTGCGGGACTTCACAGACTGTGCGACAAGCAGTATCATGGCGACAATTGGATAAATGATAAGTGACTTGCAGCGGTGATAATGCGCCCGCCATACCATACGTCAAGCCCATAGGACATACATAGCGACACCAAGCGCGGCGCGAATAAAAAATTTCAACGAGTAATAGTAGCAGTACCCAAAGCATTGCCAAACTGGGGCCATAAATTAAGGCACGGCTTACGATACCAACCGGATTAACACTATTAAATAGGGCATAGCCTAAGATGAACGCCAATAAGGCGAACACAATCCAAAAAACGGTGCGGACTCCACGATGAAAAGGATGATCTTTGATCCATTTTTTAGCCACCAGTTTGAGGTGAATTTTTTCCGCCCATTCTGCCAGCAAGTGATAGGGACATATCCAAGAACAAAAAGCGCGTCCTCCCAATAGCACCCATATTATTAATACTGTCACGGTGCCAATGATAAGATTAATAAACACCACCTTGTAAGCGAGAACAACTTGTAAGGCAGAATAAATATCAGCCATGTGAAAACCGAACACACGCGAAGCAATCATTGAACCTTCAAATAACTGAATATCTATCCAAAAAGATATTAAAACGCTTACTTTTTGTGCAATTTTAGCCGTATCCCTGAAATACATACCCAAGGTGTCTCGAAAATTCTCTTGTAAGGCTTGAAAGCCGCTCCAGTCTTGGAATTCTTCCCGTTCCATATCCATACTCTGCTGCAAAACTTGCTGATAGCCTTCCGACATCAAGGTGACACCACCCGGCGTGAAGAGGGTGATATAAGCCCACACGAGATAATAACTAATAATAAAATGGCTATTGTGGTCAATAAACGAAATATTATGGCTTTTCCCATATTTAAATTATCCTTTGAAATGTCTTCATCAGAATTTCTATCGTTCCCATGTTCATAGTAGGCGATAAATCGCCTACTACGAAATTGCGGATAACGACATTCCGAGGCAAAAGTTTTCGCTTTTGCCTCGGAAACTGTCCCAAAAATGTGAGGCAGATAATCACTGGCTTTTTCGTCACGCAAAACGGCTGCAATCCGAGCTTGCCGCCTGCGGTGCCAGCGTGTTCTTCCACAATGTTCTTTGTCTTTTTTTTAACAGCTTGGTCCAATTAGTGGATAATGGAATCCTTTGCCATCCAAAGCTCTGACTAAACCAAATATTCCCAATAATACTAAGATAGAATGGCAGATAATGAAATTCGGTATGACTATGACCCAAGTGTAGGGGGTTTGATATCCCATCCCCATAATAATCACAGCATTAACAAACAGCAGTAGTAATCCGGCCCAAATACTGGCCGAAAAGGTTTGCCTCAAATGACAACCTACCAATGACGGAGTGCGGCTTTCATATTTAAAGTACAGCCAAGCCAAGACCAAAAAAGCTAAACCGGGGAGTAGCAAGAGATTAATGAGATAAAGGGATTCAGCAACAACCGCCAAATGTTGGCAGGATGAGTTTTTTTGTGTGGCTTCTTGATTATTCATGTCGTTTTTCCAAAAGTGGCTAATACAACTTGTTCAACGAGGGCGGCGCGACAGGCATCCACAGGATCGAAACCATGTTTGATGAGTATCGCCGCATAAATCAGCAAACGCCTCTCAGTCTCACCAATGAGGATTTCTTGCTCTATGCTGGGGATGGGATAATCGAAATGCAAGGCGACAAAACGTTGTCGAGTACTTGGCTTCATCGCGCTGCCAGTAAAACAAGCTAAGTATTACCCACAAGCCCTGTCAATAACACGAGATTGACTACGGTTTTACGGCCTTGATGTATGTCAAGTGGTTTTTATATATGGCATTGCTTCAGGCATGGGCAATTGATTGAGTGTGAGAATGCCGAACCATGCACTAAGTAGCAGTTTAGCCATTTGTTGGTATATCGGCAAGGTGCTTGTCTCTGTGAGACGTTCACAAAAAGTGGGTAGCCATTCTCCAAGATGATCAAAACTAAATGAGCCTAAGGCATCGTGTGTGGTGCGTGTTACCCCTTGTGCCTGTGCCAGCATGACTAATAACATGGCGACAAATTCAAGCTCAGCGGTTAAATGATCGACTTTTTCGCTGGCATTTCTACCGAAAGCACGGTAAAATCCGGCAATCTCGGCTAATATAATGCCTTTGTCGCGCCGTATAAAACCTGATTCATTAATAGGACAGGCGATCTTGCTTTCAAATAAACGGTTATATTCTGCCGCCCAAACATCCAAATTGAGCGATTGCGCTTGCTGGCGGATTTGTTGATAGGTTTCGGCAAGATTATCCGACTCAGGAATGCCTGAGTTGTGTAATAATTTGTTAAGATCAGGTACTTCAATCTCCAGCATTTTCCGCATTTCGGCTGACGGCGGGGCAAACATTTGTGCTATCAGGAAGAGTAAATCGGCTTGTGCCAGCAATGCCAAATGTTCAATTTCTTCTTTTGACCATTCTACCTGCTGTTGGAGCATTCCACCCTTGAACCATTTGATTGGCTGAGGTGATGTATCGGTTGGGGAAATTTGATTCATGGTGGTATTTATCCTTTAACCGCCTTTTTTTTAAAGGGGGAAATTTCATTGGTGGCGAGCGGACGAGTGTGTTTAGCAATGGTAGGGACTTTCACCATATGCAAACTAATAATGGTTATTTGTCAATGGCAATTCAAGTGCCACCGCATCGGAAAATCATAATTCTCTGCGATTACGGAACAAACACCGACCAGGACTGGTTGCTGCCGCCATGACTGTCTCCTATCTGGACATTGTCGCCATTGTTATAGCCTCGTTCTGGCCCAGAAACATCTAAATCAAGAACCTTCGCAGTGTATCTATTAACGAGCTGATAGTGTCCGTTTCCAAGGTCCACGGGGCTCCACTGCTGAAGAGGGTGCCCCGCGTAGTCCCAAACAAGAATGTTCGCGCCGTTAGTCGATAGAGCCTTCCGGGTGTCATATTTCGACTGGAACCAGAAATAGCCTTCGCCGGCGTCTTGCAGGCTCCAGAGCTGGTTATCGCCGCCGTGGTAGTCCCATTGCTGAACATTTAGCCCTTTGCCGAAGTCATAGATATCCAGAACCTTCCCGGAGTGGTCACTCCTGATCCCGAACCAGAAAGGCTCGGGGTAGAAGCCCACGAAGGGTGCTCCAGTATTGTATTTTAAGAGAATTCCCTCGCCGCCGTTCAGGGTGAGGGTGAGCAGATATTGCGAGCCTTCTAAGTGCTCCAAAGGGACGATATCGACATGACCTGTGTTCTTGTTTAAACGTTGGAGACTGGTGATGTCCGTGGTGCCGAAATCAAAGACTAACCGAATCTCTTGTTGAGTGTCTTCGGTGCCTGCACTGTGATCGGACAACCCATTGACCACCATGAAATAGAGCTCATTGTTGGCATCAGGGCCATCGAATTCTTCATGTAACACTTTGAAGTAGCCAATGATCACATCGCCTTCCAGATTGCTATTGATATAATAATTAAGATTTTCCACATCTAGCTTGATGAGATGGCCGGGATCGGTTGCCTCGCTCCATTCGGGCACGCTGGATGGAAGATCGTTCTCTTCGACTTTCCACCACAAAAGCTTTTTCTTGTGACGCCCCATCTTCATGAAAACTTCTGTGCTGATGAGACGAAGCAGCGCGGGGCCGAGACGCCGACTCTGGGCGTTGAGTTCTGCCATGAAATAAAATAAGGGTGTGGGACTTGAATCGCCATCGCCGTTGAACAGCGCAGAAATCAGGGCAGCGTGATCGGGTGTGTTGTTGTTATAGATGAAGGCATTGGTCATCTTGCAACCGAAGGCCCATGCTGTGAATTGTTGGAGCGTCACTTCCGACGTGGTCGGCGGTCGTTTCCACCGAAGATTGTTGTGAAAGGTTTGGATGAACATACCGTAAGGAATAGGGTTCGCGCCGGTGCCGTCGTGGCCCAGGAGACTCAGTGTCCGGTATCGCTCGAATGTCTCATACATGTTAGTAGGGCTACCGCCTTCATACTCTTCATTTTTATCGCCAAAGGGATACGAGATAGCGTGAATGATGTCCGGCTGGGCCACCGCCATCATGTTTTGGGTTTCGGAGAAGGACGATATTTCGGCACTCTCATTATGGAACGAAATTGTGTCAGGATAGAGGACCCTGAGTTGGGCCAACAAGTCGGCAATCTTTTGTACATTAGCCGAGTCGGAGAGGTCGTTCTCATCGCCATGATGGATGCTGACGAAGGTCTGTTCGTAAGGCTGTTCTGCTGGTGTCAGGAAATCCAGTTCGTTCGTCCACCATGTGGTCCACCGTGCCCAGGGCAAGATACCGTGAGCCGGGGCAAGGAATTTTGGGGCCAAGGGATTGGCCCAAAAATCGGGCGTGGTGAAGTTGGAGGCTTCCCATGTCTCCAGATCAAAGGCTGTGCTGTCAAGGACTGTTGCCTGGAGCTGCAAACCCCGTTCTAGTAGGATACGGTGGCCACGGTCGAGTGATTCAAAGGGATCAGCTTGGGTATTCTCCATCCCAATACAACTCATAATCAGTGTCATCATGACACTGACGCGCCTCGTTTTTAGTCTGTCCATGATATTTCTCTTTTCGATAATGCCGCGCTGCACATAGGGGGTGTCCCACGGGCTATATGTTAATAAGATGTTGTTCTTCAGTACTAAAAAAAAAAATAATAAAATAAAGTATATAATATCGTTTTTTTGAGGTTTCGACGTTAGGAGAAATCTTAAAAATCAGGGTAAAAATACAGAACCTAATAAAATCAAGGCGAGCGTCGCTCGGGACAAGCTTTTTGGAAAAATATGATTTTTAACCGTGCATCGGTGCCCAAAAATCCTATTTTTTGGAAAAATATGATTTTTAACCGTGCGTCGGCGTCTATGTCGCCACGCAGGTTTGCAACCTGCTCCGTCACTTATCCTTTTTTACTTATGAGCATTGTAGTTATCTTGAGTCTCGGAGGCTGAACCGATATAAAAAAACGCTGCTGATTCCGTGAATCCGTTGTACTATCCACGTAATGCCGCTTGCACTAAGTCGGGGCGGTTATTACGCTCGCTATTCTCTCAAGCAATAAAATTATCAATCACATCAAATTCGTGGTGATCAGTTGAAAAAGTGACCAGTAAAGAGTAGCAGGACGCTCCGCGTCCGGGCAGGCATTCCCACGCAGAGCGTGGGAACGAGAATAAAAATCCGATTTTTTCAAAAAATCGGATTTCTTATGCTCCACGTCGGTATCAAAAAAATCAGATTTTTTGAAAAAATCGGATTTTTAAGTTCGGATTTTTAAGTCGGAGTCGGTATCAAAAAAATCCGATTTTTTCAAAAAATCTGATTTTTAAGCCGGTGTCAAAAAAATCGAAGGCTCAAGTCGGAAAGACACTTGTGTATAACGATGAGCGCTCTGCGTGGGAACGAGAAAATACCAGCTTTCCTCGCACCGCTTCAATACTTTTTATCAACTTATCAATTTTATGACGGAGATTTTTAGAATCTGAAAATTTATCTAATTGCTGAGATAAGTGGGCTTTTATCTGCGGATCGGTTAGGTTTTCATTTAAGTTCCATTTTTGGGTGACTTTCAACTTCTGCCTCGCGCCATAATTATCCAATTGTTCTACATCTTGAGCAATCTCACTTATCCGCCTTAAACCCGCTAACAGATTGTCTGATTCAACGATTTTTACCTTTTTCAATCTATCCTGAAGTGTACTAATAATTCTCGCATCTTCATCGGAGAATAAAGGTATATAGACAGGCTCTGACTCGGTTTTATTACCCTTTAAAGCCGCATAGAGTTTTCTTAAAGCGTTACGAATAGCCACTATATTTTTCAGTTGACTATTGTCAAAATAGTCGTTTTTCTTAAAACCAAGCTGTTTGTAAATCCGCTCCTTATCATCAATAAACGCCACAAGAGCACTCATTTTGAGTGAGTCTGCTAAATACTCATCAAGTTGTTTAAGTACTTTTTCACAACGAGTTTTTTGACTACCGCGACATTTGAATCGTTTTTCTAATTTTTTCTGTTCTTTCTCAGTGCCGACGTTCCATTTTTTTATGAGACGAGCCAGCTTGACATTTCGCACAATCTCCTTCGGTAGCATATCCAAATAAGGCTTGAGCGTGTTTTTGCCCAATTCTAAAAGTAAAAATTTGACGATATTCACATCTTCATTGGTGAATAAAGGTAAATAGACAGGCTCTGGCTCGGTTTTATTACCCTTCAAAGCCGCATCAACTTTTCTTAAAGTGTTACGAATAGCCACTACCTTTTTGAGTTTGATTTGATCAAAAGGATAGTCTTTATCAAAACCAAGCTGCCGATAAATCAGCTTTTTATCATCATCAGATATAAACGCCACGAGTGATCTCATCTTGAGTCTGTCTTGAGACTCAAGTTGTTTGAGTTTGCCATAATCGAGTTTTTCTAATTCTCTTTTGGCAGAGTCCTGGTTTTTGGAGCCAAACACAGCCTGCCATTTTTTTATAAAACTATCCAATGTCTGTTGCTGTAATTTTTGCTCCACCTCTTTTTGGGTACAGCCCCTTTCCAAACAAGATTTGAGCGTTAGACTGCCATCCTCAATTTCACCTAGTTTTTTGTCTAATTCTGAAGCCAGCTTTGCATCTTCATCCGTCAAAAATGGCAAACAGACTGTCTCATCATACGGCTCTGTCAATAATGCGTTGTGCAGTTTCCTTAATCGCCTACGACTCTTGCTATCAAGCTTCAAATCGCCTAACTTTCTCCTATTGTTCTCTGTCAAAAACTCAAGAAAAGTGACCTCATCAGACAACTCCAATAATTTGTCATGACAGTCATTCTCCCGTAATTCTTTAAAAAAATCAGGAGAGTAAACTTCAGTTGAAACACCACATAAGGTTTTGATTTCTGCGAAGACTTTTTTGTTTTCGTCATAAATAGAACAGTCTTCCGGCAAAAAACGCTTGTATTTATGATAGAGATTCTTATCGACTACTCCCTGCCTTTCTTCGTTTGTACATTTGCTGCCACTCGCGCCGATTACAATAACCAACACTGCAACAATATTTAACGCCCCCTTTACTGTCATCTTGCCTCCATTAAATTAGCTCACAACCGATCAAAAACCTCGCACAGCATCAATAATTTGCTGACGGAAATTCTTAGAATCTGAAAATTTATCTAATTGTTGAGATAACTGGGCTTTTATCTGCTGATCGGTTAGGTTTTCATCTAATTTCCATTTTTGGGTGACATCCCACTTCTCCCTCACGCCATAATTATCCAATTGTTCTACATCTTGAGCAAGCTGACTTATCTGCCTCAAACCCGCCAACAGATTGTCTGATTCAACGATTTTTACCTTTTTCAATCTATCCTGAAGTGTACTAATAATTCTCGCATCTTCATCGGAAAATAAAGGTAAATAGACAGGCTCTGGCTCGGTTTTATTACCCTTCAAAGCCGCATAGAGTTTTCTTAAAGCGTTACGAATAGCCACTACCTTTTTGAGTTTGATTTGATCAAAAGGATAGTCTTTATCAAAACCAAGCTGTAGATAAATCAGCTTTTTAGTCTCATCATCAGATATAAACGCCACGAGTGAGCTCATCTTGAGTCTGTATTGAGACTCAAGTTGTTTGAGTTTGCCATAATCGAGTTTTTCTAATTCTCTTTTGGCAGAGTCCTGGTTTTTGGAGCCAAACACAGCCTGCCATTTTTT
>JBDLJY010000193.1:0-12775 GCA_039714115.1 Pseudomonadota bacterium | reverse complement strand
GATAAAAAATTTACCATCAAATTGGAAATTGACATCAACCCACCTGCCGGTTCAATGCCATTAAGTTAAGGACAAATAATTGATTTTTAAATAAAAAATATGTGCTGGACGGTGTTTATCAGTTGTGTGGAGCTTAAGGAGCGGAGCGGATTTCTCGAAACTAAAATGATGGTTTCGGGAAATCCGCTCCGCTCCATTCCCGAAACAACTGAATAAAATCAATATTTTAAGCTTAACTTAATGGCATTGACCTTACACCTACCAAACACGGCTAAAGGCAAACCATTGATATTCAGAGGAACTCGCCTCTTGTATTTTCAATGGGTTAGCTTATTAAGGGACAAGCATGTAGGGTGGATTAAGCGATAGCGTATCCACCAAGATTTAATAAATATTTATATATTAATCATGTGGATACGCTCCGCTTAATCCGCCCTACCATGCTGTGTCGATAAAGTGGTTAGCACAATTTGAGCGGGCTATAGCACAGTTGAGGATGGCTTGATGATCAAGTTTTTAAACAACATTATTTATAATGTTTTTAAGCATGGATACATGTTAATATGACATACCCATTAGATAAACTAACGATAAAGGGCTTCAAGTCAATTCAAGTACTTGAAGATTTTGAACTAACAAACCTGAACGTTCTCATAGGAGGAAACGGTGCGGGAAAAAGTAACTTTATAGATTTTTTTCGTCTGTTACGGGCTATGATGGAATTGCCATTGCCGGAAGTGAGCCGCGCCAGTTTAAAGGCATACATCACTGATGGTGGTGGAAGTGATGATTTTCTTTTTAATGGACCAAAGATAACCAAAAAGATCGAAGTCGTAACAAAATTCGGCCATAACGGTTACCGCTTTAAACTTGCACCCACCGCCGATGAAACATTCATTATTAATGATGAGGCAAGGTACTATGACGGTGGTAAAACCGGGTGGTGGGAATTGGGAAGCGGACAAACAACGCCCGAATTGCTGAGAGATAAGGATGATAAAGGTGCTCGCGGTGGCCGCAGCATTGGTGTTTATGACGCGATTTCGTCGTGGAAGATTTACCATTTTCACGACACCAGCAAAATTGCTCCAATGCGTCGTTCTGAGACGATTGACGATATTGATTATTTGCGATTTGATGCCGCTAATATCGCTCCGTTCTTGTTTAATTTGCAGAATCATGAAAAAAGTGTTTACAACCAAATTGTGGATACGATTCGTTTGGTTGCACCCTTTTTCGATAATTTTATCCTAAAACCAAACCAGAATGAAAAGGTCCGTCTGCGCTGGAAACAGAAAGGCTCAGACTATCCACTGAAACCACAACATCTGTCTGACGGTACGCTTCGATTTATCTGTTTGACAACGGCTTTACTACAACCGGAACCACCCTCAACGATTATTATTGATGAACCCGAATTGGGGTTACATCCTTATGCCATTGAGATTTTAGCTGAACTCATTGAGAGCACATCTAAGAAAACTCAGCTTATCGTATCAACACAGTCTCCCTCTTTAGTCGATTATTTTGAACCGAAAGATATTATTATCGTGAACAGAAGGAAAGGAGCATCTGTTTTTAAACGATTGAATAAGCGCGAACTTTCTGAGTGGCTTGAAGATTATTCGATGGGTGATCTCTGGCGTAAAAACATTATTAGCGGCGGACCAGTCTATGAATAGTATTGATATCTATATTATAGTAGAAGGACAAACCGAACAAACCTTCGTGCGTGATGTGCTGGCGCCGCAGATAGCAAATAAGGGAATATATCTCTATCCTGTATTAATAGGAAATTCGGGTCATAAAGGTGGCAACATACGTTTTGATAGGGTAAAAAAAGATATTGGTCGCTTTCTTAGACAACGAAACGACACTTATATATCAACGATGTTCGATTATTTTAGGATCGATTCTAAGTGGCCGGGAAGAATGGAAGTTGAACAAAAAATACGAAACGGAGCTACCCTGACAGCCAGCCGTAAAGCCGAGTTGCTTGAAGCGGCGACTCATGAGGATATCGTGAAAACGTTTTCTGAATGTCATTCAGAAAAGCGCTTTATCCCTTATATCGAAATGCATGAATTTGAAGCATTACTCTTCAGCGATGCAAACATCCTAGCGGAGAAATCTAAGATAGATGTCTTGCAGATTCTGAAAATAATTGAAGAATATAAAAATCCGGAAGAAATAAACGACGATCCTGCGAAATCGCCAGCGAAACGGCTTAAAACGTTAAATAGTGAATACAGAAAGGTTGTCATGGGTAAAGTGATTGCTGAAGCTATAGGAATACCAAGCATACGAAAACAATGTTCACACTTTAACGACTGGCTAACAAAGCTTGAGGAACTTAAGGGAAATATTGGACGTGTTATATAGACTTCTTCCGAAAACATGACCGCTTAGAAAATCATGTGGATACGCTCAGCCTAATCCACCCTACCATGCTCGCTTCATCTAAACCATCAAGTACCACCAGCCAAGGATAAGCCGCCAGCCATTGTTTGAGATCGGCTAGAGAACATTCAGCATTGCCAAGTTACGACGCACTGTTAGCAAAAACACGGGCAAGTAAAGTCTGTCTATCAAAATATTGTCCCGCGGACTCAAGCTTAGCAGCCTTTTCATAGACTATTTCTTTTTGCAAGAAGGCTCCCATGACTTCACCAAAGTCTGGTTTCTGCTCCTTTAGCAACTTCATCATTTCCGAGAGTACATCTCCTGATGTGATAAACCCTGCGTAGGTTTGTCGAATGGCTTTATTATCATCAATGAAACTACAAGGATTACATTTAAGAAGGGATAAGTCAAAACCTAACCAGAGCTGGTTTTCATATACATAAGTTGGCAAGTGAGTTTTTACAAAAGGAATACGGTGATAATAATCAATTGATTGCTAAGGGCAGTTAATTGACTAACAACAATAACTTCACTACCCGTTAAAGTGCCACCTTTAATCACGTATTTTCGTCTTCCGTTTTTATGTTCTTTTTGGCTACTAATAATTTTGCATGAAGAGATTTTAGCAGCGCAAAAGTTGTTGGCTGAAAAGGAGAGTATTAAAGGGGGTAAAATTCCAGAGGGTAACACCGTGACACTATAGAAATTGTTACAAAGCCTGTGGCGGAACGATAACAGCCCAGAAAGTATCGGGCTGCTAAGCTGTGGCTTATCTTAATAAGAAAAAGAGGAGCAACGCATTGATAATAAAAGAAACGATTGAGGTTCGTCGCCAAAAAGCCACAGGATTTCGTTCCCGCAAAGGGAGCACAGTGGGATGGGATAAGTCATACAAAAATTCTGATATCGACTCATAACGCCTAGTGGGATTGGGATGGAGCGCCTTTCTTAGCGCACAGTCCACCCACACGGGCAACATCGGATTATAATGACAAGCTGAAGTGTAGTTCAGCTTATGGGGGTTTTTTCCCATTTTCCCATAAGGTAAATGACCCGTCATAATTTCGTAGGCAATCACACCCAGAGAAAAGAGCTCGGATCGAACGCTACCGGTGTAACCCAGCAAGTATTCGGGCGCCGTATAATTTCGAGTACCCAATAGGTTAATCCGCTCAATGGGGGTTGTGATCTCTTCAAGACCGGCAATCTTGGTGGACCCAAAATCAATGATTTTGAGAGTGCCATGTTTGTCGATCATAACATTTTCGGGTTTGAGATCTTGATGGATCATTTCCATACGGTGAAATGCCCGTAGTCCCGAGGCCATTTGTTCAATGATAGCTCTCATCTCACTCAGCGGCGGCAGAGGATTATCATTCATCCACTGGCGCAAAGTTTGACCTTGGATGTATTCAGCCACATAGTACATGCATTGACGATGCCGTTTATGCTCATAGACTTTCATCACATGCGGATGAGTCAAGCGTTTGCCTATCCATTCTTCGTGAAGAAATAAGTCAATGTAAGCGGGATCATCTTCAAAGTTGAGTGAGGGCGTTTTGAGTACGACTTTTTTCTGGCTTTCTTCATCCAGTGCGAGGTATAACTGGACGTGGCTACTGGCATACAATTCACGCAAAATATAGTAGCCATCCAAGTGCATACCCGAAGCCAAGGGAGGAGGGAAAGGTAATGCGGTTAATTTTTTATAGAAAGTGTTAGTATCTGGAGTGGGCAAGCTTTCAACCCGCACAATCTGGCAAGTCAGATTATCAGGGCTGTTATTAGCATACGCCTCATCTGTTATCAGTTGGCAGGCTTTATTTAAGTCGGTGCTATTGTCATGTACATACTGAGCGATGTTTTTGTCGCTGACGTATTCATGCACCCCATCTGTCGAAAAAAGAAAATAGTCGCCTTCTTCCACGGGTAAGTTGCGGTAATCTATTTCAATATGGAGTTCAATACCCATCGCCCGGGCTAGATATTCTTTCTCCTCAGAAACTTGGATGCGATGATCCTCAGTCAGACACTCAAGCTCATTGTTATGTAAACGGTAAATGCGCGTATCCCCAACATGAAACAAATGAGCCGTCGTTGATTTGATGACCAAGATACTTAAAGTAGTCACCAGTCCCTTGTTGGTACCATAAATATGGTATCCCTGCCCGTATAACCAGCGATTGAGGGCGGTCAGGATTTTTTGGCCAGCCGTTTTAACAGTCCAAGATTCTGGCGTACTATAGTAGTCGTTTAGAAAACCTTTAACGCTGTAGTCGCTGGCTTTGTCGCCGGCTTCACTGCTGCTCACGCCATCTGCGATCACAGCGACTACCCCTTTGGTGGAGAGCAGAGGCTCAGCAGGTGCCAAGACGCCATAAGCATCTTGGTTTTTCGCTTTGCGCCCCGTTTGGGAATATTGACCGACTGTGATTGAAAGTGTGTTTGACATAGTTTGAATCCGACTATCAGCTCTACACTAGAAATGATTACTACGGAAGAGTGTCATGGTACTCGTAAAGGAAATTTCAGTCAAGACCTGCGAAACTCCGCAGGTCAATAATTTCCTTCCACGGCGGGGTTTTGGCAACCCCGCTGTCCCTTAACCAACATCAATCATTTGTACCGTGCCATCAGGCAGGACTTCAGCCATTTGTCCTTTTGGTTCCTCGAAGAAAATAGCCACCAGCACCATCACGAATAGTGCTGAGCCGCCAATTACTAAGAAGAACGTCCCAGCATCGACAAAGGAGAAGGTCGTTAAATAGATAACCGCACCCACATTACCGTAAGCACCCGTCATACCGGCGATTTGACCTGTCATTCTCCGCTTAACGAGTGGCACAACGGCAAAAACCGCACCTTCACCTCCCATAACGAAGAATGAACAAAACATCGTGACTGCTATAGCCAGCGGTATCCACCAGCTCGCGTCGATGAGACTCATCAAGAAATACCCAAGTGCTAAACCACCGAGCAAAATCATCAAGGCTTTTTTGCGCCCAAATGTGTCACTGAAAAAACCACCGACGGGACGCGCTACCAAATTCACAAAGGCAAAACTTGCTGCGATTAAACCTGCGGTGGCGATAGACATACCGCCGGGCAGTCCTTCGGGATTGTACATTTGATAGTAAAACAGGGGCAACATAGAAACCACCGCTAATTCTGAGCCAAAGGTACAGAAATAAGCCACATTCAACATAGCCACTTGTTTAAATTTGTAGCGATGCATTTCGGGGACAGGCGTGTGGAATATTTCTTTGTTGATCCGATAAACATGATAGGCTTGGTACAAGTAAATGAGTACCAGTACCCCATAAATCACATAAGTCGCCGTTTGACTGAGCAGCGGCTGAAATTCACCCTCTACGCTGGATATATTCAACAGACCGAGTTTCCAAGTCAAAACCGCTAAGGCGATATACAAAGGTATATTCATCACCAAATACAGTACAAAATCCCCCGGACTTGTGACTTCCATTGCGCCCGTTTTGTTAGGTTTGAAATAAGTTGAACCTTTAGGCGTATCTCTCACAGCGATGTAAAAGATAACGGAATAAACCATGGCAACTATCCCACTGATTCCCAAGGTATAACGCCAGACATGCTCTTTGGGAAGGTCAAACCAAGTCATCAACAAAACGGCAATCGTTGGCAATGTTATGGCGGCACCGGCAGACCCAAAGTTGCCCCAACCTCCATAGATACCTTCAGCTAAACCCACTTGTTTATGTGGGAACCATTCTCCAATCATGCGGATGCCGATAACAAAACCCGCGCCGACGAAGGCCAACAAAAAGCGCATCAGTGCCATTTGTTCAAAAGTGTTTGTCATCGCAAACAAGATACATAAAACACCTGAAATCGCCAGTAACAGCGAATACATGATGCGTGGCCCAAATTTGTCCACCAGCATACCCATTGCAATTCGGGCTGGAATGGTAAGCGAGACATTGAGAATCATTAACACTTTTATCTGTTGGCTAGTCAAACCCAGCGCATCTTTAATATAGACCATTAAGGGGGCTGCGTTAAACCAAATATAAAAGCTGATGAAAAAGGCAAACCACGTAAAATGTAGTGTGCGGATCCTTTCGGATTTCAAGTCAAACAAATTAATGCGTTCTGCCATCAATAACTCCCTAACTTGTGGGATTAAAAAAAGTTTCTTTTTTTTTCGCGCTATGCCATTCTGTTAAGAATCCGCCCATCAAGGGCGCTTAACTTTATGGTATTGCCGCAGCTATCAAAAGAAAATTAAGTGACACATTGATGTTCATGTTTGCTAGATCACACAATGCGGACGCGCATATTATCAATGTTTTTTAAAAAACGCAAGATATAAATGGTTTTTATAAACGGCGCATGACTTGATATTCTAATTTCGTGAGGCAGTGAACGGGCACACTAAAATTATTAATAATGGCTTTAAATATTATAATGGTATCAGACATCAATGCCATTAAGTAAGCCTCTTAAGTCCATAAAAATTGTAGGGTGGATCGCGATGCGATCCACCCTAAATGAGTTATCCGGAGTGCAAGGCGTACCTTGCAACAAAAAAACCCATGATAAAAGTAGGAATCGTAGGCGGCACTGGTTACACAGGTGTCGAATTATTGCGTCTATTGGCACAGCATCCACAAGTGCAAGTGCAAATGGTCACGTCTCGTGCCAAAGCCGGGACACCCGTGGCCGATTTATTCCCCAATTTGCGGGGACACTTCGATTTAGCATTTACAGAACCAGCACAAGAAAATTTCGCTAACTGTGAACTCGTATTTTTTGCCACCCCCAATGGCACCGCTATGCAAAGCGTACCCGATTTGCTCAATGCGGGTATAAAAGTTATTGATTTAGCCGCAGATTTTCGCATTAAAGATATCGCTGTCTGGCAACAGTGGTATGGTATGGAACATGCATGTCCCCAGTTGCTTGAAGAAGCGGTATATGGCTTGCCCGAAGTCAATCGGGCAGAGATTGCCAAAGCGCGTTTAGTTGCCAATCCCGGCTGTTATCCAACGGCAGTGCAATTGGGATTTTTACCATTATTAGAAGCCGGTATCATTGATCCACAGCACTTGATAGCGGATGCCAAATCGGGTGTCAGTGGAGCGGGTCGTAAAGCCAGTGTGCCCACTTTGATGGCTGAAGCGGGAGAAAGTTTCAAAGCCTACAATGTCTCAGGACACCGCCATTGGCCGGAAATTTGTCAAGGTTTAAATGCATATACGGAAAAACCGGTGGATTTAACCTTTGTGCCCCATTTAGTGCCGATGATACGTGGCATTGAGGCAACTTTGTACGCCACCACGGTGCGCGACATCAGTTTAGAAGAGATACAAGCCTTATTTGTAGAGCGTTATCAAAATGAACCCTTTGTCGATGTTTTACCGCCCAAATCTCATCCCGAAACGCGCAATGTGCGCGGCGTGAATATGTGCCAGTTAGCAGTACATCGGCCCCATAATACCATTGTGATATTATCGGTCATTGATAATCTGGTTAAAGGTGCCGCCGGGCAGGCTATTCAAAATATGAATATTATGTGTGGCTTACCAGAAACCACAGGACTGACAGGGGTGGCATTATTACCATGATAACTGGTACGCCTTGCACTCCGGATGGTTATTTTTTTGGCATCGGAATCCTATTTGTAGCTGTCCATAAATAACTTGCCCATTTGAAGTTATTTTAAAGTTACCCGCTTTAGTTCTTCGGAACTCCGTTAGGAGCGAAAATATAGGCACTCTTGTGATACTTCTCCAGTCCGATACCCTGCGGCAATGCCATTAAGTTAAGCCAAAAACCATACATGTAGGGTGGATTAAGCGAGAGCGTATCCACCTGATTATTTAGAGAATTTTGGTGGATACGCTACCGCTTAATCCACCCTACATAGGCTTAACTTAATGGCATTGAGCTAAGGGACGGGGTTCAAGGCAAAAGTGCCGTATGAATCAATACGGTTTTCCGAGAACGAGCCCTAAAAAGCAAAAGCGGGTCAAGGGGTTTCAAACGGGCGACATTGTTAAAGCTGTCGTCACTAAAGGTAAAAAGGTAGGCACATACATTGGTCGTGTCATCGTTAGAGCAACCGGAAACGAAGTAGTCTCGTAGAGAACTTTTGCGACGTTCAATTTTGATATTTCTACTCAAGCTGGGAAAGTTTCAGGACTTTCAGGTAAATACTTCCAATTAATCCAAAGGTCAGATGGTTATGAATATTCTTTTTGACCATCTGTCAAATGAGCAAGTTATTTATGGACAACTATTTATGAATAAGCAAGCCCATTGTTCTTTTTGTGGTATCAAAGCCTCCACTAACAGTCCGCTAATTGCTGGGACGGAGGGATATATTTGCGAAAGTTGTGTCAATCTCGCTAATAAAGTTGTCGCCAATTGGGCGCGTCAACGCGCCGCTGCCACCAAAGATTGGCATAACAACTTACCCACCCCCTCCGCCATGAAAGCATGGTTAGATAATTATGTGATCGGTCAAGACTTCGCTAAAGAAATTCTTAGCGTCGCCGTTCATAACCATTACAAACGCCTATACCACGAGCGTTCTGCTGACAAGGATGACCAGATAGAAATCAGTAAATCCAATGTGCTGATGATAGGCCCCTCTGGTACAGGAAAAACCTTACTTGCCAGTACCTTAGCAAAAATTGTTGGCGTACCATTTGCCATTGCTGATGCGACCACCTTAACCCAAGCTGGCTATGTTGGTGACGACGTAGAAAGTATTTTGGTGCGCCTACTGGATGTAGCTCAGGGCAATATTGGACGAGCAGAATGGGGCATTATTTATATTGACGAAATAGACAAACTGGCGCGAGTTTCAGAAAGCGCGACGGTATCGCGGGATGTCTCTGGTGAAGGTGTACAACAAGCCCTACTCAAATTAGTCGAAGGCACAACCGTCAAGCTGCTACAAAAAGGGCGGAAGCGCGAAAGCAACACTGTCATGATGGATACTAGCAACATTTTGTTTATTGTCGGCGGCGCATTTACGGGTCTTGAAGAGCAGGTGACTAAGCGCGTCATGCCAGGGCAGTCGGAGATTGGATTTCAGGCACCGCTGCTGGAAACGCAGAAACTCAGCGCGGAGCGTCTATTGGCAGAAACGCAGCCCGACGATTTACGTCGTTTTGGTTTAATCCCTGAATTTATTGGACGCTTTCCCATCATTGCCGTATTGGAGACATTAGATGAAGCCGCGCTAGTTAGAATTCTGACGGAGCCGCGCAATGCCTTAGTTCGTCAATACCAAAAACTATTTTCTTACGAAAACGTTGAACTTGAATTTACACCCGAAGCCTTAACCGCAATTGCCGCTAAAGCTTTAAAACGCGGCACTGGCGCACGCGGTTTGCGGAGCATACAAGAACAAATCTTGCGTCGTTGCATGTTTGAGCTTCCGTCACGTCAAGAAGTGGTACGTTGTATTGTTGATGAAGATGCTGTCAACGGTACTGGCGAGATTCAATTGATTCAATCTGAAGAAGATGTGATAGAGATACAAGCCAACGCAAATTAACGTCGGTGCAAGGTCAATGCCATATCGTGCCGGCAAGGCGACGGCACTAATACCAAGCTGGTTAATTTTTAGTATAATTTACAACGTCATGGGTATTGGTCTCCCATGACTGAAACGCTTACACATCAAAAGGTGCATAATTCCATGGAAAATTTAGATGTCAACACCATCAAGCAGAACATACTGAACAACTTGCGTATTATCATCGCTAAAACCCCAGAAACTGCAACCGACATGGACTGGTTTAACGCCATTGCATATACCCTAAGAAAGTGCATGACGGAACACTGGATGGCAAGCACGCACAAATATTATCAACAAGATACCAAGCGGGTTTATTACTTATCCTTAGAATTTTTGATGGGACGTTCCCTGATCAAAAGTATGCTGAATCTGGGCATTTATGAAGAATGCAACCTGGCACTCGAACAATTAGGCATTTCCCTAGATGAGCTTGCTGAAATCGAACCGGAGCCCGCGCTAGGGAATGGCGGTTTAGGACGTTTAGCCGCCTGTTTCCTTGATTCGATGGCAAGCTTGAATTTGCCCGGTTATGGTTATGGTATTCGTTATGAATACGGCATTTTTGAGCAACAATTTGATAATGGTTATCAGGTTGAACATCCCGACAACTGGTTGCGCTATTCCAACCCTTGGGAATTTTCAAGACCAGAAGTCTTGTATCCCGTTCATTTTGGTGGACAAGTGGTAGAATATCAAGATGAGCAAGGGCGCAAGGGTTATGACTGGAAGGATACCGAAGAAGTCATGGCAATGGCTTATGATACCCCCATTCCCGGCTATGCCACGCCTTCGACCAATAATCTGCGCCTATGGACAGCAAAAGCCTCACGCGACTTTGATTTGCAATATTTCAATGAAGGTGACTATATTAAAGCGGTAGAAGACAAAAACCATTCAGAAAATATTTCCAAGGTTTTATATCCTGAGGACACCCATCAGATGGGGCGCGAATTGCGCTTACGTCAGGAGTATTTTTTTGTCTCCGCCTCCCTACAGGATATTATCCGCCGCTACCTAGCTAAACACGACGACATTCGGGGATTGCCGGATAAAATTGCGATTCAACTCAACGATACCCATCCCGCGTTGGCTATTCCTGAATTGCTGCGATTTTTGTTAGATCACTTTCACTTGTCTTGGGAAGAGGCGTGGGATATAACGGTGCGTATCTTTGCCTATACTAATCATACCCTATTGCCGGAAGCTTTGGAAACCTGGCCAGTCTCGTTACTTGAAAAATTGTTGCCGCGCCATCTGCTGATTATTTATGAAATCAACCATCACTTTCTCAAAGAAGTGAGCTACCACTTTCCGGGGGATATGGACGCGCTACGACGTATGTCCCTCATTGGAGAAGAGGGTGAAAAACATGTTCGCATGGGCCATCTTGCCGTCGTGGGCAGTCATAAAGTCAACGGCGTTGCACAGTTGCACACTCAATTAATGAAATCCACCCTCTTTGCCGATTTTGATCGCTTCTACCCCGGACGGATTATCAATAAAACCAATGGTATAACGCCGCGTGCTTGGATCCATCAAGCGAATAGGCCATTGGCGCAACTGATAACTCAGTCTATCGGTCAAGACTGGGTAACAGAACTGTCGCATCTAAAAAAACTGATACCGCTGGCAGACGATCAAAAATTCAGTTCCGAGTTTCGGGAGATCAAACAGAATAATAAATTCAAGCTCGCCGCCTTTATCAAGAAACAATTGGGGCTTGAAATCAATGTCCATTCCATGTTTGATGTGCAAGTTAAGCGTTTTCACGAATACAAACGGCAATTGCTCAACCTGTTGCACGTCATCACCCGTTATAATCATATCCGTGCCAATCCTAACATTGAGCTTGTCCCGCGCACGGTAATTTTTGCTGGCAAAGCGGCACCCGGCTATACGATAGCTAAACTTATTATTAAACTGATCAACAGCGTTGCCGATATTATCAACCACGATCCCGTGATTGGTGATCGCTTAAAAGTGGTTTTTATTCCCAATTATAACGTTTCTAATGCGATGCGGATTATTCCAGCCGCCGATTTGTCGGAACAAATCTCCACGGCTGGCATGGAAGCCTCTGGCACTGGCAATATGAAACTCGCGCTCAATGGGGCTTTAACCATTGGCACCTTAGATGGAGCGAATATTGAAATTCGTGAAGAGGTGGGCAAGGAGAATATCTTTATCTTTGGCTTAAGCGCCCAGGGTGTCACTGATTTGAAACAACGCGGTTACAACGCTTGGGATTATTATCATCGTAATTCAGAGCTTAAACAAGTTTTGGATATGCTCAGTTCGGGATATTTTTCGCCAGAAGAGCCCTCACTTTTCCAGCCCATCGTTGATGCTCTGACGCACAGCAATGATTATTTTATGGTGTTGGCGGATTATGCGGATTATATGCTTTGCCAAAAGCGCGTTGATGAATTGTATCAACAACCTGAGGAGTGGACGCGCCAAGCGATTCTCAATGTTGCTAACATGGGCAAATTTTCATCAGACAGGACGATTAGAGAATATGCGGCAGAAATTTGGGATGTTAAGCCGGTTGAACATCAGGGATTAGTTTGTTAAATTTTAAGTGTGCAAGGTACGCCTTGCACTCCTAAGTCAATGCTTTGATTTTCATATTTTAGGACTACCCAAAAATGCACTTAAAACAGTTTTCAGTTAAAGGATTTAAGAATTTCCGCCAAAAAATTCTCCTTGAAGAAATGGGAGCAATTTGTGTCATTCATGGCGAAAATAATATTGGAAAATCGAATGTGCTTGAAGCCATGCAATTGTTTTTTCAACTTTTGA
>JBDLJY010000192.1:0-12815 GCA_039714115.1 Pseudomonadota bacterium | reverse complement strand
AAAAAGCAGGTGAAGGTAGATAAGTGATCTCGCCATAGAGTTGCCTATGTTGATGGAAATCGCGATACACATCTGGATACATCATGAAGGATAAGAAATCCAGAAAGTTCTGATCATCATCAAATTCTTGTTGGAATTCTGCAAAAGCAGATGGAATATCAATGGGTTGCAAATGACTATTGGGTGAGTCCGTGAAGGGCTTATCATCCTTCAGGATAATTTGGCTCAACTGGGCTGGGAAGCCGCCTTGAGGTTGTCCCAAATTACCTTTGAAAAGGTCAATGACCGAATCTGGAAAAGCTAAGGTTTGGCCTCGCTTCATAACATCCTCTTCAGTCAAGTCATTAGAAACCATGAACAAAGCCATGTCTCCAACCACTTTTGATGAGGGAGTGACCTTAATAATGTCACCAAACATACGGTTGACAATGGCGTAGTATTGTTTGATCTCCTCAAATTTGTGTTCCAGTCCTAAGGCAATCGCTTGGGGACGTAGATTGGAATATTGGCCACCCGGGATTTCATGATTATAGACTTCTGCTGTGCCGGCTTTTAATCCGGATTCAAACACATGATAATATTCCCGCACATCTTCCCAATAATTGGCATATTGGTTAAGTGACTCAAGATTCATCGGTTGTTCGCGTTTATGCCCTTGCATGACGGCAACCATGGAGTTGAAATTAGGTTGAGAGGTTAATCCCGACATAGAGCTTAAACAAACATCGATAATATCAACTTCAGCTTCAATGGCTTTCACTAGGGTGGCGGCTTGAATGGATGAAGTATCATGGGTGTGCAAATGGATAGGAATATCTACCGTTTCTCTCAATGCCGGAATCAGCACTTCAGCAGCATACGGCTTTAGCAAACCGGCCATGTCTTTGATAGCCAGAATATGAGCACCTTGATCTTCTAGTTGACGGGCCAAATCCAGATAATATTGCAGATTGTATTTATAGCCAACTTCTTGGCTCAAAACGTCACCCGTGTAGCAAATCGTGGCTTCAGCAATCCCACCTGTTTGTTCCCGCACCACTTGGATAGATTTTTTCATGCCTTCTATCCAATTTAGGGAATCAAAAATGCGGAACACATCAATACCATTTTCCCAAGCTTTAATAATAAACTCTTCGATCAAATTATCCGGGTAAGCTTTATAACCAACGGCATTGGATCCCCTGAATAACATTTGTAGCAGAATATTAGGACAAGCCTTGCGTATTTTTTGCAGACGTTCCCATGGGCATTCATGTAAGAAGCGCATGGCAACGTCAAATGTCGCGCCACCCCACATTTCTAAGGAAAAAACAGAGGGATGATTTTTGGCGAATCCTTTTGCCACTGCCATCATATCTCGGGTACGTACACGAGTCGCCAATAAGGATTGATGGGCATCTCTCAAGGTGGTATCAGTATAAAAAATATTCGGTTGCGCTTTGATCCATTTGGAAAATTCTACGGGTCCCATTTGATCCAAGAGATTTTTCGTGCCTTGCGGATAATCAGCGCCTTTTTCAAATTTTGGAACCTGGGGGGTTCTAAATGTCATCGGCATTTTGGAATCTCTGACATCAGGATTCCCATTGACAATCACTTCGGCTAAATAACGTAAAACCTTAGTCGCCCGATCATAACGGCGGGCAATCTGAAACAATTCAGGATGAGCATCAATAAATGTGACGGTCGCTTTTCCGGATAAAAAGTTAGGATGTTCCAGTACCTTTTCCAGAAAACCAACATTGGTTTTAACTCCCCGGATACGGAATTCTCGCAAAGCTCTATCAATTCGTTGAATCGCGCCTTCTAAGGTACGCCCCCATGAAGAAACCTTAACCAACATGGAATCAAAAAAAGGTGAAACTTTAGCCCCCGAGTAGGCGGCACCAACATCTAATCGAATACCAAAACCACCGGCACTTCGATACGCAACAATCGTCCCATAATCTGGGGTAAACCCATTTTCAGGGTCTTCAGTCGTAATACGACATTGAATCGCATAACCGTTACAACTCACATCGTCTTGTGAAGGAATGTCGATTTCCGGATCGGCTAATTTGGAGCCTTCAGCAATATGAATTTGACTACGAACAATATCAATCCCAGTAATTTCTTCTGTCACTGTATGTTCAACTTGAATACGAGGATTGACTTCAATGAAGTAGATATTTTCCTCACTATCAACAAGGAATTCTACGGTGCCGGCATTGCTATAACCGACATGGCGGGTAATAGCCAGGGCATATTCATAAAGCTTGTCCCGTGTCTCTTTAGCAAGCCCGCTACTCGGCGCAACTTCTACCACTTTTTGAAAACGTCTTTGGACTGAACAGTCACGCTCATATAAATGGATGAGGTTGCCATGATTATCACCTAAAATCTGCACTTCAATATGCTTGGGAGAATCAAGATATTTTTCGAAAAATACCGTGTCATCGCCAAAAGCTTTAGCGGCTTCATTTCGCGCTTCATTAAAGGCTTGTTCCAATTCAGCAGCATTATGCAAAACTCTCATACCACGCCCGCCACCACCGGAAGCCGCTTTCAGCATGAGCGGGTAACCAATTCGGTTGGCTTCTCGGTGAGCAATCGCTACCGACTCAAGTGGCTCGCGACTGTTTTCAATAATTGGCAAGCCAGCCGCCACGGCATTTTGTTTGGCGATAACCTTATCACCTAGTTGCCGCATGGCTTCAGGTTTGGGGCCAATAAAGATAATACCTTTTTGCTGACAACGGCTGGCAAATTCAACGTTTTCCGATAAAAAACCATAACCGGGATGAATTGCATCAACTTTACGTTTGAGGGCCGTTTTTATAATGGCCTCAATATCAAGATAAGGTTTGAGTGGCTCCTGATCTGGACCAATTTGATAAGCTTCATCCGCTTTATAGCGGTGCGGAGAAAAGCGATCTTCATAGGTATAAATAGCGACAGTATCAATATTTAATTCTGATGCGGCTCGCAAAACCCGAATAGCAATTTCACCACGATTAGCTACGAGCAGTTTGTTAATTTTATGTAACATAAGACTTTAATCCTTAGATGTTGGTGAACGGACTATAGTATTTGTTTATAGTATAAAAAGTTTTTGTTATGGTTGTTTGCAAATCTGGTGGGCCAGGTTACATATTACCATAAAAGTTTATATAGTTGTCCAGAAAAGTTTTGTCCTAGTTTTAAAAGAGTTTTTTCGTTGTTTCGGGAAATCCGCTCCGCTCCATTCCCGAAACAAAACCTCTGAACGATAACTTATCTGGATGACTATATAGAAAACTCCGTTTATCCAACCATTGGGTGGATGAGCTGTTTTCAAATGTTGGGTTTAAGCGCATTGAATCCAAGATTGAAAATGGACTTGTTACCGTTATTGCCGCATTGCTCGCGTAGCATCAATGCCATTAAGTTAAGACAAACCTGACAGGTGTCAAAAACCTGTCAGGTTAATTTTTCATTGAATTTACAACGACCTGCCAGGTTTTGGATACCTGGCAGGTCTGAATTTTAGGGGTTTATCATACTGGCATTGTCGCGTAGCATGGATATCATTCCGGGTTAAATGTAGGGTAATATCTACACGTTTAACTGACTCATTGTCAGTGGACTTGTGTAGTGACTTCAATTGTTCTGGGCCACTGAACGATTGATACACAAGAAGCATGTCTCAAGTATATTTCATGCCGTCGTAGCATCACTCCACTACTAGAGTTCAAATAGTTTAATCTTAACCTTGCACTACCTAGCTGCCTACCTTCAACGCGCTATACCTCTGCCTTACGTAGGCTTTTGACAACATGCTCAACCCAGGCTACGCTCCAATGCCAGTATGATAAACCCCTAAAATTCAGACTTGCCAGGTATCCAAAACCTGGCAGGTCGTTGTAAATTAAAGGAAAAATTAACCTTACAGGTTTTTGACACCTGTCAGGTTTGTCTTAACTTAATGGCATTGAGGCTACGCTCGCTAATTGTCTTCACCGACTGTTTGCAAAATACGATGATAGAGTACATCATTCACCCAAAAGCCTGCGATGGCAATTAAGTCATCAAGTATGGGCTTGACGGTGGTAATTAGTCCTTGATGTTTAGCTTTAATTAGCATACCCAAAATGCTGTAACACTCGACATTCAGTTGTTGCGCTTTCATGTATCCGCGCCTTTCATCCATGAGTAACAAATCAGCTTTGATTTCCACGGCTAAAGCAATCGCTTCGGCTTCGCCTGCATCCAGTTCTGAACGCAAAGAATTGACCATTGTGATGTTCTGCACTGGTGGAAAACCAAGACAAGGTTTCTACTTCTTTTGCTCCTGGTTGATCAGCACCAATGACACTAATTTCATGGAAAACAGCTTGCGGAATGGCAATGTCACCATAAAGCTGGTTTAACAATTGAAGTTGATCCACGTTGGCAAGATTGATGATTGGCGATGTGTTGCTAACAATTATCATGCTCTTTCCAATTTATGAATTGTTGATAGATCATGTTCAAATTGTGCGACATCATAATGGACAGGAATCGCACGGCTTGCCAAGAGATGTTGAAATAGCAGTCGATTTGTGCAAGCTAACCGTGCAGCTTGCCCAAGGGTAAGTTTGTCTTTTTCAAAGAGCATAACTGCAATTTATTGTTTTAACTCTTTTTCAGACATACGCGCTGATAGTAGGATTTCTTCTGGAATAACCACGTTCATAAAATTTTCCTTTTGCCGGTTTAAACTTATATTATACTCCGTCAAAATCCTTGTAGTTAAAAATGGGTATTTTACTGCAACCGCCTAACATGTTCACATAAAAATGTGAACAGTCCATATTTTCCCAGTGGCTTTGACTTGTCAGTAAGTTTTTTGGACGGAGTATACTATTGGTTTATAGTATAAAAAGTTTTGGTTATGGTTGTTTGCAAATCTGGTGGGTTTCGCTCCGCTCTACCCACCCTATAATATCTACAATATCTATACTTAACCCAAGCTACGCTCGCTTCCTATCGTCAGTCCAACCTACGAACTTGTTTTAACAATTCTTTAGGAGTTGGCGATAACAACAGATTCGCCGGTTTTAAATCCAGATGGAAAATCCCCTTACTATGCGCTAACTGCAAAGCCTTGGTGGATTGCACCAAAGACTTAATTGAACGTCGCAAGCTCCGTTACTTCGTTTCGCGCACATCGACGACTAAACCTTCACGCTGTAAAGCCTCTAAAGTCCGAGCCAATCGGTTATCATTGCGTAAATTTTCATGCAAAAAGAATAAAATGGATTGTCCAAGCAATTCATTATAGCTGAGAAAATCACGCACCGGCTCATCTAAAGGGATTGAAACTTGCGCCAAAACCAAATCGGTGATGGCAAAAGTCCCCGTTTGTGTGACAAAGCTGGCGAGTTCATCTTCGGAAAAATCGACATTATCGGCTTGAAATAGTTGACATTTGGCTAATTTTTTGCACTGTTCAAGGGTGGGCGAGAATGTTGATAACGCTGCTGTTGAGTAGGGAACTTATCCCGTTTCTAAAAATGATGGCTGTTGACATGTGTTAATAACTTAATTGTGAATGACGCAGTAATGAACGTATCAGTTGATGTCAATGTGCTGGTGAGGAAATTGTTTAAAAAATGATTTGGAAACCACTTATCAAGAGCCTTTCCCG
Source organism: Pseudomonadota bacterium (assembly GCA_039714115.1). Classification (GTDB taxonomy): domain Bacteria; phylum Pseudomonadota; class Gammaproteobacteria; order Beggiatoales; family Beggiatoaceae; genus Thiomargarita. Next base: position 7,168 of record JBDLJY010000192.1, on the reverse strand, counting down.
TTTCGGCATCGTGCTTGCTCACGCCACAACGGAGATCGATTTCAATCATTTCGGTTTGGACTCGTCCAAAATAAATTTTGGACTCCGGATTTCCTCCCGTCTTAAAAAATGGATATTTTGGTGGTGACTTTAAATATACCGCTCCTAAAAATATTATACTATCTATTGATACAATATAAAATATCGTATAAGATCACGTTAGCCGAGCAGTACTGCTATAACCAACGCAGCAGCATGATGAACAGTCAATCCATATTGAGTAGCATATTTAACTCTTCCGATTACAGAAGTAAACGCTGGATTTATTTTATACACTCTTATTCCATGCCGATATGCTCTTGATTCTAAAAATGATCGGAACTTGCTGTAGACAAAAGAACTTAACATCCTAGCATGACGATTTGAACTATTTTCCCTTAATAGGCTCTTTTTCTGTGAAAAATCTAAATCCTCAATAACAATCGGTTTTAGAGTCTTTTCAGAACGTTCAACAATCACTTTGACTGCTTCACCAATGAGCGCTTCTGTCTGACCTTTTGACTTTCCATAAGTGTTTAATGGAAGTGTTTGAGTTTCAATCGGATTACCGAATCTATCGGTTTCGACTAAAGCGACATGATTAGCGTTTAAATCTATACCAATTGTACCGATATGTTTTAAAGTTTTAATGGGAACTTCTGATTTAGCAGTACTTACGAATACACGCCAACCTTTATCATCACGTAAAAATCTGTAAGTTATGGCTTGACCATAATGTTTGCTCTGAGCATTTTTTATTTTTTTCAGAAAACGACGTGTTTCATTCTCGTCCAAGGCCGCTTCAATAATATCATGCCCGTATTCAAATTTCACACCAGGAATGGAAACATATTTTCCATGTTTGGGTACCAATGCATCTGGCATCCGTACTCGTAAAGTCAAAGTGCCATCTTTGGTTCGTTGGGCTACACAAAGTTGGTTTCCAGCCGTTTCATCTTTTGAACCGACTAGAATAAACTGATTACTACGTGTAAGAAATCCCTGTTCTTTTTGCCAATCGGACTTCCATTGCTCAAAGTTGTCGTAGCCATTAGCTTTCAAATCAAATTGTGCATTAAATAACTTTCTTGAGCCGAAGCAGATTCGTACCTTCCCATTTGCCTTATCTAATTTTAATTGCTCCAAACGCTTCTCTAAACGCGCCAAACGACGTTTCTTTTGATGTATTTTCTTCAGGTGTTTTTGACGCTGACTAGGTTCTACCTCTTTTTTAGACAGTTTTTCAATCGTTTTTATCGCTTTATCAACTCGTTCTTGGTTCTCTTTGATATAACGATCAAGATTAGATCTGAGGATGAAACCTTGCCTTTCAAAGTAAAATTAATAGAATTAAAATGCCTGGCTAAAATTCCAAAAAAGGATAAGAAAAAAGATTTAATCTGATTAAAAACCTTTCCCGATAATGAGTCCACCTTCTGCATTTGTGCAAAGAGTTTACGCTCGACCTGCGAGAGCAAGTCAGCGCAATCATTTAACGCTGCTATTTGTGCTTCTGGCAATTTTCCTAGACGAGTTTGATAAGTATAGATGCCTTCGCAAGTCGTACCCGATTTCTCTCTGGTTTTTTTACTCATAATTTTGTTAATAATTTAGCTGTCAACTTTTGACTCGCCATTATCTCAAACCACAATCAAAAATACAACCCCCTTGTCGGCTGAGCCAATATCAGATAATATCATAGACTATAAGATAGTAATAGATTTATCAACACTGTTATTAACCCGAATGAGTTGAGAAAGAGTATATATTCATGATTGATAATATAGAAACTTGCAAAAATTTATGCTTATCCATTGAATAAATAGGATTTTTCACGACAGGGGCGCTCCAAAAAATCCTATTATTTAAAAAATCCTATTTCTTAAAGAAATAGGATTTTTAGATTGTGGAACAAATAGTTCTTGCCAGTTCGTTTGAATGTATGATAAAAAGGACAAGGTTTTTTTCAAAACCCGTCATTCATAATTTATGACGGTTCCTTGTTACTTTTTATCGCCAACATTATGTATGAAAAACTTTAATCGCATCTTCCTCTATTTTTTTATCGTACTCCCATTACAGGCTGCCACTGTTGAGACTAATCTCCTTACTCAACTTAAGGTAACAAATCAAGCTCAAGTGATAGTGACATTGCATGTTCCCGTGAGTGCCAGAAGCGCATTATCAGATAAACAGCAGCGGGAATTAGTCGCGCAGGCACAAGCATCTGTATTATCAGCCAATTATTTTAAATCGGCTAATCACTTCAAATTAAAGCGCCAATATAGCTACAGATAACAATTTTATTGACAATTATATACATGTATACATAAAATGTGTACATTTAAACATTGTGAACTAGGGAGAATCAGCCCTTTATCCCCTCGCCGGAGCTTAGGGTTACTTTTTGGTTCAGTCTCTTTCTTCTTTTTTAACCAAAAACGAACTCGTTTGGTTGGGTGAAGCCACTCTTTGACCCTTGCACCTACCTTTTTTGCCAGTTGAGAAAAGGAAAAATCAGAGTCAATTTTTCGCAGAATGTTGTATGCACCATTGGCATCAGCGTTAAGAAACGTCCCATTACTGGATTTATACAAACCACGTTTGACACGTTTACCACTAAATGTGCGTTTTTGTTTGGCTTTTGGGTTGTATCGTTTGGGCATTTTATCACCATCTACAAAACTAGCTTTGCTTGTATAGCTTTCGTCTGTCACCACCAGCTCGATACCGTGTGACCCAAGTTTGTAGCCTAGTTTATCCACAAATTGGCCTAAAGCTAAATTGACAAAATTTTGGTTGGTTTTTTTGCCTAAGTTGATCCCATTCAGCGATTTAGCAACATCGCCGACAACCACCTGAGATATGCCATGTTTTACACACGTTTTGACAACATAAGAGGTCGCTCTATGCATATAGTCATTCACTGCGGCATTACGCCAATTGGTAAGGCTTTGAAGCTTACGCGACCATTTTTTCCCCCTTTTAGATAGTTTAGATTGCATTTTTGCCTTTCTCTTGTTGTAATAGGCATTGACTGACTTCAGTCTCCTACCATCAATAATGAAAGGCTCAATAACACCATTGGTAATGCAGGTAGCTAGGTTATTCAGGCCCAGGTCAATAGACATAACCTGGTTATGAAGTTTCACGATTTTGGAACTAAATTCACCTGATGCGTCGAGCTTACCTAATTCAACTTGTTCCACCGTCTTAAAAGGCTCAACTATTTGATAAATTTCGCTGATGTCATCATCGTAAACAAAAACGGCATGAAAAGACCTGTATTTGGGAATCACCTCAACCTGTTTGATAGCTTTGCCTACTAATTGGTTAGGTAATTCAATTTCCAAACCTTTTTCTAAAATAACAACACCGGATCGTTCAAGGACTTTTACGGACTTAATGATTTGACCACTTGGTAAAATGAACGACTTTATCTCAAAATTTTCTTGATCAACCACGTCCATAGTGTATTTGATTTTGAAAGCTTGGTAGTTAAAGATCAAATTATCAAATTGTTTCTGTTTAAACCGAGGTGGTCTTGGTTGCCCTTTGTATTTACCCGGATTGTTTTTGAAATCTTGACTCGCCCGGAAGAAACCCAAAAAGTTCTTATCAAGTCGGCGCAAGGTTTGTTGAGCGACTTTGGATTTTAGCAATTTGTAGTTGATTTTACCTTCAAGGTTTTCAACTTTTTTCATCGCCTTATCCATTTGAAGATAAGAAAAGTATTTCCCAGTCGCCTCAAAAGCCTCTAGCAGCGTCCACAACGTTTGGTTGTAGAGGTTTTTGGCATGATTGGTCAGCTCTTTTAGTCGTTCAAATTGGGGTTTTTTCAAGCCCTTAATCTTAGTTTTCAGTGCTCGCATTTAGCACCTCGATTGCGCGTTTGACGCGCCGTTTTGAATAATGTTTCATAGAAAAACAATGGATTAGCGTGATGATCTCATTCATTATTTCTTCGCTAATTTTTCGTTAGAATGGCCGTTGGCTACAATAATTTCTGTTCCAAACGAAGTGGCGGAACGCCCAATTTTAGAAATAGGTGTTTAAATAAGCTAAATCCTACTCGACTTAGGCGATCCTTGTAGCTTATGAAAACTTTTTCAACCTGGCCATCAAGTACTAAATCAAGTAGGGAAAAAAATTGTTTTCGTTTTTCAAAGTTGATACCGCTTGCAACATCAGAAAAAACCTGATCAACTTTTACGCCTTGAGCCAAACAAAAAAAGTAGATTGTGCGTTTCAATTTGGCGTGCTAAGTCTGCTTTTTGTTTGCTGGTAGATACCCGCGCATAAACAATGTGTGGAGATTAAGACGTTTCTTACCAACATATTTGTAAACATCCTGAGCATTGTAAATGTAGCGACCGTTAGGTTGTTTAGTCACGCCTATTTTACCCTGTTTGACAAGTCTGCATAAATGGGAGCGTGTAATCCCCATGGTTTTTAAAACGTCTTTTGCTTTCATGATCCAAATATACACACATATTATTAACATGTCAATAGTTATCAAGATTTTTTTGTACCATACCCGCCTTAGCTGGCACTATCACAGCCAAGGCTCTCGCTATTTTGCAAAATCATCCCCAAGTTGCCTCTATTCAACTAGATAAACAACGCAAGTTGAGTCTGGCTGAAAGTATCCCTCATATTCAGGCTGATGCTGTCCATGCACGCCCTTACACTGGCAAAGGTATCACTGTCGCCGTCTTAGATACGGGTATTGATACGGATCATCCAGACTTGGCAGATAGTATTGTCGCGCAGCATTGTTTTTCACAAGCCTCATGTCCACCCAATGACACAAATGAAAGTGAAAGTGCTGAAGATGATATTTTTGGCGGAGGGCATGGCACTCACGTTGCGGGGATTATCACTTCTCCGCGTGGCGTGGCACCCGATGTTGGCATTGTTGCCATTAAGGTGTTTAGCAATTTGAGTGTTTTTAGTGTCCCTTTAGATTCGGACATTTTGGCAGGTTTAGATTGGATAAGGGCGCATTTAAGCACACAACCCGTTCACATCATTAGCCTCAGTTTCGGCGGCGGTGCTTTTTCTAATATTTGCGATGATGAAAATCCCGCCTATGCCGATATTTTTAAGCAACTACGCGCAAAGGGTATTGCTATTTTTGTCGCTGCGGGTAACGAGGGCTCAAAAAATGAGATTGCGGCGCCTGCTTGCCTTAACGAGGCTATCGCGGTTGGCGCGACGACTCTTTCTGATAACATTGCTTCTTTTAGTAACAGCAATAATTTAGTAGATATTCTAGCCCCCGGCGTAGGCATCACTTCTTCATTGATAGGCGGCGGATATATCACCCAAAGCGGCACTTCCGCCGCGACACCTATGGCGGCAGGCGTTGCCGCTTTAATGTTGCAAGCCAATCCCGCGCTAACGCCAAACTTAATAGAAATCATCATGGAAAATAGCGGCGTGATTGTCACGGATGGCTTGACTTTTCCGCGTGTTAATGCCCTTGCCGCTGTGGAGATGGCGCATCAATCCAACGTTGCTTTTGATTTTGCGGCAAAAGGTTACAAAATTGATGAGACGGGCGGTGCGGTGACAATTGAAGTAAGCCGTCTTGGTAGCGACAATGGGCGGGTATCGGTAGAGTATGCCACTGTTGATGGCACCGCCACGGCTGGCAATGATTATATCGCTACCAGCGGCACATTAACTTGGGAACATGGCGATACCAGTAATAAAAGCTTTGTCGTCAATATTCTGGATAACAGCGAAATATTTGAAAAAGCCTTTTTAGTTTCTTTGCAGACGCCGACACGGCATCAAGCCACCGTAACTATTTTGGATGATGACTTCGCAGGCAGCCTAGAAGTGACGGGAGTAAGCGAACAGACATTTATTGATGATTTTTTTGTCTTTAATATAAGGCATGGAGTTGAAGAAAATGCTAAGTCAATCACGATTGAAGTAGCGCGTCAGGAGGGCAGCAAAGGCGTTGTGTCGATAGACTATGCCACTGTAGATGGCAGTGCTACAAAAAGCGGGCAGTGATTATATAGCCACCCAAGGTACATTGACTTGGGGCACTGGCGATATGGAGAATAAGGAATTGATTGTCCAAATTTTAGATGACTGGGTTTTTGAAGGAAAAGAAAGCTTTAGCGTGGTTTTATCTAATCCTAGCAACGGTGCAACGCTAGGCGAAAACAGTGAGATGATTGTAGTCATTGCTGATAATGAGCATGGCATTGGTATCACGGATAGTAGCTTTGAATCCGGTGAAACACCAGAGCCCGTCTGGAGTGGCGCCATGAGTATTCGTCAAAGTCCTATTCTGTCCAATTCTAAATTGGCACACAGCGGCAATCGCTTTTTGAGCTTAGGTGGTATTAGGCGCCCGATAGCCACTTTTGCGAGACAAAGCTTTTTTATTCCCCTCAATGCAAATACTTTAAACTTCAGGCTGAAAATGCAGCAAGCCGGCACCGACAATGATTTTATGCTAGTTCTCATTGATGGCAACGTACATTCTTTTGTCACGGCAGCACAAGCGGCTGATTATGCTGATTATCAATTAATATCCCTAGATGTCGATGTTTATGCGGATGGCAACCTCCATAATGTGGTTTTTTACTCAGAAGTGTTCGGCAGTGATACTACTAGCACTCATTTTTTGATTGATGATGTTGAATTGAGGGTGCGTGATGCGGGCACTTTTCAGTTTTCTAAAACGGATTATAGAGTGGATGAAAACAGTGGCTTAGTCAATTTTGAAGTGGCACGTTCATTGGGCAGCGAAGGCGAGGTGTCTGTGAATTATATGACTTCTGACGGCTCTGCTAAAGCCAATTTTGATTATATTCCCGCGAACGGGACATTGACTTGGGCGGATGGTGACACAAGTCGTAAATCCTTTACTGTGACAATCACCGATGATGCCTATTTTGAAAACGAGGAAACTTTTAAAGTCAGCTTATTCAATCCCACAGGCGGCGCGATTACCTATTTACCGGCGACAATCACCATCGTCAATGACGATGCCCCAATGGTAGGCATTACGGATGGCAGCTTTGAACTCAATGCCATTAAGTTAAGGACAAATAATTGATTTTTAAATAAAAAATCTGTGCTGGACGGTGTTTATCAGTTGTGTGGAGCTTAAGGAGCGGAGCGG
>JBDLJY010000191.1:0-12821 GCA_039714115.1 Pseudomonadota bacterium | reverse complement strand
GGTTGCCGCAGCCTATAACGCTCTGGCTACCGGACAAATTGCCGAACCGAAAAATTACGCTTACCCAGATTTTATTCAAAACGATCAAGCCTACCTTGACTCGAAAAAATTTGTGAAAGCCAAAGACTACTGGCAAGACAAATACCGCGAAATACCAGAGCCGCTTTTAATACGCCACTATGCTGCTCAATTCCAAGGTAAAATCATCCCAAGCCAACGCTCAGTTCTGCATATCAAGCGGCCTTTTTACAACCAACAAGTTGCCAAAACGCAAGATGCCATCGCTGTCGTATTTGAAAAGCAACAACTGACTTACCGAGCATTAAATACCAAAGCTAATCAACTCGCACACTATCTGCAAACCTTGGGAGTGAAACCCGAAGTTTTGGTGGGCATTTGCGTTGAGCGTTCAATTGAAATGGTAATTGGACTATTAGGCATTCTCAAGGCAGGGGGCGCATACTTGCCACTTGATCCGGCTTATCCAGCGGAGCGTTTAGCGTTTATGTTGTCCGATTCCCAAGTCCCTGTGTTGTTGACTCAAAAAAACTTAAAAGAGAGACTGCCAACAACTCAGGCGCAGCTAATTTGTTTAGACGTTGAAGCAAAAACATTGTCACCGTTTTTTTCTGAAAATCCAGTCCGTTCCGTTTCGCCAGATAATTTAGCTTATGTGATTTATACCTCGGGTTCCACGGGTCAACCTAAAGGTGTGGCGGTTTATCATCGTGGTTTGACCAATCTCGTTTTGTGGTTTGTGACCGATTTTAACCTGACGGCAACGGATAGTGCCCTCGTAATTTCGAGCGAAGGTTTTGATCTGACTCAGAAAAAATTTTTTGCTCCGCTTATTATCGGGGGGCAATTGCACCTCTTGCCAGCGTCCATACACTATGATCCGAGTCAAATCACCCAAATCATTGCGGCACAAAAAATCACTTGGTTAAATTGCACACCCAGTGCGTTTTATCCACTGATAGAACCTAGTGAAGAAAACACCTTCCAAAAATTAGCCTCATTGCGTTATATATTTTTAGGAGGGGAACCGATTTCCTTAACCAGACTTTGGCCTTGGTTACAATCGACGGCTTGTCAGGCGAAAGTGGTCAACACTTATGGCCCCACCGAGTGTACTGATGTTTGCGCGGCATACCTATTAGAGCAACCTGAACGGTTTTTGGAGCGAGCAATACCCATAGGTAAACCGATTTTTAATGCCAAGCTTTTTATTCTAGGCAAACATCTTGAGCTGTTACCAGTTGGCGTGGTTGGTGAACTTCACATCGGCGGTGTGGGCTTGGCTCGTAATTATCTCAACCGCCCCGAATTAACAGCCGAAAAATTCATTCAGCTAAAGCTTTGGACTCCAAATCATTCAATGGAGTCCAAAGCTTCAGCTTTGGAAATGCCTCTCTATAAAACCGGCGATTTGGCTCGCTATCTTCCTGACGGCAATATAGAATACGTAGGCCGCAAAGATAACCAAGTCAAGATTCGCGGCTTTAGAATTGAGCTTGGTGAAATTGAAACGGTTCTGTCTAGTCATCCTTTTGTGCAAGAAAGTGCCCTGATTGCCCATGAACTGTCCGAAGGGGATAAGCACTTAGTGGCTTATTGCGTCGCTCAAAGCGATCAAGTGATAGAGAAGCAAGCTTTACGCGCTTTCCTCAAAGAAAGGCTACCGGATTACATGGTACCCGCATTCTGGGTAGAGATTGATGCGATGCCACTGACACCGAGTGGTAAAATAGATCGCCGTGCGTTACCTATCCCCACTCTGACGAGAGAAGCCTTAAAAAAAGCTTATGTTGCACCTCAGACAGCATTAGAGTACCTTCTCGTTGAACTCTGGCATTCGATATTGGGAGTCGAGCAAATCGGTATGGATGATAATTTTTTTGAATTAGGAGGTACTTCCATTAATGGGATGGTTTTTATTAACCGCCTTCAAAAACAGCTACAGACTCATATTTATCCAATAGCCCTGTTTGAGGCACCGACTATTGCTGATTTTGCCACCTATATCAAAGAACATTACGCGGAGGCAGTATCAAAACTGTGTCACACTGAAGTCGAAATTGAAGCAATTCAATCGGCTTCCCATCCGCCAATAGACTCCTCAAAAGTGTCCCAACTACGCCAATTAATCGCTGAAAGTCCATTTTTTTCTACCCGTTTTTCGCACGTCAAAGGAGAAACGGAACGATTACCACCCGCCATTTTTATTTTATCTCCCCCCCGCTCGGGTTCAACTTTATTAAGAGTAATGTTAGCCGGACATCCAGATTTATTTGTGCCACCAGAATTAGAATTGCTGTCTTTTGAAAACCTTCAACAAAGAAAAGCCATTTTTTCAGGCCCTTATCAATTTGCGTTGGAAGGCACCATTAGAGCTATAATGGCACTTAAAGGCTGCCCGATGGAACAAGCCACCAACCTGATGGCTGAATATGAAAACCAGAATTTAACTACGTCACAATTTTACCACCTGATACAAACTTGGTGTGGTGAAAAAACCTTAATTGATAAAACGCCCTCTTACGCACTGGCATTAAACACGCTCAAACGCGCTGAAAGCTATTTTGAAAACGCACGTTATATCCACCTACTTCGACACCCTTATGGCATGATTCACTCATTTGAAGAAGCCAAATTTGATCAACTGTGGTTTCGATTTAAACACCACTTTTCAGCACGCGAATTAGGAGAATTAACTTGGCTCATCAGTCAACAAAATATTCTGGACTTTTTGCAAGAGATACCCACTGAACGCCAGCATCGGGTGACATTTGAAGAGCTAGTACGCGAACCTCGTCGCGTTTTAAAAAGTTTATGCAACTTTCTAGGATTAGCATTTCATCCTGATATGCTGCAACCTTATCAAGACAAACAGCAACGAATGACTGATGCTCTTTATCAGGTCTCAAAAATGGTCGGGGATCCTAAATTTCATACCCATAAACAGATTGAACCACAAACCGCAGATCGCTGGAAAAACACGTACACTACCGATTTCCTTGGAGAGGTGACTTGGGAAATGGCAGAATCGCTCGGATACCAAAAAATGTCCTTAGCTGAATCTCATCAAGCCCCATCAATACTGACTTCCCCTTTGGTAACCCTTCAGCATGGTGATAAAAACCGCTTACCTTTCTTCTGCATTCATCCTATAGGCGGCAACGTGTTTTGGTACATGAATTTAGCGCGTCATCTGGGTACCGAACAACCCTTTTATGGATTACAATCAGCCGGACTCTATGGAGAACGAGAACCCTTAACACGCATTGAAGACATGGCCCGTCTCTATATTGAAGCCTTACAGACGATTCAACCTCAAGGGCCCTACCAACTAGGCGGTTGGTCTTTAGGGGGTGTCGTGGCTTTTGAAATGGCCCAACAATTGCGGAAGCAAGGTCATCAAATCAACTTGTTGGCTTTGATAGACAGTTATGTGCCTAGCAACTTTCCCAAAGAGATTGATGAGACTCAACTGATGACGCTATTCACCCGTAATATAAGCGGTATTTTTGGCAATCCTTTAACCTTGGAAGAACGCCAGCAACGTGAGTCTAATAGTTATCAACAATTGAATCTTACCTTGGAGCAGGCAAAAAAACTGAATGACTTACCAGCTACCCTAAAACAACAACATCATTTGTGGCAAGTTTTTAAAGCCAACCGTTTAGCAATGACTCGTTATCAACCCCAACGTTATCTTGGCCAACTTATCTGGTTTGGTGCCAATGATTCTAAGATAACCGCTTCAAAAGCACACTTAGAATGGAACGAATTAACGACAGGTGGTATAGAAACTTATACCTTTCCCGGTGATCATTACAGCCTCCTACAGGAACCGACTGTCAAGTTTTTAGCTGAAAAATTGGACAGTTATTTTAATCATAATGTGGAAAAGTGAGGTAATGGTATGCTTATCGAAACATTAGCTTTAGGCAGCATTTTATATGCAGGCTTCAAAAGCTTTAAAAAGCAAAGTAACGCGGAAAAAACAGGGAAAAACATATCAACAAATCAAATAAAAAGTGTACAGGAGGAGCAATTTGCACAAATTGTTGAAGAGTCAGATGACCAAAAATATTCTGCAAAGCTCACGTTTGAAGAAACAAATAAGCGTGAGATTATAAGTGCTTCGTTAGCACTGACGCTGTCTTCAATAGGCACTTGGTTATACCGACCATTAGGCTTGTTTAGCATTCCTCTCGTTATCTATGCAAACAAATCATACCATAAGAAAAGCTACGAATTAATCAAACAAGGCAAAACAAGTACTGAAATGCTAGTAAGCATTATCATGACAGGCTGTATTATTCTTGGACGTTTCTTTATGGCTAGCTTAATCGTTTTATTCTTTGGGGTAGCAGCACGACTTGCGATGCAAGTGACTCAAAATTCCAGACAAAGCTTGATTAACACATTTGAACAACATCCTGATTTGGTTTGGATTATGGTTGAAAATGCTGAAATCAGCATACCGTTTAATGAACTACAACAAGGTGATATTGTCGTCGTCCATACTGGGGAAATGATCCCGGCAGATGGTACTATTGTAGAAGGGATGGCAAGTGTTGATCAACATATTTTAACCGGCGAAGCAAAGCCGGTAGAAAAAGAATCTGGTGATGAGGTATTTGCCTCAACGGTCGTTTTATCTGGAAAAATTTACGTGAAAGCGGAAAAAACGGGAGAAAATAGCACTGTCGCTAAAATCACTCACATCTTGAATAATACGGTTGATTTTAAATCCTCTCTACAACTACGCGCTGATGTACTCTCCAAACAGTTAGTGAACCCAGCACTAATAGCGGGGGGTGTCGCGTTACCGATATTAGGTTTTAATGGCGCATTAGCTGTGGTTAACGCCCATCCTAAAAATAAAATGATGGGTATTGCGCCGATTGGTATCATGAACTATCTCAATTTGGCTTCTAAACAAGGGATTTTAATTAAAGACGGACGTTCTTTAGAATTGCTGAACAAAGTAGATACCATTGTGTTTGATAAAACCGGTACTTTGACTGAGGAACAGCCTCATATAGGTACTATTCACTGTCATTCAGATTACACCGAAGATGATATTTTGATTTATGCCGCAGCGGCCGAGCATAAACAGAAACATCCCCTAGCCAAGGCTATCCTGCAAGAGGCTGAAAATCGGCAATTAAGCATACCTTCTATAGAAGATAGCGAATATAAATTGGGCTATGGGATAACCGTTAACGTTGCTGGAAAAACCGTTCATTTAGGCAGTGAACGGTTTATGGAAGTGGAAAAAATTTTGATTCCGCCAGCTTTTAGGGAGCAACAAAAACTCAGTCATGAAGAAGGATATAGTTTGGTTATGGTGGCCATCGATAAACATCTCGCGGGGGCTATTGAACTGTTACCCACAGTACGACCAGAAGCAAAGGCGGTTATCAACCGTTTAAAACAACGCCAAAATATCAAAGCCACCTATATTATCTCTGGCGATCATGACATACCAACGCAAAAACTAGCCAAAACGCTTGGCATCGATCACTATTTTGCCGAAACCTTGCCAGAAGATAAGGCGGCTATCATTGAGCAATTACAGCAAGAAGGGCATTTTATTTGTTATATTGGTGATGGTATCAATGATTCAATTGCCATGAAAAAATCTCAGGTTTCCGTTTCCCTCGGGGGTGCTTCCACTATCGCCATTGATACCGCGCAGATTATCTTAATGGACGGCGGTTTAAATCATTTAGACTTGTTATTCGAGCTGGCTAATAATTTTAATGCCAATATGAATACAACCTTTGCTATTATATTGGTACCTGCTGTTATCAGTGTCAGTGGTGCTTTTTTATTTGGTTTTGGTCTTACCCAGACTGTCATCTTAAATATGACTGGTCTCATTCTCGCGATAGCTAATGCAATGACACCCTTGTTAAAGCAAAACAGCCTAACAAAGCACTTTCAACCTGAGAAGGATAAAAAATCTGAAAATGACTAAACCAGTCAAAATTTTACACCACACACGATATGCGATAAATTTGCTGTTGATATAGTGAGAGTACAACGGATTTGCGGAAAAAACTGATTTTTTACAGCATTCTAGCGCATACCGAAGGGATTACACCGGCTTTTTTGTTAGAGACACTGATTGGAAATCCAGCCGGTAATAGAAAAGAAAGAGAGCATTACTATTCTTGAATCGTATCGCTTTGGAATAGGTAGAGGTGGGTTAGTGCCACTGATAAGACTATTTTATTTTCGGATTGGCGGTATTCTGCAACAGCATTATAGAGCATTTCAAGCCAAGTGGATTGAGAAAAAGTATGCCGTTCTCCAAATGCTCATCTTGGACGTATTAGATAAGGCATTCAAAGTCATCAAACCGGGTGGTCACCTTTTTATTGGTGATGTTCGCAATTTGTCTTTGCTTAAAGCTTACCATGCGTCTGATTCGCTCACCCGCTTAGAATTAGAACGACTTGTGCAAGAACGCATCACCCAAGAACAAGAATTTGTCATTGACCCAACTTTTTTCATGGCATTAACCCAAAAATATCCCCAATTAACCAAGGTACAAATTCAGTTAAAACGAGGTGACCATCATAATGAACTCACACGATTTCGCTATGATGTCATTCTTCAAGGGATTATATGGTGCCATCAGCCTTTGTCACCTTAGATACCTTACCACTTACGCCTTTTTTCATCTACACTTTATCTTTTGTAATCAGCATCTTGCACCAGCAGTCAATGGCTTACTAACTTTTGATTAAGCTGTCGTAGGCAATGATTGGGGCGTTTGCCATAGAGAGGTAGCGAGGTATTTGGGATTATGAATGCCATACAGTACCTGTTGTCGGTTTGGCTGGATTGGGCGCGAGAGCGATTACCAATGAATTCAAGGGTTTGAACAGGTCAGACGACTATAGCAACTTTTGGCAAAATGCTGGGAACGCCCAATTCTAGGTGTTGCCGAAGTCCTGTAAACTGACTTCGGTTCAAACAACCTCCTCAAAAAGTTAGTTTACCAAATCTCGGTCAAAACCGGCTAGATACCAACCTTTGGCCTCATTCATCCATTTCATCTCTGCAAAAACTTCATCTGCCCTAATTTCATTAGGAGTTTTAGATGTCGATGCAAGTTCGGTAGGCCGTCCCCACTCGTCCAACGCGGGTAAATCATCCAGCACGTATTGAGCATAGAATTCAATAGGCGGCTCATCATAAGCCGGTAGCACATCTACCGGCAATTGTGAACTTGGAGCCAATGCACTTAACTTGGGTTGCTCAACTTGATAGCCTGGTTTGGTCTGTTCTTTAATACCCATTACCTCATTAACCCTTTTCATAGATTTTTGGATGACTACATACACCCTTATAAGCTCCCGTTTTCCTTGGCTTTTTTTATCTTGTCTCGCGGTTTTATTGACGTGATCCACTTTAGGTGTGTATGCGGATCCGCCCTTTGTTTTCGCTGGGTTTGTTTTTTTTTCTTTAATATCAATAAGCTGCGATGCCTCAATTCTCTTGGATAATAACCCAATCCCTAGAGCCCTAATCCAACGCGCCAAAGCCTTATCTGACGGGGCTTCACCGCTGATTTTAGCCCCCAAATCAGCCTCATTAACCACGTTTTTGTGCTCACTAGCCCATTGGTACCAAGACGTACTAGCTAAGTCCTTGTATGTAAACATGAATTATGGGTCACACTCATAAATCCCATCATCATTTTGCTTGATATGCAGCGAGTCAAAAATGCCGTTTTTCACAAGCCGTCGCGCCATATCTATTTCAGATTCAACAGCTTGCGACAATATTGGATGTTGAGGTTTTATGTCAGCATCTATGCCTCCTTGCTCCTTGGCATCCAAATAATCCCAAGCAGTTTTAGTATAAGGCATAGTTTTGGCCTCAAACCGGCGGGAAAGCACGTCAAATAAGGGCGTGGCTTTGGCATTGACCTGATATACCCTAATTTTAGGACGTTTATTTTGCCCCATCCCCTGCGTTTGTTCTTTTAAAATATTACAAGTAGGGGTTGATACAAAACCGTCATTTTTCTGACACCAATTGAGATCGACTTGTTTGGATGACAAGCTAATCCCGAGACCTCGCAGCCAAGCATTTATGCAAGCAATAATCACCTTATCCGATAGCGCACCCACTTTAATTCGCGCCCCCAAACCGGCACCATTAACAGCGTCACGATGCTCCAAAGCCCACTGCCACCACCACGTAGCCTTCAAATCCTCATACGAGAGCCATTGTGTTGAGGTGCATTCAAACACACCCTCATTAAATTTGACACTTAGCGTCTCCAAAATCCCAGCCCTAATGAGCCACTGAATCCAAAACCCTTGGGCTGCGCTGTTTTGGGGTTTGGTCTCAATAAATTGCCTAGCGACCGCGATTGCCAGCATTGGCTTTAACACCGCTTGCCCCAGCGCGTTAATCATTTTTTGCGCCTGACCTTGGTTCCAAAACTCAAATGTTGTGGCTTTTTCATCCTCGTTTAACCTGCCAAGGTCTATGGCCATCTCGCGTTCAAGGCGGTGCCGCTTGACCATGTAATTTTCATCAAGCGTGGCTTTCGTAGAACCCTCAATTTCTTGGCATTGCGATGATGTAATTAAGGGCGCGTTCGCCACCCGCTCGTTATACTCAATCTTTTGCAGGTTTGTTGCGCTTTTCAATGCCTCAACGCCAGCATCATTATCAGCTTCCCAATGGTCTCTGATGGTTATGTCACAACCCATGTAAGCCAAAATCGCATAAACCTCTTCTTGCGTGCGGTTTTTGGCGGCTTGCGTAGCGGCTTTAGCTTTGGCAGCCAAAATAACATTATCATCAACTTCAAAGGAAACTTTATGCCGGCCATTCCCTATGTCCTCAACACTATCAGCCGTCACCATAAATCGAGCAGCTTCCTCGACCAAATACTGCTTATATTCCGTAGGCTTAACCTCAATTCTGGGGTCAACGTATATCGCAGCTTTGTCCAAATTCCGTGACCTGAACATCATTTGAACGAAGCTGTCAGGGGCGCAAATTCCCTCACCGGCATCACAAAATCCGACGACGTTTTTAAAGTGCGTTACGTCAATGGATACGCCTTGCTCTAATGAGGGTGAATGGATAACAACATCCCAATTTTCCACGTCACCATTAGCATATGCCAAAAACTTGGCTTGTTTGGGCTCATTAGCATTATCGCGGTCTATCTCCAGAATCCTTGCCTTTGGAAACTTCAACTCCAATTCTTTGGCAAGGCCGCGAGCGAACTTTGCCGAAGTACAAGGCACGATAACCGGCTTGTTTTGCTCAATCAACTCATCCAATTGCATTCTACAATCGGCTTTCTTGGCAAATAAATCAATCGGTAAACCTTCGTACCGTTGGTATTCATTGCGAATAACGTGAATATCCTCGCGTCCGCAATCCTTCAAAAAGTCCAGTGTTAATTGAGTTATCTGTGCTTGGCAACAAACGACATAGGTAGCATTCTTTATCCACCCTTTTAGCGTCTCAAGCATGGCGGCACGTTCGGAATGGCTAAACGTATTGCTAAAAAAGTGCTGGATATTTAGTTCCGATTCGTCTAACACAATAGCATCAAATTGCTTATCGGCTGGAAAGTAAAGCAGAGCCTTAAGCAATTCTAAACTATTAGAAACGCACACAATTCTACGGGTGTCCATGTCATGCCTATTTTGAGGTGAGGTCGATTTAATGTCTTCGTAATCAGCCGCCTCAAGTCTATCAGCCACGTTCTTTGCGAGTGTTCTGCGTGGTAGAATCACTAACGACTCGTCAACGTCCTTATGGGCAAGGACAACATCCTTAATCCATTGGGTTTTACCAGTACCGAGGCCGCTTTGAATGACCGTCGTTTTGTGAATCAATCCAATTCCGACTAAATCTTTTGGAATATCGACGGTCTGGTTAGGCGTTGCAAGCCGGTTTTCATACCGAAGCACGACGCTTTTTTTCAATGAATCCAAAGCTTTACCGGCTGCTTCACTAGCACAGTCTGACAGCTTTCCCATAGTGGCATTAAGCCGCCCTGAATGAGGAAAGAGTGCGGTACCAACGGCATCAATAGCTTTCTTAGGGGCTGTCAGTCGTATGGCCTTTTTAGCCACGTTTCCCATCGCGCCTAACAGGGATTTTAGCCCCATGAAACCCCACGCAAGCCCTTCATTGTCATCATGTTTTTGAGGTGAGTTTAGCAAGGCCATAACCGCCTCATCACCGCCTAGTTTCCACAAATCCCACAAGTCCTTGGGTTTGCCTTCATTATCCAAGCCGGAAAAGTCAGGAATAACAAACTGATAGCCAGCTTTTTTGGCCGTGTCAACTCCCTTTAAAACGCCGATATTATCAACATCTTGCGCGTATTTGTACGCATCATTGTCGCAAACCACAACACCTTGCGCCTTTGGATATTCTGCCTTGACCGCTTGTGCAACCGCGTCTAAATTGTAGGCATCAAGCGCAATAAACACGGGCATTTTTGTGAGTTCATGAACCACCACACCGTCTGCGTAACCCTCACAAATATAAATAGTTCCGGCGTAGTCTTTGTCAATATCACCTAAGATATGGCACGCGCCTTTTTTCACTAAGCCCCAAGTGAAGTCCTTGTTAGTCTCGCGCCCCTTGATATTCCCATCATAGAACCGCTGCAATCCGACGAATTCACCCTTGATATTGAATAACTGAATGGCTGCAAAATTGCCATGTTTATCAGCACCATAGCGCACCTTTCCGCGTGGGATAAATCCAATAATTTCCTTCTCTTCTAGGTAGGCTGCTTGGGTGCCTTCGGGGTCATTGGACAAACGGCCAAATAAAGCCTTATCCTTCAGTACGTTGCGCTTCTTTTTCGCTGCCTCTGTTTTCTCTTTGGTTGCTTCTGGACGCTTCTTAACTGCCCGTTTTTGTGGCTTTTTCTGCGTGAAATTGCCTGACTTGTAATCATCCCATAACCGGTCAACTACATCTTTGCTACCCATATAGGATTCATTTGGGACGCTTGCACGTTGGTTAATCACCGTCACCGTGATATAAGGCTTGCCATTTGCTGCCTCATTGATTGAACCTTGGTAGGCAACTTTGCCTCTATTTCTACCTGCCGCCTTCAGTTCGTGCGCCTTACCATTTAAGTCAAGATAGGTGAGGGTTTCATAACCAAGGCTATTCACCCAATCCATAGCATCCGCTCTTAATTCGCTATCAATAGAACTGCGCTCATCCTTGTACCACGCAGTTTTTTCCATAAAAGCCATTTGCTTCTCCCATTAAGGAGGCATAACGACATTAAATCTATGTATTAATATGGTTAATTAAAGCGTAAATTGTTGTAAAAGTTATTGTTTTGCTACCCAATTTGTGGGTTGATTGCCCGCGTTATTGCAATCATTTATGAAAGTGGTAAAATACTTCCTATGTCATTGAAGTGTTGACTTCATTGACATACGACGTATAATGCTGTATAATACATAAATTATCAGTCATTACAACTCTGTTTGTTATTGCCGGCGTGGTTCATACCGTTTTACGCCGGCTTTCTTTTGCGTGAATGGTTCAGGGAAGCATTATTGCTTCCTAAACCCATTTGTTTGTGCCAAAAAGGCATCCATTACAATTACCAAGTTTTTTTAACCGCCTTAAAACGCTTGAAGTGATTCAGCGTGATTATAAGCTTATCATGAATCATTGTGAGCTTCTATAATGTTACTTAGTGTACTAGACGCTGTTTTGTCATTCGCGTCACGATTGCTTCACAATGGTTCTGTGTGCTTTTTTTGTTACATCAAGCATAAATCCTCAATCTTGTCATCCAACATTGCAAGACCATCTTTCACGTATCGTTCGGTTGTTATCACAAACGCATGACCAAGATATTCCTTTACCCGGTAAATGTCACGGGTTGCTAAGTATAAATGTGTGGCAAACGATTTACGCATGGTGTGGGTGCCAATTCCTTCAGTGGTACCCAAAGCCTTTGCAGACAACCTTTTGAGAATCACCCATGCCGTTTGCCGCGTGATAGCCTTGCGCCCACGACCATTCTTGCCACCAAAAAGCGGTAAATCTCATGATATATCAAGCGTTTTTGCATAGTTCATCAAAGCACGTTTTGCATCTGAATTTAAGCGGATTGAGCGAGCGCGTCGTTTGCCCTTCATTTTGTCCTTGTTCACAGTTATCACCTCGCGCACCTGCCACCCGTTTTTCTTTTCGGTGAATACGTCCGCGATTCGCAATGATAAAAGCTCACTAATTCTATAGCCGCTATTAAACCCCAAAACCAACAGGGCTTTATCACGCGGCTTATCGGCTTCGGCTAAAACTATCTTGATTTCGTGGCGTGTCAATGGTCGAGTTTCCATTATGTAACCTCATTTTCTATTGTTATTAAAATTCCAGTATCAATCAAAATATCATAACCATTATAACAAGTCAATTATACGGTGCATTATCGGTACATTATTTTTTGGAGTGATTTTGACCAGAATTCCCACCAACAGGGCTCAAAAAAAATGCCGCCTCGCCAGCCCTTTATCCACCTGCAATGTGACATTATATTGCCAAATGGTAAAATAGATCATCGTGCGCTGTCTCAGCTCTCAGTAGACCATTATCAGTTATCCGAAAAAACGTTTGTCGCGCCAAGGACACCGGATGAGGAATTGTTAGCTGCCTTATGGGCTTCGGTGTTGGGTATTGAACGAGTTGGTGTCCATGACAACTTTTTTGAATTAGGGGGTTGAGAAAAGCTCAAGAATATATAGACAAATATTGACAAATATGCCCTTTTATTC
>JBDLJY010000190.1:0-12830 GCA_039714115.1 Pseudomonadota bacterium | reverse complement strand
AACTATTTTTAGTTTTGGTATTGATGGGGGGAATTCTTCTTAAGATACCAGACGTGGGATCAGCCCATTCCAAAAATATTGTTGAGCCAGCAATTGTCCCGAATGAACTCATCGTGAAGTTTAAACACGGCGTTAGCCGCCAAGAGATCGATGAGATAAATCTTAAGAAAGGGACTTCTGTCTTCTCCGTGAATCATAAGGCCAGTTTTATGAGATTACGGATTCATGGAAAGGGCAAAGGTATCCAAACGCTTATCAGAGAATACCGACAGAATAACAAGGTTGAGTATGCAGAACCAAACTATATTGTGCATACCACCATGATTCCAAACGACACACAATTCTCACAATTGTGGGGGTTGCACAATACTGGGCAAACCGGCGGTGTTCTTGATGCGGATATAGACGCTCCAGAAGCTTGGGATAACCAAACAGGGAATTCCTCCGTGGTAGTTGGTGTCATTGATACTGGTGTGGATTACAATCACGAGGATCTCGCAGCCAATATCTGGTTCAACCCGGGGGAGATAGCAGGAAACGGTATAGATGATGACGGAAATGGATTTACAGATGATATCAACGGTTGGGACTTTCTTAACAATGATAATGATCCCATCGATGATAATTCTCATGGAACTCATGTGGCTGGTATCATCGGTGCCGTGGGTGACAATGGTTCTGGTGTAGTAGGTGTCAACTGGTCAGTCCAAATCATGCCGCTTAAATTTCTGGGTGCTAATGGTAGCGGCACGACTGCCGATGCTATCGAAGCTATCCAGTATGCGACAATGATGGGTGTGAAGATTCTGAATAATAGTTGGGGCAGTGGCGGTTTTTCTCAGGCTTTAAGAGATGCCATAATCGCTGCTAATGAAGCGGGGGTTTTATTTGTGGCTGCGGCTGGCAATGACGGTTCAAATAATGACGTAACCCCTTTCTATCCAGCGAGTTATTATGAGTCAAATATTCTAGCTGTCGCTGCTACCGATCACAACGACAATCTGGCCTCTTTTTCAAATTATGGCTTTTCAGCCGTGGATTTAGGGGCACCCGGTGTGAATATCTTAAGCACCACCCTTAATAATACTTATGGATTTAAGAATGGCACGTCCATGGCAGCACCTTTTGTGTCAGGGGTAGCGGCTCTTTTTTTGGCAGAGTATTCCGATTTAACCCATGACGAGGTAAAGGTTCAACTCCTCAATTCAGTGGAGCAACTTACTTCCTTAAAAGAAAAGGTGTTATCAAGGGGAAGGCTTAATGTTAATAATGCCTTATTGGGAATAGGGCCTCCAGTACCGAGCATAATATTTTATGATGATATGGAAAATGGGATAAACGGCTGGACTGTCTCTGGGGAAACCTCCCTTTGGCACCAAACCAATAACCGTTTTGCAAGTCCAATAACATCTTGGTACTACGGAAACGAAGGCACTTTCAATTATGATACGGGCGGAAGAAACTTCGGTTTTCTTACTTCTCCTTCCATAGCGTTGACGAATATCCAAAACGCTACTTTACTTATTAAACATTACTTGGATACGGAGGAAATACCTAGTTTTGACCAGGCTACCGTCAGAATCAGTAATGATGGTGGTGTGAGCTTTACCGATCTCATTACCAAACTCACTACTAAAGGTACCTTTGCTCATGAAGCGGTAGATATAGCGGCTTTCGATGGAGAGATTATTCAGATACAGTTCTTTTTTGATACTGTAGATAACATCTCTAACCAGTTTGAGGGATGGTCTGTAGACGATGTTGTGATCATGGGGCAAGAGGCTGTATTACCAAATGAACCTCCGGTAGCTAATGCAGGTACTGATCAGAGTGTTAACGACACCGATGGTAATGGCTCTGAATTGGTCACTTTGGACGGTTATAGCTCTTATGATGCCGATGGTGAGATAGTTTATTACGAATGGAAAGAAGGAGAAACCATTCTTGGCTCCTCAGCTATAATCACATCCAGCTTTGCCGTTGGAGAACACACGGTTGTCTTAACGGTTACCGACAATGAAAGTGCAACAGATACTGATATAGTTCAGATCACGGTAACGCCAGCCCCTTCACCGGGGCCAACTGTCCATGTTTCCAACATTGAACTTACGTTGGCTAAGAAAGGTTCTAAGTACAACGCCAAGGCTTCGATTGGCATAGTGGATGACGGCGATAAATCGGTCAATGGTGCTTTAGTCACCGGGCAATGGGAACTGAATGGCACTTTTATTAAACAGGTTTCCAAAGAATCTAATAAAAAAGGAGTCGTCTCTCTGGACTCTGGTAAGGTATCTGCTCAATCAGGAGATGTCTTTACCATTACTATAATGGATGTATCTAAGGACGGATTTTCTTATGATTCCGCCAGGAACGTTGAGACAAGCGACTCAATTACAGTGCCATAACTCAATATTTTTTTTTAGGCTTAACTTAATGGTATTGAATTTTTAACATTCGGAAGAGCGTTGGCTCTTTAAACAACTTGACTTTATAATAAGAGGAAAATCTTATGAAACTCAAAAGTGCAATCAAAAAAGCCCTTGGCAGGGGATTAATTTCTTGTGCCATTTCCACGTTCGCTATCCAAGCATCTGCAAGTGACACAAGTATTCTTGATCTTGATCAACCCCCTCCTGCTCCCGAAGAACTTGCTTACAATGAAATTTCCGAGGAAGCGATAGCCGTAGAGACACCTATCATTAGGACTTACAAGGATTTTAACGCTTGGTGGGGAGAAAACAGAGATCACGCAACACTTATCGCTTCTCCTTTGGCGAAAACTCTCGGGACTGACTATTTCATTCACCCGATGAATGCTCTTCCGTTTATTCCGGCCGCAACTGATGTCGTATTGATGACTTCAAATAGCCGTGGTTGGACAAGTACAAGGAGAATGCAGAATGATCCTACGGCCCAAGCGATGTTAGCTCTTTTTCTCTCAACCAGTGGAGTTGTCATAGTCGATATGGGTGATAATGATTACGAGGGAGGATTTGTCGCACCAGGTTCTACTGGTACCCCTGATTACGTTTTCCCATCACCTTGTAATAATGCAACCCTAGCACCTGCGGCATTGGGGCCGGATGGAATACTTGGAACATCTGACGATCATCCGATGGTAATTGGGCCAGATGGAATTGTTGGAACTGCTGACGATTTGAATGACTCAAATATCGATCTATCTTACTCTTGCTATATTGCCCATGGAAACTTGGTTGACGGTATAACTTTACCACCCGATACAAAGGTGCTTATGACAGCTCGTTTCGGAGGAGTCGAAAAACCCATTCTAGCAGAATACTGCTATGGGCCTGGTCTTGTAATTGTAGACACACTAACAAAAGAGTTTAGTGGTCAAAACCCCGGGGGTACTGGGCCCTCTCGTTTTATGACTAATTTGTTTGATTACGCTCTTAATAAGAGTGATGCAAGTTGTTGTGAATTAGTCGATATCGACATCAAGCCCGGCAGTTATCCCAACAGCATCAACTTAGGCTCTGCTGGTGTGATTCCGGTAGCCGTTTTTAGCACAGACGATTTCAATGCGCCTGAGGAAATTGATCCAAGTACCGTCACCCTTGCTGGTGCTCAAGTCAAGGCTGTGGGCAATGAAGGAAAACTCCTTTGCCATAGTGAGGATGTCAATGAGGATGGTTTAGCGGATCTCGTTTGTCAGGTTGAAACTGATCAACTTTTGCTAGAAGAAGGCGACACCATGGCTGAATTAGAAGCAAACACTTTCGATGGAAGATGTGTACGTGGTGAAGATTCTGTCAATATTGTTCCATAGTGAATCCTCTGTTTTGTAAAAGATACAAAAAATTAACCTGCGGTGTTTTGCCAACTCCGTAGGTTTTTTTTATTTAATGACATTGCTCCTATGCTTGCTGGCCATCATTAAACATGATATGCAGTGAGTTTCAAATACCAAATCTCACCGTCCGCCGCGCTGTTATGCCTTAGCAGAAAAAAAACGGACAAAGAAGGAATTAATGCAACTATACCAAGCATTTTGCATATTTCATCCCAGCCAATTTACCGGAACGGTGACGGCGGAAAATATTTATAAAAGTCCATGAAAGGAATAAACTGATACTAAAAAACTTACCTTTTAAAACGCCTGATATGCAAATTCAGAATTACTTAAAAACAGACGCGGCAAAAACTTTTATTAAACAGACATTATCAGCCCCCGTTTATTCAAAGAAAGGCACACAGCGCTCATTCCAAAAAATTAAAGGCGTGCGTTTTTTACTGATAAAATCCGGCACCTCACAAACCTAAATCAGCACCTTATCTGCATTTCCCCTAATGCCAAACTGTCACCCAAACCTAATTGACTTAATAAACGCGCCTCTATCCATAATACCATACCATTCATCAGCAACACGCAACTGTCCGCGCAAAGGATAATCCTCATTGACGGCTTTTTAACGTCAATGCCATAGAGTACCGCTTAAATTTTTCTATTATATATATAAGAGTCAAAATGAAGCTGATCTGGAAAATGGGGATAAAATTATAGAATTTAATAAAAACAATGCCTTGTGTGATTGTCAGTTTTTTCGTCATTCTTGTCTGTCTGGGGTAGATAAGCTCCGCCGGTGTTTTAGGCTCATTTTTGGGGCTTCACTGTCAATATTTGTGATAAGCGTTTAGGACACGTTTATGCTACTTATAGTCTGTAGATTTATAGTCATCTTTAATGCCGCCTCAAAAACAGGAATGGACTTGCAACGAAAGTTTGGTTTTGAAAAAAAAGCGACTAGCAATGGGACTCTCTCAGGAAGCGTTGGCGGAGCGTGCCTGCTTGCACCGAACTTGGGCAATAAGACACTTAACGAGTTTTACACATGGATAGCACAAATCCTTGAACGAATTCAGAGTTCAACCTCATAAGAATCAAACGCCTTTAACATTTGTAATAATTTAGCACGCTCATAAATCACTTGTGAAAATCTTGAAAGAGTTGCCCGCCACTGATCGTTTTTTGCCGGCAATGGCAATTTGATTTCTTTAATCCGTTTTCCTAACGCGCCTAAAGTAGATTGTATAAAAACCAAACTCCGAATTTCTCGCTGCACACTTGGTAAATTTAACAAATAGAGAAGTTCTATGGGCTCTATCGGAGTCTCTGAGGAGACAGAAATCCATTAAAATATCGCCCGACTTAAGATTCTGTTCTACCGCATACTTCTCATAGACTTCTTGACTGATCGACTTGGTGGGATCGATTGAAATCTCAAAATTAGCAATATCAGACGTTCTCACAAATGGAATATCACCAGTGCCATAAGCTACCATGAAGTGGGGCTGCCTCTTGTATGAGCAAATTTTCTATCGTTTTGTCATATAATAGGGATTAGTGATTTGGCAGCGATTCCAAAAATCCCCTTTTTTACCCTCCCACCATTCTCTGCTAATGCACTCAAAGTCATTGTTCTTATGCACCCTGCCACGCCGATCATGACCACAATTTAACGCCACCGCCACAAATGTACTCTCAACTCCTCGTTTAATTGTATTACTCTGATGCTTTTCAAAAAATAAGATATTAGTCTTAGTATCCGTGCTAGGTTGAAATGTCGTTCGAGGGCAATCAATCAGCGCCTCAATAGAGCCCTGACTGCGAATATAATCCCAAATATAACCAGAATTGCTATTTCCAAACACACCCTCTGGCAAAACAATCGCCAATTTGCCACCCGGCTTCAGTAGCCGGATACACAACTCAATAAATAATATCTGGGGATCTTGAGAAGCCCTCATATCATTTGTGGGCATCCATTTCCCCTTAGAAAAAATCCAGATATATCCTAATGCAAATTGTTGTAGAATAGAATTCTCTTTAATGGCTATCTTTGCCCCAAAAGGCGGATTAGTCAACACAACATCCGCCTCAAAAAGACACACTGTTTCCAGCCGTTTAATATCAAGCGAAACGAAGTAGTCTCGTAGAGAACTTTTCATATCGTGCCGCCTCAAATTCAGACCTCGCAGATCGTTGTAAATCCTAATTTAACCTTCTATGTCGCCACGCAGGTTTGCAACCAGCCCTGATCTTTGTTGTAGTTCTAAAACCGGCAGGGATCCCGTAGGGAACTTCCCCGTCCAGCACAAAAATAGTCCAAAATCAATTTTGGACTTCAAAGTTGGTAGGCGTCCAAAACCCCTACTTTAGTTTGGGCGAGACACAGAATTTAATATTAATATATATATAAGAGTCAAAATGAAGCCTCACTGGAAAAGGGGGGTAAAATTATAGAATTTAATAAAAACAATGTATTGTGTGATTGTAATTTTATCGTCAGTTATTATAATTTAATAAAAACAATACTTTAATCTGACTGTCATTTTGTCGTCATTGTTGTCTGTCTGGTGTTTTAGGCTCATGCTTAAGGCTGCGATTTGATCACCTGCCACCAGTAACCGATACATCACGCGACTACCTAATGGCATTGACTTATAATCCCATTCTTTGATAAACAAAATCCAGATCGTTTGGCAACGGACAGGTTTGTAGAATTTTTTTTCTTCTCACCTCTGCGTTTTCTTGACCAAGAAGTCGGTTTAAAACTTGATGAACATATAAATGATAAAACTGTTTACCATGCACCCATCGTTTCAACTGTTCTGCTTCATCTTTCGCCATAACAGCATTCAAACGATTTTGGAACTGGGTAAAAAGGGTTTGTGGATCAAGAAAATTATGCCAGTTATTGAGTATTTCATGAATTTTGGTATCATCCTGAGCATTATCGAAATCTAAAAGTGCGCCTTTAAATCCAAGCACTTTGATACCTTCCCATAATGGGTTTATAACTGACCATAGTACACCATGCCTTATCCATTTATCTTTATCGATCAAAATTTCAGCTTGTAATTGAGGCAAACCACCATTAATTTTGACTCTTTGATTGTCTGACAAAGCCTCCCATAGTTCGTCTGGACAAATCAGATAATTTTCCATACAAAAACGAGGGAGTACCAAAAGATTGGATAAGGCATTTTGTTCTTGTAAAATGCGATCTTCTGACCATTCATCACGATCAATTAATCCCAACCAGCTTGGTTCAGCGGCGAGAATATCAATGACTTTTTGCTTATTACCCGCATGAGTTATCATCCACTCCTCTTCCCATGAAAAAGGAAATCGACGATTAAACAATCTGTTATAAGCTTCAACATCATCTTCGCCTTCAACTAAAAAAACACGTTTTCCTGTATTTTCAACCTCTTTTTCCAGAATTTCTTGGAGTCGTTTTTTGGCACTGCTCATAAGCTGTCTCCTAATTTGACACGCTGATCACGAGTGTCATACCGATTCCAGACATCTGGCGAATGAGAAGCAATCAACAATTGCCCCTTTTTCTCTTCAACCTGCGATTCCACTCGAGCCAGAAAACTGTAAACAACAGAAGGATGCAAATAAAGGTCAGGTTCATCAATCATCACCAGTCCCCCCGGTTCTAACCAACGACTCACCAGATATAATTTGATCAATACTTGGCGTTCTCCCGCACTGAGCACATCAAGCAAATGCGATTGACCCCGTTTTTTGTGAATGTTCACTTGAAGACGATTTTTACCCTCCACCCGTTTAATCTCATGGCTAATTTCTTTGCCATACAGACAATGATTGAGTTCCCGAATCAGACGATGATATTTATGTAATTCAACCGCTTTCAAATTAACCAAAGAGGATTCTAATTGTCCTTGCCAATCTTCGGTGACTTGATATTTGACTAACCATCGTGAGCCTGTATCTTCCGGCAGAATTTTACCCACACGACGCTTGGGTGAAACCCAACGACACTCTTCAGCATCTAGGTAAATCATATTGGGTGTGTTAGCCCTATCAAAACTGACAATAAGCTTATTTCTGGCTTCAGACCAATGATTGAGCCATTCGGCTTGGGGAAGTAACAGAACACTTTTCTTATTTTTTATCACTTCACCTATCCACTGAACATTGGCGTGTTCCGTCTCAATTTTTTTAAACCAAGCACTTTCACCGAAAACGAGGCCAACCGGATTTGAAACCTCTGGTAATTCTGTCAGAATAATTGCAACCCCCCCCCATTGTTCTAGCCATTTTCTATTAGAAGTGTTGTTATGTGGCAATTTATCACCGTTTTCTAACCAATACCCGGTTGCTTGCCACAATTCGGCAATCGCCCTAAAAACGAGAGATTTGCCAGAACCATTGGGTCCTGAAAATAGAACACGGCTAAAAATTTTGTCGCTCCAATCATCATAAAAATCGAGTTTCTGATTTTCTATGGGGCCGACGTTATTGAGGTAAATGACTTGTATTTTCATGTTAATTTAACCTCTAAGTTATCAATCAGTTGAATTGCTAATTAAACCGAGGTGCGATAAGGCATGGCTTGTAAATGTTTGCGACGATAGTATTTTTCAACTTGTGCTGGACGGGGTTTGCAACCCAATGCCATTAAGTTAAGACAAACCTGACAGGTGTAAAAAACCTGTCAGGTTAATTTTTACCTTAACTTACAACGACCTGCCATGTTTTGGAAACCTGGCAGGTCTTCTTTTGGGGGCTTAACTTAATGGCATTGGGTTTGCAACCCCGTCCCCCGCTGCGCGACAAAAATAGTCCAAAATAAATTTTGGACTTCAAAGTTGGTAGGCGTCCAAAATTTATTTTGGGCGAGACACAGAGTTTAATATTAATATATATATAAGAGTCAAAATGAAGCCTCACTGGAAATTGTTGTCTGTCTGGGGTTTTCGGAGCTGGTGTTTTAGGCTCATGCTTAAGGCCCAGCCCGATCAGGCTCATTCTATAATAAAGCGCATTTCCCCTAATGCCGAACTGTCACCCAAACTTAATTGACTTAATAAACGCGCCTCTATCCATAATTTGCCCAGCACTGGTATTGTCGTTGTCACCGTTTCAGCACCATTCATCAGCAAAATCCAATGCCATTAAGTTAAATCTAAAAACACGAGTAAATTTTCTGTTATAAGTACTGAAGCATAAATTTTATGGTATAGTTGCAGGACGCGGAGCGTCCAAAGCAGGCATTCCTTTGCTCCGCGTGGGAACGATAAATAATTTACAACGACCTGCGAGGTATGGGTTGACTGAGGTCTTATTTATTTTTAGGCTTAACTTAATGGCATTGGGTTTTTGAAGGGTGCCTCGTTTTTTTAGCTTTTGTCGCTATCTCAGGAGACGTCCAAGATAAATCTTGGACTCCTACCAAAAGAATGATTACTCCGCCGGAAACACACCCGTAGATAAATACCGATCCCCCCGATCACAAATAATCACCACAATCACCGCATTTTCCAGTTCCTCAGACAAGCGCAACGCCCCCGCCACCGCGCCGCCTGACGAGATGCCACAAAAAATACCCTCTTGTATCGCCAAAGCACGGGTAGTATCCTCAGCACTTTGCTGATTAACATCAATGACACGATCCACCCGTTTCTCATCAAAAATTTTGGGTAAATATTCCTGAGGCCAACGACGAATCCCCGGAATTTTTGCCCCCTCCGCCGGTTGCAGCCCGACAATCTGAATCGCCGGATTGACTTCTTTTAAATAGCGCGAAGTACCCATAATCGTGCCCGTCGTACCCATTGCACTGACAAAATGGGTGATTTTACCATCGGTGTCGCGCCAAATTTCTGGCCCAGTGGTGCGATAATGGGCGAGAGGATTATCAGGATTATCAAATTGATTGAGCACTTTACCTTTACCTTCTTTTTCCATTTGAAAAGCCAAATCTCGCGCCCCTTCCATGCCCTCCTCTTTTGAAACAATCACAATTTCTGCACCATAAGCTTTCATCACCTGCCGCCGCTCGATGCTCATATTTTCTGGCATAATTAATACCATACGATAACCCTTTATCGCCGCAACCATAGCCAAAGCAATGCCCGTATTACCACTCGTCGCCTCAATCAAAGTATCACCGGGTTTAATTTCGCCACGTTTTTCAGCCTCAGCAATCATGCTCAAGGCAGGGCGATCTTTTACCGAGCCGGCGGGATTATTACCTTCTAATTTAACAAAAATGCTATTGCTAGTGTTGCCGGCTAAACGTTGCAAACGGACTAGCGGCGTATTACCGATAAATTCTTCAATAGTTTTCATATCAATTACCTACAACTCCATCGCAAAAATTAACGCATCCTCTCGCCCCTTATCCCCATTCGGATAATAACGCTTTCGCACCCCAATCTGGTTAAAGCCCGTCTGATGATACAAATGAATAGCCGCCTTATTGGAAAAACGCACTTCCAAAAAAACCGACTTAACCTCTTTTTGCCTAGCCAGATCGAGTAAATGTTCAAGTAAGTCGCGCCCATAGCCACAGCCTTGCCAGTCGGGATACACACAAAGATTTAAAATTTGCGCCTCACCAGCCGCGACTGACATCAGCCCATAACCAATCAGATGATCCAATTCCAAAACTAAAGCATTATAACCTACCCGTAAACAATCTTTAAAAAGTCGCAACGTCCAAGGAAAAGGATAAGCAACCCTTTCAATTTCCATCACTCTTGGTAAATCATTCTCTTGCATAGGGCGCACAACAGCATTCATCTTTTCAACTCCGCGACAGTTTGATTGATGAATTGCAAATCTTGCCAAGCATGGCGTTTTTCTTTCGGAGAACGTAATAAATACGCAGGATGATAAATCGCTATTAAAGGCAATTTATTCTCACCATATTCAAGACGTTGTCCGCGTAATTTACCGATTGCCGTCTCGGTAGCTAACAGATGATGGGCAGCAACTCTGCCGACAGCAACAATCAACTTAGGCTTAACCAGAACAATTTGTCGCTGCAAAAACGCATTACAACAATCGAGTTCATGGTGGTTAGGATTACGATTCCCAGGCGGGCGGCATTTGACCACATTGGCAATATAGACGGACTCTCTTTTTAAATCAATAGCATAAAGCATGGCATTCAACAATTGTCCTGCCCGTCCAACAAAAGGCTCACCTTGAGCGTCTTCATCAGCGCCCGGCGCTTCACCAATAAACATCAAATCGGCTTGGCGATTACCGACACCAAATACCGTCTGAGTGCGGGTTTTGTGCAGATCACAAGCAGTACAGGCAGCGACTCTATTTTGTAAAGCCTCCCAATCTAATTCATGTACTGGACTTTGTGGCGTTTGAGAGACTTGGGCGGCATCGGAGTTGATGATCTCACCGCTAGATTCGGGCGGCGTGGTAGCAGTCATCGGGGATGGCTCCTCTGTCAATGTGGGTGGGAGATCCCGCCGCACCCAGACTTGTATGCCCATCGTTTTAAGATACTGAGCATGAATGTTTGTCATTGTATAACTGGCAACCCCTTTCAAATAGTTTAAAGGAGTCCAAACTTTAGTTTGGACGTCCAAGATAAATCTTGGACTCCGACAAAAAAGAGGAAAATATCATGTTACGTGTAATAATAATAACAGTATTTAGCTTATTAATTGTCTTCTTTTTTGTGGCATTGATGTCACCCCCCGCCGATTACGCGATGGAACCCAATGCCCAAATACGCGCTCCCAGTAAAAATCAATCTGTTAAGCTTAACAACCCAATGCCATTAAGTTAAGGAAAACCTACGGGGCAGTCGAATTTTCCCCGCCGGTTAATTTTTATTATAATTTACAACGACCTGCGAGGTATGGGTTGACTGAGGTCTGATTTTTAGGGGTTTATCATACTGGCATTGGCTTAACAACCGCATGTTAAAGCGTGAAGACTTTAGCAATGACAAGGTTGATGCAAGAGAAATTGGTGCAGGGCATACTGTGACGGCTTTATATGAAATTGCTTTAGTGGGCAGCGGTGGAGAACGCATCGAAAATCTGCGCTATGGCGATAAGAAAACTGCACCTGATGGGCACAATGAATTGGTATTTTTGCGCCTACGTTACAAAGCCCCAGACGGTGATACCAGCCAATTGCTAGAATGGCCTCTCAAACGGCAAGAGATAATTGAAACGGTGGACACTACCAGTGAGCGTTTTCGTTTTTCTGCCGCCGTTGCAGCCTTTGGTCAACAAATGCGGGGCGGCAAGTATCTTGAGCGGTTTTCATACAAGGAGATTTTAAATAAACTTGGCGCGGGGAGCGCGTGGTGATGATGCGTTTGGCTATCGCGCTGAGTTTATTAAATTGGTTAATTTGGCTCAATCATTAGGTAGCAATTAAAAGTTTCTACAAAATTATGTTGGAGTCCAAAATTTATTTTGGACGAGTCGCGCCGTCTATATACGAGTCAGCGAGCATCCCGTCTCACTAAAAAAAGTCACAAACCGTACTGGTTGACATTAGGTATTTAAATAGGGTATTTTATTTATATAGAAATACCCTGCACAGCCCGAGCCTTTGTTGAGTCCACACTATCGTTCCCATTACACGGATAAAGTTAAGCCTCAAAATCAGACCTGCGGGGTATTAGTCTCCCCGTTTGCCGCCACGATATGGCATTGATCCTGACCGTCAGGCATTGCCAGAAGCCCCCGGAGATTTTTTTTAAATCGGGGGCACCCAAACCTTTAAAAAGGAGGTATTAATGCTTGAAACAAAGATATGGCCAGTAGAAGAGATGGTACACGAGGATGAATTTACGGATCGGGTGGAGCTCTTGAGGGAATTAGACCAATGGGTTAAGGCGATAGGACGCATGGGATCGTGGAGTACTGCGCTCATGGCACCCAGGCGGATAGGGAAGACGGTATTATTAGATCGGCTGGTGAATACCGTCTTTTTTAAACCAGAGTACCAAGTCGCACCATTTTATTTCAAAATGACGCGGGAAAAAAGGACCTTAAAAGAGTTTCTC
>JBDLJY010000189.1:0-12861 GCA_039714115.1 Pseudomonadota bacterium | reverse complement strand
GCCCTTTAATTTACAACGACCTGCCATGTTTTGGATACATGGCAGGTCTGATTTGGGGGGGTTATCATACTGGCATTGGGTTAAGAGGGCAACCATAAAGGATTGCCCCTACAAACCGTTATATTATGTAGGGGCAATCCCTTGTGGTTGCCCTTGATCCCTCGCACGCTCGGGACAGGCTTAATGGCATTGATCCTACGCTCGCTACCAACGCGCCAGACTTAAACGATAAATGGTGCAATCTCCCCGGTGTATTGGGCGTGTGTTGTATGGCAAATTTTTATGATAAAATGTACCACTTGATAAAAATCCTTAACTTAATGGATATGGTTTGCAACCCCGTCCGTGACGTTTCAGGGCAACCACAAGGGATTGCCCCTACGATAGATGTACGCAAACGTTACTTAGGGGTTGCAAACCCCGTGCTATAGTGATGAAATAGCGTTAACGGATTTGTGATAACTTATTGATAAAAAAAAAACCTTTGTTTCGGGAGTCGTTTATGTACAATGAGAACGTAGTTTATAAGGGCAGAGAGATTTACAATCAAAACCATCAGGTTACTTTTTGGGATCTGCATTTTTATATTGTCGAAAAAGCAGAGGAAATCTATTTGCTTCAAGAATTAGATACTCACACGAAAAAGTATCAGACAATCAAGGAGTCTGATGATTTAAACCAATTGATCACCCAAATTGAAGCTTATGAAAAAGAAAAGTTAGATGATCTTTTTCGCTTAAATGGAATGAGTGAAGATTTCATCAAATTTTATCATGAACCTTTTGGAAAGGTAATCTTTTTAGATATTGATGGTGTCTTACAGAAAATCAGCAGTCAAAAAAGATTTAAACACCTAGATAGTGTCAAGGCATTAAGGGAAAAATATGCTAAATATAATGACGCAGATTTTCAATCCTTGAATCATTATGACATGGCAGCGGTTCAATATGACTGGAGTGAAGAGGCTGTTGGAATGCTGAAATTAATCTGCGAATACACTGGGTGTAAAATTGTCATTTCTTCAGATTGGCAAGGTTCAAATGATTTAAAACAGCTACAACTTTTATTTAGTCTCCATGATTTAGATAAATATCTAGTTGATGTTACTGGCTATTTTCATTATTCAAAATCTCGGGCTGATAATATCAAAGAATATTTAAGAGTCAAGCGACATAAGCAAATTGAGAATTTCGTGATTATTGATGATAATTGGGCTCATGCAATTGATATCAAGGAAATTTTTGCCGATAATTTCGTTAAAACAGATTATGTTTTAACTGAAAAAGAGGCTAAAAAAGTCCTGGAAATTCTGCAAAAAACGTAACGATTGGTTCCTACGCCGGCGCGTGGGAACCATAAAAAAATCTCCGTTAAAAATCCGATTTTTTCAAAAAATCGGATTTTTTGGTTTCGGGAAATCCGAAGTTGACTTAGCAGGTGGGCTATACGATAATTTGGTTTTCTCGACGCATGACTATCCCCAAACGCTGGTACTGTTTGAGGCATTGAACCAAAGAGTACAACGGATTACAACGATGGACGTATTTCTGGCAATTAATAACTACAAGGATTGTTTATAATAAAGGATAAACACCAAATCTCGTCACGATCTAATCCTTTATTATAAATAATCCCGCTATCTCAACAAACGCATTCAAGAATTTGCACTTTACTATCAACCTTGGCTATCCGTCAACATTGAAATAGAGCCGGTTGATGCACAAGCCTCTTTTCAATCGCTCCTGACAGCGGTGCGATTATCACACTATCTGAAAGCCTTTTTTAAAACGGTAAAATCAGCCAGTAGTGGGCGAGGTTTAGAACGGGTTTTTATCACCGGCGTTTCTCCCGTGCTCATGAGTGACATCACCAGTGCTTACAATGTAGCAAAAGACATTTATGATTTACAAGCAGCATGTGATTTTATGGAGCAACGTTATTTTAGAGTGTTTGATAATCATGATTATAGCTCAATGCCAGTATGATAACCCCCCCAAATCAGACCTGCCATGTATCCAAAACATGGCAGGTCGTTGTAAATTAAAGGGAAAATTAACCTGACAGGTTTTTGACACCTGTCAGGTTTGTCTTAACTTAATGGCATTGGTTCCCACGCTGCCCCGCAGGTTAATTTTGAACGTCGCCCGCCTTAATGATTATTCTTGATGGTATAATAATTTATTTCATGGCTTAATTATCCTTGAGGAAAGTAAGTATATTATGCAAAAAAATCCGCTAGATATTCCTATTAGCTCGAACACTCTTTACAGCTTAGCGCGAGCAAATCAACTAACCGCATCCGCCCTAGAATACAGTCTACGTCGAATAGGCATTATACCCGATGCCAAGGCATGGCGAAAATTTATCGACAACTTATTATTATTGCTAAGCACCACCTTACTACTCGTAGGGATCATTTTTTTCTTCGCCTATAATTGGGCTGATTTGAATCATTTTGCCAAATTCGGATTACTCCAAGCGAGTTTACTCACTCTAGCCGTTTTTGCCAGTTGGCGAGGACTTGAACGCCTCGAAGGCAAAGTTGCTTTACTAGCAACAGCCGTTTTATTAGGCACATTACTAGCGGTTTACGGTCAAACTTACCAAACAGGTGCCGATGCTTTTAGTTTATTTATGACTTGGGCTATTTTGATTATCCCTTGGGTATTGCTCGGTACCTTTGCGCCTCTATGGTTACTATTACTCGTGCTGCTCAATCTCAGTCTCATTCTCTACTACGGGCAAGTGATTAATCCGCCTAGCCACGGACCGCATACAGAATTGTTTTTACTACTATTTATGCTCAACGGAACCGCGATGCTAGTTTGGGAAAATGTCCAACTACGCAGCATAGCT
Organism: Pseudomonadota bacterium; assembly: GCA_039714115.1. GTDB lineage: Bacteria > Pseudomonadota > Gammaproteobacteria > Beggiatoales > Beggiatoaceae > Thiomargarita. The sequence goes on along the minus strand of JBDLJY010000189.1, from coordinate 10,005 downwards.
TGGTTGCGCGGACACTGGTTAGGCGTACTTATCTTCAGCACTATCTTAATTGTCCTTATAACACCCACCTTATATGCAATTGTAAGTAACAACTGGCAACTCCATCCATTATTAGCGGTGGCAGTCGGCTTATATGCAGCAACTACCGCCTTAGCTTTATGGTATTACCGTTACCAACGGCACGATTTATTACTATTAGCAGCTTGCCTATTGGGGCTATTGATAGTCCTTACAACCTTAGCAGCCAAATTACTGCCATTTGATAAAGTGTTAAATATGCTAATTTTGGCTCTACTAATTATTGGACAAGCTTCTTTAGCAACCAATTGGCTGCGACATGTTGCCCAAACTTGGCAGAAGGAGGCACAATAATGACTGAACAACTAACACTACGCACCCTGCTTGATGATTTAATAGCAACAAACGAAGCTCCGGCAGAAATCGCCAAAACCTTGACTGTCTCCTTGGAACAACCACCAACACCTTGGTTTGTTAACGCCTTGGTAGCGGTGAGCGCTTGGCTATCTGTCATACCATTTCTCGCCTTTATTAACCATTTGGTTGAAGGCTCTATCTCGGCAATTATCGTCGGATTAATATTGCTAATCGGCACCGTTATCTTGCATTATTTTAAAAGTCACATTTTGTTCCTCGATCAATTAGCCTTAGCTTTAAATTTAACCGGGCAAGTCTTGTTGATTTATGGTATTGCTCAAGAGAGCGAAAATGTGGTAGCGGTGACATTAGCGACATTATTTCTGGAAATGGTACTGATTGGCATTTATTCAGATAACATTCTTCGTTTTATCTCCGTCTTAATAGCCACGACAGCAGCCTTAGTGCTACTCTATGATTTTAAACTTCACCAAGGAATTCACATCCTGATTGTACTGATAGCGATGGGCGCCGTTTGGTACTGGATAACAGAAGCGAGCCACTTAACGGATCAGATTATGGCGAGCTTGCATCAACCTTTGGCTTACGCCTTTATAATAGCCTTGCAGATGATATTGCTCCTCTCCATCTTACCTCCGATTAACTTCATCCCACCCGTGACTTGGTGGTATTCAACCATGGGCTTAACAGTGTTACTACTGGCTTTAGAATATTACATTCTGCACAGCAACCAGATCACTATATTCTCTGTGAAAACTTATACTATCTTTGCCGGCACCCTGTTAGTTGCATTATTGCTCTATCAAAGCCCCGGCATAATAGCGTCTATTATAGTGCTAGTATTGGGATTTCAACGGAGCAATCGCGTTTTAATGGGATTAGCACTGGTTTTTCTCTCTGTGTTTTTGATAGCTTACTACTACCACTTGAATATCACATTACTAATGAAATCAATTAGCTTAATGAGCGCCGGCTTAGCTTTGCTAGGGCTACGTTTCATGTTCAAACATATTTTTCCCCTATCAGAAGGAGGGCAATAATATGCGTCGTCTATTAATCTTGATTATGGCAATAATCGTGCTAGCACTGGTGAATTTTGAAATTTATAAGAAAGAACAACTACTTGCTAAAGGCACGACGGTATTATTGAAATTAGCCCCCCGTGATCCTCGTTCATTGATGCAAGGGGATTATATGGTGTTGCGTTATGATATAGCCCGCCTACCAGCGTTAACAGCGGCGGAGCGGGATGGTTATTTAGTGATAACCCGGGACGACAAACAAGTCGCACATTTCAAAAGGATTTATGATGAAACAACGCCATTAGCCGCGGATGAACTTTTGCTGCGCTTCCGCAAACGGGGGCATGAGATTCGGCTAGGTGCGGAATCATTTTTCTTTCAAGAAGGACAGGCGAAATGCTACAACAATGCTCGTTATGGTGAAATCCGGCTAGCAACGTCAGGGGAAAGTGTTTTAGTTGGGCTGCGCGACGCGGAGTTTAAGCGACTGCTGGAGCAATGCCATTAAACGTTACGGTTCTCACCGCGACGAAATTAAAGAAATCCGATTTTTTGGAAAAATCTGATTTCTCACCGCGACGAAATTAATAAAAAATTACTCACTATTTCTTGATGTGCTTGGCTAAGTTCGCTGATAACTTCTTTTTCCGCAGAAGTTAATACATATTCATAAGGTATTAACTGTTGTTTTTTCCCTTCTTGAATATATATTCGTTGCCAAGGTTGATGCTCTAAATGAGTGGCTTCTATTATTTCTTCGGCAGAAGTTTCGTGGTATTGATTCGCCAAATGTTCCATTAAACGAAGTTCACGCGGACTAAAATGACTATTGTCAAATTCGGCAACTGATTTAATATAAATCATTAAGCCATTTTTGATTGGAATGGGTTCAAATTGGACGCGACTCAGCATATCGGGTGCTGGTAGATCAAACTCCGCGTATAAATCCACCGGTACTGGACCCAAAGGCCAAGCATAGTAATTTAAACCCGTCACACTGCGTCCGATTTGTTTATAATGCTCAAAATCAAGGAAATACATTAATTTAAATAGCTTGACTTTGCCACATTTTTGGGTATTTTGAGCAAAATAAACCATCACATTAATCAGTTTTTCACGCTGATGGTTTATTAGCAAACCGTGATTATTATGTCTAAGCATTTTATTTACCTCAAGGTTTGACTTTATCTTAATCTGGTTCCCACGCTGGCTGGTGGGCAACAAAAACACGTTGCCCACCCTACAATATCTCACCGCGACGAGAAATCCGATTTTTTGGAAAAATATGATTTCTAGCTTTGCCAAAAATAGGGTGAAAATAGAGAACTTGCTATTCTCTGAACCTTTTTTCAATATAAGCTATTCTATCAACAACACTTAGCACATTGCTAATATGGTAAGCTTTTTTATCGACGATTAGCAGAGAATTTTCTAAGAATAGAAATTTCCACATTTCTCCATCAGTTATGATACCGTACACCTTATTTTGCTTAAATTTTTTTAAAGTCGCATACATTTCAGCTAAACATTGACCTAAACCTGATGCAATTTGTGTTGGCTTGACTTCAACAACGGAGATAATAGGCGAGACAAAATCAATCGGATTTAAATTTAATCCGCAATCGTACTTGCCATTTAACTGGTGTGGTAAATCCGGAGTTTCTTCTCGGTTAACCTCAACTAGCGGTTCAAAAAAAATACCCAAATTACAATCCATAACAACTTCCCACAAAATGTGCGACACCAACAAATGACTTCTAGTTGCCTCGTTGCCGGCATCAGTAGAGATACTGATGCGTGACTCCATAAAATCCACTCTGGCTTGTAATTCTGAATAATCCTTGCCGCTAGGTTTCAAATCACCAAATAAATCCCCGTCCGCTATTATTTTCACCTTAAAAATGCTTTCTAATTCAGTAGACGAATAATTCTTATATTCACCAAATGACATTATTTTTCTCCAAGATGTTTGAATGCAAAGCTATTGTCCACAGTCGCGCCCAAGTTGGCGTTCAAGCCATACCAGTCAGCATTGAAGTGCATTATAACCTAGCCATTCGCTGGCAGTCACATTTAGGACAGTACAGGGATTAACGGGTGCGACTCGTTTGGCCTAATTGGACGTGTTACAGGTTAATACAGTTTAACCAAAGACACCGAAGAGACAAAGCCTGAAGGTAAAACTCATATCATGGTACTGTAATCACCATACCGGGCAAAATTAGCCATCCATGACGTTTGGGATGAAAGCGTTACCCGGATGGTAAGTGTAGCGTCTTGCTGTTCAGTGCAAGGGTAAAAAGCCATAAAAGGATGATAGGCAAGCGTAGGTTGTATGGTTTGTTCCTCAGTAGGGGCAATCCTTTATGGTTGCCCTTCGTAACCCTGATGGACACATTAGGGCAAGGGGCTAGGTAATCCGTTATGCCTAGTCCAAGCCAGCCTAACGGGGCAATCCTTTATGGTTGCCCTCGGAATATAGGGCAAACCTAACCAACTCATAAAGGCATGATATGGGAACGAGTAAAAAACGGCGTAGGGGCGGGCAACCACAAGGGATTGCCCCTACAGCCCCTCGGTATTCCCCTTGGGAATCACGTCAAAGATATGACGAAAAACAAGAACAAGAACAAAAGCATAATGACATCGAACGCAACAGGGATTTCTTACCGGTGCCTGCAATGGGTTTGAGTGTGGGTTTAGAGCCGATGAAAGATAACTCGAATGAAAACCGTAATGGAACATAAAGGGGCCTATACCTTCTGGGTCAATGCCATTAAGTTAAGACAAACCTGACAGGTGTAAAAAACCTGTCAGGTTAATTTTTACCTTAACTTACAACGACCTGCCATGTTTTGGAAACCTGGCAGGTCTTCTTTTGGGGGGGTTATCATACTGGCATTGACCTTCTGGGTGCGTGGATGTAGCATCCACCGGAGGAGCCGGATTTCGTAGGGGCAATCCTTTATGGTTGCCCTCTTCTTTAGAAATTCTCATGTACGGTTTTGAAGGCGAGTCCCTTATGGCGATTTATGGGCTTAGCTAACAGTGAAGGGATTGGTTCAATTAATGCCATTAAGTTAAGCCTAAATTTCAGATCTGCGTTTTCATGTTGGCAATTGGCTTGGAGTAAACGCAGCGCTCTCCGCTTGCATTAAGGGAGTCTAGGCATTGGTACCAAAATTGATTGGCCTTTTCCAGAGATTTGTCCACCTCCGCCCTGACAGTACGACAACGATTGAGTCGCCCCCAGTGGATAACTTCTTCCAGGGCTTTTGTACCAAAACCTTTCCGCCTATTAGCTGGTTTGATATAAAACTCCGCGATATTGAGGCACTCCCACTCAATATAAACATTGGCTAGACCAATGGTTCCGCCTTTCTCCTTGATTAAGAAAAGCCCCCTTGTCCCTTGTGATATTCGGTGCAAAAGCTCTTGACCATATTCCTGAAAAAAATCATCGCTGGTTTGACCTTTAATGGCTTGTGGCCAGTTTTCTCCAATGTATTGAAAACTTAGCTGTATAAATTCCGGCCACTCCTGGCTTTGAGGAGCGACATTAATAAGCCGCATATGTACCTCCCTTACCAAATTAATTCAGTCAGCTTTAGGTGACTTAAGCCTTAAGAGTCCAGGGATTTATCCCAATGCTTTATTTTTATTTTTAATTTAGAAAATCAAGCACAAAAAAATCAAATTTCAAGCATTTTTTTAATTTATTTTGTTTTAGCTTATATTCTCGTTCCCAAACGGAGTGCAAAGCGTCAATAAATATTATTAATAACATTAATAAAAAAATAATATCAATTTCATTTGACATTTCAACCTCAAATTAAGTAACATCTGCCACCAAAATCACAAACGCTCAATCGCTTGAGCTTTACCAAACAACCTAACCAATTCGAGTAATCCTCTGTCTTCTCTAGCTATTGTCCACAGTCGCGCCCAAGTTGGCGTTCAAGCCGTACCAGTCACCATTGAAGTACATTTGACCAATGGCTTGCCCAAATTATTGATTGTAGGCTTGCCAGAAGCCGCCGTCAAAGAAAGTCAAGAGCGTGTCCGCAGTGCCCTGCTCAATGCCCAATTTGATTTTCCGCTACAGCGCATCACCATCAACTTAGCCCCCGCTGACTTACCTAAAGAAGGCGGACGCTTTGATCTTGCCATCGCACTGGGCATACTCGCAGCCTCTCGGCAAATTCCCGCCGATAAATTATCGCAATATGAATTTGTCGGAGAATTAGCCTTAAATGGCGATTTGCGCCCTGTGCGCGGAATATTGCCAATGGCTTTAGAAGCCCGTAACGCCCAGCGGCAAGTTGTCGTACCCTTTGAAAATGCGGCGGAAGCGGCTTTAGTCAGTGACGTGTCGATTTTGCAGATCAAACATCTACTTGAGATTTGCGCTCATTTACAGAATACTGCAAAGATTACACCTTTTTGCACCGATCACACGCCCGATCCCGCTACCATCAGCCATGTAGCTGATTTAAGTGATGTGCGCGGTCAACATCATGCTAAACGTGCCATAGAAGTCGCTGCCGCTGGCGGACATAACTTATTAATGATTGGTCCACCGGGAACGGGCAAAACCATGTTAGCCAGTCGAATGCCCGGCATTTTACCGCCCATGACGGAAAGCGAAGCCCTAGAAACCGCAAAGATTGCTTCAATTGCCAGCAATGGATTTGATGCCGAAGTCTGGGGCATTCGTCCCTTTCGCGCTCCACATCATACCGCCTCTGGTGTCGCATTAGTGGGCGGCGGCAGTCACCCGCGCCCCGGAGAAGTCTCGCAGGCACACAACGGCATTTTATTTTTAGACGAATTGCCCGAATTTGATAAACGAGTCCTAGAAGTCTTACGCGAGCCGCTGGAATCGGGGCATATTACCATTTCCCGCGCTGCCCACACTGCCGAATTTCCTGCCAATTTTCAACTCATTGCAGCGATGAATCCCTGTCCTTGTGGCTACCTTGGCGATTCCAGTAATCGTTGTCAATGTACTCCTCAACAAGTCAACCGCTATCGGGGCAAAATTTCAGGGCCCCTGCTGGACAGGATTGATTTACATATTGAAGTGCCCAACCTGCCCCGCTCAGAATTACGTCAAGATACCGCGAGAGAAAACAGTGCAAAGGTACGCGCCCGCGTCGTGGCGGCGAGAGAACGGCAATTACAACGCTGTAATCAATCGAACAGTCTTTTAGGCAATCGGGAAATTGAGACGCATTGTCGTTTAAGCGAAGCGGATGAACGCTTGCTCGATTCTGCGATTGAACAATTGGGACTCTCGGCACGCGCTTCGTATCGAATTTTAAAAGTAGCGCGGACGATTGCAGATTTGGCGGAGAGTGATAAGATACAGACGGCGCATTTAACTGAAGCGATCACTTATCGGCGCTTGGAAAGGAAAAGGGCTTAAAGATGTGATAAACCACAAACCTGCGGGGAGACTGATACCCCGCAGGTTAATTTGTAGGCGAATTTACAACGACCCGCAGGTCTGATTTTGCCCTTGCACCCAGAGGTTTTTAAGAAATTGTCGAATAATATTCCTAACTATTGGGCACTAGTGCCAGCAGCCGGGATCGGCTCACGTATGGGCAGCCAGCGTCCCAAACAATATTTGCATTTACACGATAAACCCATTCTCCAACACACCTTAGAGCGACTCAACTTACCACGTATTGCCGGCATTGTCGTCTGTGTCGCACAGGATGATCCTTATTGGGAGACGCTCACATTGCCCAAGCCAGTGATGCGTGTCAACGGAGGAGCGGAGCGTTGCCATTCAGTGTTAAACGGATTGCAAGCCTTGCAACAACAGGCACAAGCCGACGATTGGGTATTAGTGCATGATGCAGCGCGACCTTGTGTACGACAAGCCGATCTAGAAAAATTAATGACAGAACTCGCTCACCATCCTATCGGAGGACTATTAGCCGTGCCGGTGCGCGATACGATGAAACGAGCGGATGCTAAGCTAGAAATTGTGGAAACGGTCAACCGTGAGGGTTTATGGCACGCGCTGACACCGCAGATGTTTCGTTTAGAGGCATTATCTAATGCCTTGCAAAGCCTGTTAAATCGTGGAGAACATGTCACTGATGATGCACAGGCGATGGAAAAAATGGGGCAGCGCCCGGTGTTAATTGAAGGTCATGCGGATAATATTAAAATTACTCATCCGCAAGATTTAAAATTGGCTGAATTGTATTTGCAACAACAAGTTTTTTCTGGTTAACTTGCGAAGCCAGCGTCCCTAGTGCCTGCCTAAAACACTAAAAAACCTGCCCAAACTTACCTGTGGTAATTTAAATAACTGGAGTGAACGATGCAAGCAATAACATTAAATGAAGCCGCACAAGATTTATTAAGCGTGATAGGCAGAGTAAACTATGATCATGAACCTTTGGTGGTAACATACGAGCATCACAAATCTGCGGTCATTATGAGTTTAGATTATTTTAATGCTTGGCAAGAGAAAGCTTATCGCTCCAATGCGAATGCTGTGCGGCGCAAGCCTTCTGCTAAAATCGCGGGCAAAGGGCAGATTTTGGGAGATATTATGACACCAGTAGTTGCAGCTGAGGATTGGAGGGTGCAGGCATGATTTTACTGGATACCCATATCTGGCTACGCTGGCTAACTGCCTACTGAGCCGTTGCCAATAAGACTGGTAGAACAAATTGAGCAGGCAAAGACAGCAACCGTTTCTGCTATCTCGTGTTGGGAAGTTGTGATGCTAGAACAAAAACAACGAATAGAACTCCCTTTGCCAGTTGAACAATGGTTAGAAGAAGCCACAACCGGTTCAGGAGTGAACGTATTGCCCATCACTTGCGACATCTCACGTTTAGCTGGTACATTGCCGGAACATCATAAAGACCCTGCTGACCGCATCATCATCGCTACAGCACTTTGCCATAATTTAAAACTAATGAGCCTAGACAGCGTATTTCCTGCTTACCAAGAACTAGCAGATCGGTTAATAGTAAAATAGATGTCATTCCTGTTAAGCTAACTACAAGTAATATTACCCGATTTGCTGAAGCATGGTCTGATATGGAAGATTCACGCAAGAAGCTCAGAAATATCTCTTGTTCCCATGCTAGCGCGTGGGAACTGGCTACCTCTCACATTACCCAAGCCTGTCATGCGTGTCAACGGCGGAGCGTTGCCATTCAGTGTTAAACGGTTTGCAAGCTTTGCAACAACAGGCACAACCCGATGATTGGGTATTAGTGCATGATGCAGCGCGACCTTGTGTACGACAAGCCGATCTTGAATTTTTAACTAAAAATCCCACGCAAGTTGATCGCTACTAAGCGTTTCATAAACACCTCTTTTAACCTTTTTTATTAGATTGACTTTTACCATTTTATTTAACATCTTGCAGATACTATTAATCGTTCTGCCACAAATTATGCTCATTTCCTTAGCGGTTTTAACACCCAATTTAATAAACTCGATCAATTGATCTCGTTTTGGAGTTATCCGATTTTTCCTCCGTCTTTTTACCACTGTCTTTTGGGGACTCAATTTATACCAACATAGCCGCTGACTACTCTCATGCTCAATATCTTTTTCTATAAAACCGCGTGAAAAAAGTGCTTTAACATTTTTTGTGTCAACTAACACATACCCTTCGTCTGACACGGACTTCCCTTTTGGATAGATAAGATAATATCCAGCCGGTATGAATGGAAAATAGCCAAATTCTCCACCATGAGCGAGACATTTTTTGATCTCAATTAACAATTGTTCTGGCGTATCCATAATATTCACTCCAACGATTGTAAATTCAACGGAAAATTAACCTGAAAAAAATAATGCTGATATTACGGTTTAGCAATCCTTTATGGTTGCCCCTTAACTCCGTCTTGCAAATTGAATACCAACTTTTTTACCTTTTTCCAGATACTGTCCTCATCAGTAATGGCATTGCAGCGATGCTCCCCTTGATTGTTATCAGTGAATTGGGCTGTAGTTAGTACCTGTTGAAAAAATGACAATAACAATTAAAATATTGTTTTTATTAAATAATAATTTTTACTCAAAAAATGGCAATCGCACAAGGCATTGTTTTTATTAGATTCTATAATTTTACCCCTGATTTCTAGATCAGCTTCATTTTTGCTCTTATATATAATATTCAAGTTTTTTAATTTTATTTTTCATTGGGGCTTATATACTTCTCGTTTTTGTCCATGATTTCCGCACAACTGGCACGCTGCACCAGCGCGGCTAATCCATATTTCACATTTTCCACATTTTCCGCAAACTGCGGTTTCAATCCTTTGAGCACCGCAAATATCACATTTTCGAGATAAACGAGTACGCTTGCTATTCTTGCCGAGTGGTTTTAAACACACCGGACAATTTTTTCGGCTTTTCCTTAGCTTCGATTCAGAACGTTTTCGGTTTTGCGGATAATGTTTCGGGATTTCTTCTTTGTATTGTTTAGTCATCACTGGTTGCTTTAGGATAAATCTTATTGGTGCCGCGTTAGATTTATTTATAAGCGTTGTCAATGTCACGAATCAATCCGTTTATTCCGCTCTCCTCCCACGCTCGACGT
>JBDLJY010000188.1:0-13019 GCA_039714115.1 Pseudomonadota bacterium | reverse complement strand
ACAACTCACTCACCGGCTCAATCCCAACTGAAATGGGCAATCTGAGCAATTTGACGAGGCTCGATCTGGGAGACAACTCACTCACCGGCTCAATCCCAACTGAAATGGGAAATTTGACTAATTTGACGGAGCTCTCTCTGTCTGACAACTCACTTACCGGCTCAATCCCAACTGAAATGGGAAATTTGACTAATTTGACGGAGCTCTCTCTGTCTGACAACTCACTCACCGGCACAATCCCAACTGAAATGGGAAATTTGACCAATTTGGGGTCTCTCTATCTGGGAAACAACCAACTCACCGGCACAATCCCAACTGAAATTGGAAATTTGAGCAATTTGTGGACGCTCGATTTGGGGGACAACTCACTCTGTGGAGAAATCCCAGTTGAATTGAAAAACCTGTCGATATCCTTATCTGGTTACAACAGTTCCTCTTTAAAGTTAGACAACAACCATCTAACCGCATCTGACTCAGAACTGATTGCTTGGCTTGACAGCCGCAATCCGGGTTGGGCTAGCAGTCAAACTCCTTGTTCTTCGATCACTACCCTACTATTCTCGTCTGCCACCTACAACGTAACCGAAAACGGCGGACAAGCAAGCATCACCGTCACCCGCACCGGAAACGGAGCCATCTCAGCAAACTACGCTACCACCGATGGCACTGCCACTGCCGGCAGCGATTACACTCAAACCACAGGGACATTATCTTGGGCATCTGGAGACTCCGCTGACAAAACCTTCACAATAGCTATTATTGATGACGGCAAATCTGAAGGCGATGAGACATTCACAATCACCCTAACTGATCCGATTAGCGGAGAAAGTTTAGACAGTGCGATTGTCACTATTACCGATGATGATGTGACTCTCGTTACCTTAGTTGAATTCATAGTAATGGCACTAGAAGAGAATGAGATCATTGTAGAGTGGCAGACTGCTACTGAATTTCACAATGCTGGATTTCATCTATGGCGTGCCACTGGCGAAAGCTGGAAATACGGTGATTATTCAACAGTCATAAGACTAACAGAACAACTCATCGCAGCCCAAGGCAACTCTAGCGTCTATACTTATATAGACACAGACGTTGAATCTGGCATCACCTACTATTATGGCTTAGAAGATATAGACTTAAATGGACAAAGTACCTTCCATTGGGATTTGATAGATTCGGCGACGGCAAGGTAGAGCCCAACCGTCATATCTTTGCTCCGAGAAAACTAAAACAAGCCAATAAAAACGGTTATGATAAACCGGATTAGCTCAATATCGCAGAGAGTACAGCTAATGTTCAACAACGAATAAAACTCTCTGCCGGAGCAGGATTGCAACCTAAGTTCTCTACGAGACAACGTTTCGGATTTTTATTGGGCTAAACCAAACTACAAGGATTACTTATAACAAAGGATAAAACCACGATCATATCCTTTATTATAAACAATCCCTGTAGTTGTTTTTAGATATTTCGACGGGCGTATTGTATTTCGACGCGAGGAGAAATCTCTACCGGAGCAAGAATGCAACCTGCGTGGCGAAATTGATGAATATGGCGAAACTGTCAACTCTACGATTAGAAAACAACAACCTAATCAACACAGACACAGATTATGATCCCGCCTTCGTCACCTGGCTAAACCAAGAAAGCCCGGATTGGCATACACAAATCTCACCATCCTACTGTAGTGGCAAAAGCAAACTTCAATTCACCTCCGCAACCTACAGCGTAGCAGAAAACAACGGACAAGCAACCCTAACCGTAACCAGAACAAAAAGCACTAACGGAGCAATCTCAGTAGACTACACCCAAACAACCGGCACCATAAACTGGAGCGATGGCGATAACGCAGACAAACCTATAACAATAGACATCACAGACGACAGAGTTCCGGAAAACAAAGAAACACTTATCGTCAGCTTAGGTAATCTTACCGGCGGCGCTAAATTAGGAAAGCCGAATACAACAACGGTGACGATCACAGATAACGACTCAACTTTCAACTGCAAAAAAGTCACTGACATTTCAGCAAAGGAATGTAAAGCCCTTGTCGCACTCTATGACAGTACAAATGGTGCTAAATGGACAAATAATACCGGATGGAAAACGACGAATAAGCCTTGTAATTGGAACGGAGTGACTTGTCAGAAAAAACATGTCACGGGATTAGCTTTGGGGAATAACAATCTCGAAGGCTCAATCTCGAAAAAGCTCTCCAAATTGAAGAAGTTGAAAGTACTGCTCCTGAACAACAATAAACTGAGTGGAAAAATCCCCAGTTCCTTAATGAAGTTGAAAAAGTTGACGTACTTAGATTTAAACGACAACTGTTTGAAGACAAGGGTTTCTCATAAATTAGGAAAATGGCTTGATGATCTCAATCCGGGATGGGATGAAAATCAGACTAATTGTCTTTATTAAAATTAGGGCTAGAAATCCGATTTTTTGAAAAAATCGGATTTCTTGTTCTCCCTTAGGAACATGCATAAAATAATTTAGCTCAATCCGGGTTGGGATGAGACACAAACGAATTGTCTATATTAATGGGCTAGAAATCCGATTTTTTGAAAAAATCGGATTTCTTGTTCTCCCTTAGGAACGTGCATAAAATAATTTCGCAGGTTTGCCGGCACGATATGGCATTGCTCAAAAACACACATAGTCCTATACATTTTTATTAACAAATATTACCATTTGCTAACATGCCCCGAAGGGGCTCTCAAAGCTTGAAAACATCTCAAGCACTTTGCTTTTTTTAATAAAAATATCACCTTGGCTCTCGGTTTATTGATTTTTTTTATTAGATAAGGGCAACCATAAAGGATTGCCCCTACGACAATTTTTTCACAATTAAATTTAGAAGTCAAGCATTTTTTATTTTTGTACCAACACGACGCAAATGAAAGTGGTGCAGATTACCACGCTCAAGCCAGCCTTTAACTCAACAAGCACATAAGGGGACACTCCCAAAATTCAAGTGCTAACTACCGTGCGGTTGATCTGGATTCAAACGGTGTATAATTATTATGTATTGTAAACTTTTTTTTGTTAAAAAATTAGGTACTATGCCTGAACCCTATAGGTTTCAAGAAATAAGGTTGGAGTCTGAAAATAACACAAAATGTGTATTACATCAATAATTTAAAGGGGAATTAAAAATATCATGTTGAAAAAATGTCACATAGGCATATATGCCTTATTACTATTAATGTCACCATTGGTGCAGTCAGCAACTGACTGTAAGAATGCTGACATTCCAAACAAAAAATGAGTGTGACGCTCTTGTCGCGCTCTATAATAGCACTGATGGCCCTAATTGGGGGAACAGCACAGGCTGGCTTGAAACCAATAAAGTCTGTAATAGGTTTAATGGAGTTAAATGTGCCAATGGACGTGTAATTTCACTCAGTCTGTCTGACAACAGACTCACTGGCAAAATCCCAAGTGAATTGGGCAATTTTACCGATATGGATGAATTTTTCCTGAATGACAATGAATTGTGCGGAGAAATTCCAGTTGAATTGCAAAACTTGTCTAAAGGTAATCCATTCTTTCGATTGAGATTAGACAACAACCACCTAACCGCCTCAGATCCAGATATGATAGCTTGGCTTGATCGGTACAATCCTGGCTGGGAGGAAAGTCAAACACCTTGTACTAAGCCCGGTACTTTGCAATTTTCTTCAGCCACGTATAGTGTTAATGAAGGTGACGGATCAGTAAAGATCACCGTAACCCGTGTTAATGGTAGTCATGGAGCCGTTTCTGTGAAGTACGCCTCCTCCGACGACACTGCGAAGGCTGGGGAGGATTACACTAAAGTAAAAAAAGGGAAATTGAGTTGGGGTGATGGCGATGCCAGTGACAAGACTTTCACAGTCTATATCACTGATGACACTGTTTTGGAAGGTGATGAAACCTTCAATCTGATGCTTAAAAATGCAACTGGAGGAGCCACCATCAACGATCCGGGTACAACGGAAGTGACTATTGCTGATGACGATCAGACACCGGTAAGTACTTTGCAATTTTCTTCAGCCACGTATAGTGTCGATGAAAATGACGGAACAGTAAAGATCACCGTAACCCGTGTTAATGGTACTCATGGAGCCGTTTCTGTGAAGTACGCCTCCTCCGACGACACTGCGAAGGCTGGAGAGGATTACACTAAAGTAAAAAAAGGGAAATTGAGTTGGGGTGATGGCGATGCCAGTGACAAGACTTTCACTGTGGATATCAATGATGACACTATTGTTGAAGATGATGAAACCTTCAACTTGACGCTTAAAAATGCGACTGGTGGTGCTACCATTGGCGATCCGGCTACAGCAGTAGTGACTATTACTGATGACGATTCGACTGAGAAACACAGTATTTTACAATTTTCAAAAACCGAATTTACAGTCAAAGAAAATGTGCATACCGCACAAGCAATTATCACCGTAGAGCGTATCGGAGGTAGTGATGGTATTGTATTAGTAGAACACGCCACCAGCGATGACTCAGCTAAAGCAGACAGTGATTATACCGAAACTAAGGGAGGTGTCCGTTGGGAAGACGGCGATGATGATGACAAAACTTTCTTAGTGCATATCATTAACGACGACAAGCCGGAAAATGATGAAACTTTTATCGTCAGCTTAGCTAATCCCATAGGAGGTGCCCAAATAGGAACACCAGATACAGCGACAGTGACGATCAAAGATAACGATAATTCAGATTTATGCAAAAAAGTCACTGGCATTTCAAAAAAAGAATGCCAAGCCCTTATCGCACTCTATGACAGTACAGATGGTGAAAATTGGACAAATAACACTGGATGGAAAGCGACAAAGAGCCCTTGTAATTGGTACGGAATGAATTGTCAGGGTGGACATGTAACGGGATTAACATTGGGGAATAACAACCTAAAAGGCTCAATCTCGAAAAAGCTCTCCAAATTGAAACAGTTGAAAATACTGTTGCTGAACAACAACAAACTGAGTGGAAATATCCCCAGTTCTTTGATGAAGCTGAAGAAGTTGACGTACCTAGATTTAAACGACAACTGCTTGGAGAAAAGAGTATCTAAGAAATTGGGAAAATGGCTTGATGATCTCAATCCGGGTTGGCATGAGACACAAACGAATTGTCTATATTAGTGAGGATAAGTACAAAGATTAAGGGGATTTTGAATTCAAGAAATCCGATTTTTTCAAAAAATCGGATTTCTAGCATTGGCACAAAGCTCACGACTATAGGATAAGTACAACGTAAATCCACTTAGATAACAATTTCATCGACAAATATCTACATGTAGATAAAAAACGTCTACATTTCAACATTGTGGACTAGGGAGAATCAGCCCTTTATCCCCTCGCCGGAGCTTAGGGTAACAATGTGGTGGAGAATCCGCTTTTTTTTTGATGTGGAAGGCTAACCACCTCAAGCGGCACTATTAAACTAAATTTAAAAAATAATATCAAGTTTTTTTTTGAAGGAACGCACGAGAAAGTGATTTAAATTGCGAGATCATACAAGGACGAGCCCGCTGCTCATATCCAATATGATAAACCCACACGTTCTTTTGTACAAGAGCGAGGCAAAAATTCCTAATTCAACAGGCTTTTTTATAAACATGTCTACAAATGTAGATATTTTTACGGACTATATAGTTTTAAATGGCTTGTGAAAAGCGGAGCGAATCTTACACGGAAGCCTGTGCCAAACGAAATTCAAGAAATCCGATTTTTTGAAAAAATAGGATTTCTAGCATTGGCACAAAGCTCACTCTGTGCAAGATGGAGTTTGCACTCCGCCCGCGACAATCTTACTCAACGCAATGAACTTTCTTGTAGGGTATAGGAGTCCAAAATTTATTTTGGACGAGCCGGTTTGTTTTTATTCGTTGTTGCACATTAGTGACGGCGCAGTATCAGTAGATTATGCCGCCAGCGACGGCACCGCCACTGCCCCCGACGATTACACTCAAGCCACTGGCACACAGTATCTGTCATTGATGACAGTATTGTTGAAGGCGATAGCAACCTTTGATAACGCAACTTTAGCTCGTCTTTCCCTGTAGTTATTTGGTTTTGAGATCAAGTCATGAAGAAAGATTCGTCCGTGAATCTTTACAACGACGATAGCATTGATTAACTTGGTGGCTTAAATATAATTTAAATGTAGGGGCAATCCCTTATGGTTGCCCTGATCCGCCACCTCCGGCAGATAAAGTGTTTCAATAGTGTTGCTATGTCGCTTCTCCATTCGTTGTTGCACATTAGCTTTATCGTGCGGAGCGTCCAAACAGGCATTCCTTTGCAGAGCAAAGGAACGATAAAAAAATTCGTCATCATTTAAGAGTCCTTAACTTAATGGCATTGGCCAATCATCCGCCCCTTGCCCCAAACTAGGCAACCAATAAAAAGCGCTTGACATCATAATTGGATTATGAAAAAATACGCAATAGTTAGTTACAGCAATGCTATTAAGTTAAGCCGTTAATTCGGACCTGCGGGGGTTTGGCAACCCCGTAGGTTTGTCTTAACTTAATGGCATTGATGACTGGGTTGGGATTAGGCAATAGTCCAATATTTAAGAATTCTCCTTAACTTAATGGCATTGGCCAATCATCCGCCCCTTGCCGCAAACTAGGCAACCAATAAAAAGCGCTTGACATCATAATTGGATTATGAAAAAATACGCAATAGTTAGTTACAGCAATGCTATTAAGTTAAGCCGTTAATTCGGACCTGCGGGGGTTTGGCAACCCCGTAGGTTTGTCTTAACTTAATGGCATTGATGACTGGGTTGGGATTAGGCAATAGTCCAACATTTAAGAGTGCTCGGATAATTGAGATTGAACGGATGGCTTTGTCATTTTTACCATCCAGTGCGTTTTATTTTCCGGCACGATATGGCATTGAATCAGAGCTGGGTTTTGACTTATCCTTTTTTAAATTTCATCGCTTTCCGTTTTTTTTTGCTTAACTGGGTTGCAAACAGCAAAAAGCGGGCGTTTGGAAACAAGGTAGATTGTCACAGGAGGAGTAGCTGGCTGATATAAAGCTGCTTAGCTTGATGGCATCGATTCAACAACCCCAGTGCCATAACATCAAACTAGGAATCAGATAGTTTTACTTTATGAAAACAAAATATTTGAAAATTTTTATACTCAGTGTGGTTAATGCGGTTATCTTATCCATTATAGCTTGGATGGGGTTTAAATTTTTTGGAAAAGATGATACTGCCATCCATATTGCGTTTGTAGGCCCTATGTCGGGTCAAAGTGCGAAAGTCGGTCAGTCTACGGCTCAAGCCATCCAATTATACCTTGATAGGATCAATAAGCAAGGGGGAATAAACGATCAAAAGATCGTCCTTGATATTTTTGATGATCAAAATAGTAAGACGCAAGCCAGTAAAGTGGCACAAGAAATTGCAATACAGAACAGTGCAATTGCAGTCATTGGACACAATTACAGTTCTTGTTCTATCAATGGCGGAAAAGTCTACAAACAATATAGGATTCCTGCTGTAAGCCCTGCATCCACGAATATTAAAGTCACTCAGAATAACGACTGGTATTTTAGAACTGTGTTTAATGATAATTTACAGGCCAGTTTTTTAGCCAATTACGCCAAACATGTTCTTCAACAAGAGACGGTCAGTATTATTTATACTGATGCCACTTATAGTTCTTATCTTGTCAAGGTATTTGAAAAAACTTCACAAAAAGTGAACATAAATGTCAAGTCTAAGTGGTTATTATCACTTGATAATAATTTAGAACCGCAAATGGAGCAGATTGTGAGTGAATTGCAGGCTCAACAGCAGGAAGCTGGTCTCATCCTTTTGGCAACCCATTCCTCTCAAGGTGTCAAGCTGGTCAAATTAATTAGGGATGCTGGTATAAAAAATATTATGATTGCCCCTGATTCTTATGCCGGCCAAAACTTTTCGGAAGGCTTCTTGAATTATCCTGCCGAAAAAATGACACCCGGTTATTATACAGACGGTATCTATGTTTCAACCCCTTTCATTCTTGATACGGCTGGTGGGCAAGCCCACGAATTCGACGCGAGATATCAAGAAAAATACCAAGAAAAACAACTACCTTGGCAAGCATATTATGCGGTAGATGCGGCTATCGTGCTGATTGAAGCGCTCAAACAAGCCAAGATTCAAGGACAATCTGAAACCTTGGACACCGATAGAAAAAAAATTCGGGATGTGCTCGCCAGCTTTAGCACGCCAAAACAGGCAATAGAAGGAAATACTGGGTTGAATTATTTTGATGGGAATGGAGATGCTTTAAAATCGATTTCCATGGGCGTTTACAGTAAGAATCAGCTTATTTCTGCCTTCGAGCAATTGCAGAGTATATCTCATCATCAGAATGATCTTGAGCAACTGGAATCAGCGCGTCAAGAAGGGCGTGTTGTGGTGGTTGATGATCAGTATATGTATAAAACTCGTGTTGCCTATACTGGTATAAAATTTAACAGTATTGGCGATTTTGATCCCGAAACTGACGCTTATATGTTGGATTTTTATCTTTGGTTCCGATTTCAAGGCAATATTGATCCTCAACAGATTGAATTTGTTAATGCGGTCAAACCGATTCAATTAGATACACCTGTTATTGATGAAACGATTGGTAAAAAAACTTACCGACTTTATAGGATCAAGGGCAATTTCAAAGGAAATGGCCAGTCTTCATCCTCTCAGTTTTTTCACCAGCAGCTGACTATCAACTTTCGTCATCGTGATTTAGAACGAACCCAGCTAATTTATGTAGGCGATATTTTGGGAATGGAATTGACGGATGAAACGTCTTTCTTGAAACAGGTTCAAGAACTCCAAGAAAAAAGTTCCTTAGATAAGTGGAAGATCAAGGAAATCGACTTTTTTCAAGGAATAGTCAAACAGAGACTTTTAGGCAATCCCAAATATTTTACGGCGGGAAACGCAGTAGAATACTCTACATTCAATGGCACTATTTGGATGACCAGTGATGCTTATGCTTATCATGTCATTATTCCCTCTCAATTCGCTCCCAGCGTTTTGGTTTTCAGTGGTGTAATAATGTTGTTACTTATTTTCTGGAGTTATAAAAGCCAAAAAATTACCAATTTGAAATATATGTGGTTTTTTCAGGCAATTTTTGCATTTATTTTATTGGTGTCAGGTGAAATATTCGTCATACACTGGATTAAAGAATTACTCGACACGAATCAGGCTCACGATATCCCAATAGGAACCATTATCACCACATTTAAAATACTGTGGTGGTTCATTCCGGCTATTTTGCTTCATATCGCAGTAGAACGTTTTTTATGGTTGCCGTTAGAGGAAAAAACTGGGCATAGGGTTCCAAACCTAATGCGTTTTGTTGTTGCTTTGCTGATTTATCTGTCAGCGTTATTTGGCATTATTGCCTTTGCGTTTGAGCGACCCGTCACCAGTCTCTTGGCGACGTCTGGTATGCTGGCTATGATTGTTGGTTTAGGTATTCAAATGAATCTGTCAAATATTTTCTCAGGCATTGCGCTTAATATTGACCGTTCACTTCGCGTCGGTGACTGGGTGAAAATAGGCTCTTTTGATGAGGGCAAAGTAATTGATATAAATTGGCGAGTCACTCGAATTGAAACCAGAAAGGGCTATATTTTAAGTATTCCCAATAGCAAGGTATCGACCTCGAAGGTCGACAACTTTAGTTATCCTGATGCTCGATACAAGTTAAAGTGTAAGGTGCCTGTTGATCCAAAGTATGATCCTAGAAAAGTCGAGGAAGTTCTCAGGAACGCGGTGCTCTCTGTAGAACAAGGCATTGTGAAAGATGTCAAACCCAAGATTTGGCTTGAAAACATCCAAGGTGATAACGCCAACGGTTGGATAGCAAGTTATGTGATACTTTTTGAAACAGAAAATTATCAACACAAATTCCGTGTGTTGAAAAGTGTCTGGAAGAATATTTGGGTTCATTTAAACCAAGCGGGCATGATGTCTGCTGAGATCCAACCGCGTGAAGGCGAAGCAGAAAAAACAGTCGTAGCCACTCAGCCCCAATTTGAAGAAGTTTTAACCGAAAAGAAATTGCAGAATATGATGACAGCAGGATCGCTATAACAGCCATACCAGCCCGCCATGAGCTAAACATTTCTGAGTCCAAGATAAATCTTGGACTCCTGAAATATAATCACCTTTTTTTCTCTGGTTCCCATGCGCCAGCGTGGGAACCGAACACGTATGCTCTTACTCAAATTATTAAGTCACTCGCTTTTCAAATCACCTGAAAAACATACAAGCCCTGTCTTTTGAAAACAATGCCTTGGCGTGAAACGAGTCGCACATTTCCGTTAATCCGATGTACTTCTGTTCTTTGGTTTTGACTTATCCGTTCTTTCCGTTAATCCGCTGTACTAATTGTTTTCGTTGAACTTACAACAACCTGCGGAGTATTACTCTCTCCGCAGACCTAAATTTAAAGCCGCACAAATTATTCAAAATCAGGATCACGTTTCAACGCATTAGGCATCGATGCCTTCAAATCCACCTGCTATCTAATTTGTGATCAAATGTGATCACGGCAGGTCTGATTTGGGGGCTTAACTTAATGGCATTGTCCTTAAGGTCCCTCCTAACGTCGGGAGGACAGGCTTAATGGCATTGAGGTTAAGTTTCCCTTTAATTTACAACGGAATATGTATGGGTTGACTGAGGTCTGATTTTTAGGGGTTTATCATACTGGCATTGGACGAAAGGAGGGAACTTATTGAGGGATCGGATTTTTAGCTGAGCATCTATGTCAAAAAAAATCCGATTTTTTCAAAAAATCGGATTTTTAACTGAGCGTCTTTTTTTTATTTAAAAATCAATTAGTTGTCCTTAACTTAATGGCATTGACCTTAAGGAGGGATCAAGGGCAAACCCGATAGGGTATGCCCCTACGAAAAATCACGGTTTGTAGGGGCAATCCCCTAGTCGAATTTTCCCAGCAGGCAAGTTTTTAGTATAATTTACAACGGAATATGTATGGGTTGACTGAGGTCTGATTTTGGGGGGTTTATCATACTGGCATTGAGGTTGCAAACCTGCTCCGGCAAAAAGGCTAAATATTAGAATGTAGTTTCGGGAAATCCGCTCCATTCCCGAAACACCAAAAGGCTTAGAATGTTGTTTCGGGAATGGAGCGGAGCGGATTTCCCGAAACTTAACTAACTATACTAAAGTTTGCGCCAGAGCGAGCGCAACCACAATGCAATTACGACCGACACAATATAAAATAACAAATAATATATTAAAAACAGTTATATAGAATAATACTCAGTAGAGTTTTGTAACGGCCATAAATGACAAATTAGACCTTTCCTTTTTTAGATGACATAATGGCTCACTCAAAGCACAACGATTAAACGAGGAAAATCTTATGTTCAAAGTAGGCTTAACATTACTAATATTAGTTTTAATGTCTCCACTAGCCCAAGCTGCCACTAATTGTGGGGCTGTTACTGAAATCCCATCGACGGAGTGTGAGGCTCTTGTGGCTCTTTATAATAGTACTAATGGTGATGGTTGGGAGTATAACTATGGGTGGCTTGAGACTAATACGCCTTGTGATTGGAATGGAGTGTCATGTCATAAGGGGCATGTATCGGGGCTCGATCTGGATGACAACCAACTCACCGGCACAATCCCAAGTGAATTAGGGAATTTGAGCAATTTTGGGTATCTCCATCTGAATAACAACCAACTTGGGGCGAATTGAACCCAGTTGAATTGAAAAACCTGTCTAATATAGACTTACCTGAACAATGGGGAGCCAAACTAACATTAGACAACAACCACCTAACCGCCTCCGACTCAGAACTAATCGCATGGCTCGACAGCCACAACCCCGGTTGGGATGAGACACAAACCCCCTGCCCCCAACAAGAATGCAAACTACAATTCTCCTCCGCCACCTACAGCATAAATGAAAACTGAGCGCAAATAACCATCACCGTCACCCGTACTAACAGTAGTGACGGCGCAGTGTCAGTAGATTACGCCACCCACAAAGGCACCGCGAAAGCCCCCGGCGACTATACTCAAACTTCCGGCACCTTGAATTGGAGTAATGGCGATAAGAAGAAAAAGACTTTTCCAATAGACATCATTGACGACAGCGAACCGGAAAATGATGCAACGAAGTAACGGAGCTTGCGACGTTCAAATTTCATCGTCAGCCTAGCCAATCCCACAGGCGGTGCCCAATTAGGAACACCAGATACAGCGACAGTAACGATCACAGATGACGACAAACCTTTTAACTGCAAAAAAGTCACCGAAATTCCAAAAAAGGAATGCCAAGCCCTTGTCGCACTCTATGACAGTACAGATGGAAAAAATTGGAAGGATAACACCGGATGGAAAGTGACAAAAAAACCTTGTAATTGGTACGGAGTGAATTGTCAGGGTGGACATGTAACGGGATTAGTATTGGGGAATAACAACCTCAAAGGCACAATCTCGAAAAAGCTCTCCAAGCTGAAGAAGTTGGAAATTCTATTGCTGAACGACAATAAGCTGAGTGGGAAAATCCCCAATTCCTTGATGAAGCTGAAGAAATTGACGCACTTGGATTTAAACGACAACTGCTTGAAGACGAAGGTTTCAAAGAAGTTGGGAAAATGGCTTGATGGGCTCAATCCGGGATGGGATGAAAATCAGACTAATTGCCTTTATTAAAAGGCCAGTACAGGGATTGACGAAAACAGGGATTAAAGAAAAATGCACAGTTCGTAGTAGGCGATTTATCGCCTATTCTTGTCATTAACACACAAATCCCCTTATTCCGTAAATCCCTGTACTATCTATAACCCAGAACAGGGATTGACGAAAACAGGGATTTACCCCCCAACAAAATTGACAGACTACAAACAACGCCCAGCCCAAATCCATGTATTCGTCAATCCCTGTGCTACCCAACAAAATTGACAGACTACAAACAACGCCCAGCCCAAATCCCTGTATTCGTCAATCCCTGTGCT
>JBDLJY010000187.1:0-13062 GCA_039714115.1 Pseudomonadota bacterium | reverse complement strand
ATTTTTTATTTAAAAATCAATTATTTGTCCTTAACTTAATGGCATTGAACCGGCAGGTGGGTTGATGTCAATTTCCAATTTGATGGTAAATTTTTTATCTGGATGATGTTTAAACGATAAGTCCAAAATCTTTCCAATGGAGTTATCTTTGACAAACATTTTTTGGATAGAAGTCCCCGCTTTGCCTTTATCTTTAATCTCTGGCAAAATGCCATATTGTTTACACACCTCAATGATGGCTTTTTGATAGGGTTGCCACCTAAAATCAGGATCAACCCGTTTTAGCATAAAGTCTAAATCTTCTGAAAAACGTTGTAGATTATAGACAATTCGGAGACAGGTGCCACCATGAAAAAAGGCTTCATCAAAAAAATGGGCCTCAGATAAAGCGTTAAGAATAATTTCTTGCAAAATTTCTTTGAGTGCATCTTGTTCTTCCTCCACCGTTGTGGCTGAATAAGCATTGAGCCTTTCATGGATGATACTAGGCTTTATCATTTTTCTAGTCCTGGGGGTAATCGAAATAATTTCCTTTTGTAGCTGTTGTAAAAATGATCTGACGCGCTTGGCGCGAAAAACCTGCAATACTTCTTTAAAATCATTAAGTTTAACTGTTTTAAGCTGTTCTTCCTCAATACGAAGTCCTTCCAGTAGAAAATCTATGCCCATCCATTCTATTTTTCGATCATAAATATAATCAGCCAGTGCCCTCAAAGGTTTTGCCATAAGAAACGCTCTACCATTGATGGTTTGACAGGAGACACCGTTTAAAAATTCAAGTTCATTCACTGGTAAATGCACATATTTAAATTCCCCCAAGGGAGTCTCGAAAGTCCGAGTCCGCCCTTTATAAATCCCACTCATCACCACAACGACTCTTTCTGGAATCCAGCCGTGATATGACAGCGCACTTTCAAAGGAAATATAGCTGCCCGGAATAGTTCGACTCGCCACAAAAAATTGGCTGAATTTAATCGAGCGATACTTTTCGGCAAGCATGTAAACGCCGCGACGAATCCTGACGAGTTCACCTTTAGCAAGTGCTTTATTAACGAGACCATATCGTCTTGCAGGAGTCCCCCCAAAAACATGGGCCAATTCTCTCTCGGTGAATACTCGTTCACCAAAGCCTGCATCTTGAAGTTTTTCGGTTGAGGCTAACATATATTTTTTGCAAGAAACTTTCTATTTTAGGAAGTATTTTACAATGGTAGGAGTCCAAGATAAATCTTGGACTCCAAAACTTATTCATGCGAATACTAATTCTTGTTGAATTGCTTGTGGTTTAGCTGTGCTGCTTAAACGTTCCACCAAAGCAGGTGAAAGGTATAGAGACTCGACAGTTACATCCTTTTTACCCAAAAGGGTGGCTTGACTCGATCTACCCGCCTGAATATGTAGGTGTTTTAGAGCAAGTTTTTTGGGTAGTGCTTTACCGTGAGATTTCTCTCCAGTCTTTCCATCGTAGCTAATAATGTATGAAATATCTTTTTCATTTAATGTGATAAGCGCATCAACGAATTCATCATAGATAACTCCGTTGTAATATCTGTGATCTCTT
Organism: Pseudomonadota bacterium; assembly: GCA_039714115.1. Taxonomy (GTDB): domain Bacteria; phylum Pseudomonadota; class Gammaproteobacteria; order Beggiatoales; family Beggiatoaceae; genus Thiomargarita. The sequence goes on along the minus strand of JBDLJY010000187.1, from coordinate 11,501 downwards.
GTAAATGATGTTCCTTGGTAAGGTGGATCCATGTAGACTAAATCATTTTTTTTTGCTGCGATCTGTCGAAAATCTACTGATGAAAGAGCCGTCTTGCCAGAGAGCAAGGCAGATACTCCAAGTATTTGTTGCCGCATGGTTTTCGGACGCATTCCTGAACGTCTATTATCGGCACTTTGATTAAATAATCCCTCAGAACTATACCTCACTGCTCCTTTTACAATTCTTGCCAACAGGTAGAGCAAATGGTGGGGATTATGTGAGGAATTGAACTCGTCACGAATTTTGAAAAAAATTTTTTTCTTGTTTGGATGCTGCTGATTCCAGAGTTTTTCGTAACCATCGCTCAACTCAGTTGGCCTCTCCAAAATCTCTTGCCAGAGAGACATCAGGGGGACATTTAGGTCGTTGAGCCAAAAACTCTTTGAAAGGCCGTGAACGGCAGCAGCAATTGATACCGCAGCAGCCCCACAGAATGGTTCTATAAGACAATTAACCTCATTGGGGAAATAGCGTAGGATGTGTTGTGCAATGCCACGCTTACTTCCTTGATATGGGAATGGGTGTGGTATCAATACATTATTTGACATTTTTCTACACCTTTGGACGTCCAAGATAAATCTTGGACTCCTATTAAAATTATGCCATAAATTACCACCCCAATATTTTTTTTGCTTCTTCTAAAGGAATTGGAGTGTCACCTCTTTCATGCGCCTCTTTAACAGCTTGTATATCAAGACAATCCTCAAGTTGTTCTATCATGTCAACATCCTCTATCGGCACCATGACCAAAAACACCTTATTTTGGTACACCAATGTCATACGCTCCTTTTCAGTAGCGGCAATGTCGAGTAATTCTTTTAAAATTGGTCGTGCGTCCATCTGTTAGCCTTTGGACGTCCAAGATAAATCTTGGACTCCTATTAAAATTAAATTACCCCAAAATCGGCGCAAGCCACCGCTCAGCCTCCGTCATCCCTTTACGTTTAGCATAATGGGGAACATCGCAAAACTCTCCGTCAACTGAATACTTTGCGAGCCACCCTACATTGATAAGGTTTTTTCCGGCACTCTCTGGCATTAACCATAAGGTGAGTACATAAACTTAAGAGGAAGACAGAGCGAACAACTCCTGTATAAACTTGTTAAAGTGCGCTAGGTTGGGTAGAGTCACAGTTTCTTCCGTCACCCATTGGTTATCTTGGATGGATACCTGCACAGATTTTCCGGGCCGCAACACATTGGCGATACAACCAACCGTTACCTTTTTGCGACCAGCAGGCTTCTCAAAATCGCGGCGATCTTTTTTCTTCTTAAATTGAGTCACAACCGGCTCGACGCAGCCGATAAATTCTTGTGTACATTGGAGCAACGAAGGGTAAACTTGCTCCGCACATTCCAGCAGTAAATCTTCTAACGTACCGGCTGAAAGGTTGTCCGGCATAACGAAAATGCCACAGCGTGGTTTGCCTAGAGCAACTTTGCCCGGCAATTCGGGTAACGCAGGAATGAAATCAAGTTGTTGCAATCCCTCTTTAATTTGGTCAAACCGTTCTTTTGGCGAAATTTCGCTATCCGCATCCAGTACGATTCCAAGCCCTACCAAGCTATTAGCCTCCCATGATGTCACAGCCAGGGTTCCGCGAATCGTGCGGATGATATTGCTATCTCCAATGGCGTTGTGGAGAGCAATGGAATGAGTGGCACTTTTGAAAAACGTTGGAACCGGCATCCGACGAAGTAGATCATCTGCGTATGGAAACTCGCGAGGAACTAGCGGATACCAAAATTCATCAAGCTCTGACATCATTTTTACACGCGAAAAACCCCAGCGTTTCATAAATTGCCCAACAAATTCAACATCGTGTGGGCCTTCAATCACTAAATAGGCGTACTGAATCATGGCTTATCTCACATCTAGTCCACGCTCATAACGCAGGTGGTGAAGTAAATCGCCATCAAAGCGTTTGAGAGGCCCACCCGCAATCGGATTTGGCAAACGATAACCGACGATTTCGTCAGAATCATCTGTGGCAAGTAGCGCATCCAAAGCTTCAAGGCTATGTGTGGTGGCAAACAGTTGTATATTATAATCACGACAGGCTTCTACCAGCCAGCTAAAAACCGCTTTGAGCACCGATGTATGTATGCCTGCCTCTAATTCGTCAATCAACAATACACCATTTTGTACGCTTGATAAACTAAGCGCGAGCGCAAGAATGCGCTGTACACCTTCCCCAAATAGGTTGACAGGTGCCAGTCCAATCTCCCGATGAAGGAAATAAAGCGAAAATCGTTTTCCATCATTGGAGAGAATTTCTAAATTTTCAATATTTGGATCAATTCGTTGGACCAGATTTAGGACTTGTTCAAGGAAACCTTCTGTCTTAGCATGAGTAAGCTGCCTCATTTGAACCCGTTTAAAACGGCGTGAACAAGGCATGATGGTTGAAACCGGTAGCGTATGCTCAATGATTTTTTTTGGGGAGCGATTAATTTTTTCTTCATTTTCCCATAACTCAAATCTCTCTTCTTTTTTGACTAATGAGCCATCCCTCTCAGCATGGTGTAAAACCTTGATTTCGGCACCCTGTAGCAGATCTTCATTGTCAACATCGGATTCCATAACGGTTGATGATGTCAGTTGGCTGGCACTCAGTTCCTCAAACCTTGCCCGTACTTCTCGCACCTCAAACAGTCCTTGCGCTTCCATCAGTATTTCGCTGCTGTTGTCAGATTTCTGAGGAAAAAGCCATTTCAACGATTCAATCAAGGATAAAGATTCTCTCATTCTTCGGCGGGAGGCTAAAGCAACCCATTCCATTGAATCAAGTGAGCGACAGTAGATAGACACGGCTTCTAGCACACTGGTTTTGCCTGCGTTATTCATACCGACTAATAAATTAACCCGTCCTAAATTATCAAATTTGAAATTGCGAAAACCACGAAATTGATGGATATTAATATGGGTAAAATAATACATTTTATCAGTTTCCTCGTGTCAATACGCTTTGTCAAACGTTCGTAGTAGTCGCTTTAGCGACTTGGTAGTCGCTAAAGCGACTACTACGAACAAGCTACACATCATACCCCAAAATCGGCGCAAGCCACCGCTCAGCCTCCGTCATCCCTTTACGTTTAGCATAATCTTCAACTTGATCTTTCTCAATTTTACCCGTTCCAAAAAGCTGCGCCTCTGGATGGGAAAAGTACCAACCCGACACCGCCGCCGTGGGGAACATCGCAAAACTCTCCGTCAACTGAATACCCGCATTTTTTTCCGGTTGGATCAGTGCCCAAAGTGTTGCCTTTTCCGTATGATCCGGACAAGCTGGATAGCCGGGGGCGGGGCGAATGCCACGATAGCTTTCCTTAATCAGTTCAGCATTACTAAAATCTTCATCTGGCGCATAAGCCCAAAATTCTTTTCGCACCCGCTCGTGCAACCGTTCCGCAAAGGCTTCGGCTAGACGATCTGCCAGTGCTTTCAACAAGATACTGCTATGATCATCATGATCTTGTTCAAAACGGGCAACATGTTCATCAATGCCAATGCCTGCCGTGACAGCAAAGGCGCCGATATAGTCAGCAATGCCTTTGGGGGCTATCATGTCAGCAAGACACAGATTGGGTTTACCCTTTTTGGGCATTTGTTGACGAATGTGATGTAGCACCGTTTTGACTTCAGTGCGATTGTCGTCGCTGTAAACTTCAATGTCATCGTCATTAACGCTGTTGGCAGGGAAAAAGCCAATGACGGCTCGCGCTGTTAACCATTTTTCCTTGATAATCTGATCTAACATCGCTTGTGCATCTTTATAAAGAATACGCGCCTCAGCGCCGACTTTTTCATCTTCAAGAATTTGAGGATACCGCCCTGCCAGTTCCCAAGCTCTGAAAAAGGGTGTCCAGTCAATACGCTGACGCAATTCTTCTAGCGAATAATCTTCAAATACTTTTAAGCCTAAAAAAGTCGGTTTAGGCGGCGCCTCATTCCAATTGAGTGCCAGTTTATTCGCTCTCGCTTGTTGCAAGGTGATTTTTTTGCGTTGAGTTTTTTGGCTGGCACGCCGTTCGCGGATTTGGGCGTACTCATCTTTGACTTGTTTAGCATAATCCGTCTTGGCAGACAGTAAATTTTGTGCCACGCCCACCGCACGAGATGCATCTGGCACATAGACAACGGGATGGCTATAGCCCGGTTCAATTTTAACCGCTGTATGCACTTTGGACGTGGTAGCCCCGCCAATCAATAGCGGGATTTCAAAGCCTTGGCGTTCCATTTCTTTAGCAACATGCACCATTTCCTCTAAGGAGGGCGTGATCAAGCCCGATAAGCCGATGATGTCACATTGTTGTTCACGGGCCGTTTTTAAGATGGTTTCCGTCGGCACCATGACACCTAAGTCTATGATTTCATAATTATTACATTGCAATACCACGCCGACAATGTTTTTGCCGATGTCGTGGACATCTCCCTTGACGGTTGCCATGAGGATTTTGCCGTTGCTTTGTATGGCGCAATCTTCGCCTTTTTCAGCCTCAATGTAGGGCATTAAATGGGCAACCGCTTTTTTCATCACGCGAGCCGATTTGACCACTTGAGGTAAAAACATTTTGCCAGCACCGAATAGATCTCCCACGACGTTCATGCCATCCATCAGTGGACCTTCTATGACATGTATTGGGCGTTCTGCCTGTTGTCTGGCTTCTTCCGTGTCGGCTTCAATGTAATTAGTAATGCCTTTGACGAGGGCATGTTCAATGCGTTTTTCTACCGGCGCGTCGCGCCAAGCAGCATCTTGTTTATCGTCTTGCCTACTACCGCCCGCTTTATATTTATCGGCAATTTCTAAGAGCCGATCAGTGGCATCGTCACGGCGGTTCAGGATGACATCTTCAACACGCTCACGGAGTTCTGCCGGCAAATCTTCATAAATCGCCAATTGCCCCGCGTTGACAATTCCCATGTCCATGCCCGCTTTAATGGCGTGATAGAGAAAGACGGAATGAATGGCTTCACGCACCGGGTTGTTGCCGCGAAATGAGAAGGAGACGTTGGAGACGCCGCCTGAAATCATGGCGTGGGCTAAGCTTTGTTTGATTTCAGCAGTGGCTTCAATGAAATCAACGGCATAGTTATTGTGTTCTTCAATACCGGTGGCGACGGCAAAAATATTGGGATCAAAAATGATATCTTCTGGCGGAAAACCGACTTGCTCGGTCAAAATCTGATAAGAGCGTTGACAGATTTCCACCTTACGCGCTTTAGTGTCGGCTTGCCCTTGTTCATCAAAAGCCATGACGATGACGGCGGCACCATAGCGTCGTATCAGTTTAGCTTGTGCAATGAATTTATCTTCGCCTTCTTTCATACTGATAGAATTGACGATGGGTTTGCCTTGAATACATTTTAGTCCCGCTTCTAAAATGTCCCATTTGGAAGAGTCAACCATAATGGGCACTTTAGCAATTTCTGGCTCCGTGGCGACCATGTTTAAGAATTTGGTCATCACGGCTTTAGAATCGAGCAAGCCTTCGTCCATATTCACATCAATCACTTGGGCACCGTTTTCGACTTGTTCACGGGCCACTTCTAGGGCTGTTTCATAGTTTTCTTCTTTAATCAGTCGCTTAAAGCGTGCAGAGCCGGTCACATTGGCGCGTTCTCCGACGTTGACAAATAAGGAGTCTTTTTCAATGGTGCAAGGCTCCAAGCCGGAGAGGCGGCAAGCGATGGGAATATCGGGCAATTTGCGCGGAGGATATTTTTCAACCGCTTCTCGAATGGCGCGAATATGATCTGGACTCGTGCCACAACAACCGCCAATGATGTTTAAAAAACCACTTTGTGCCCATTCGGCAATTTCGGTTGCCATGTTTTCGGGACTTTCATCGTAGCCACCGAATTCGTTGGGTAGCCCTGCATTGGGATGGGCTGAAACGTAGGTTTCTGAAATCCTTGAAAGTTCTGCGACATATTGGCGCAATTCTTTTGCTCCCAAGGCGCAATTAAGGCCGATGGAGAGTGGCTTGGCATGGCGCAAGGAATTCCAAAAGGCTTCGGTGGTTTGCCCTGATAAAGTACGACCAGAGGTATCGGTAATGGTGCCCGAAATCATAATGGGCAAGCGCAAATTATGATCATCAAAATATTTTTGCACAGCAAAAATCGCTGCTTTGGCATTTAAGGTGTCAAAAATAGTTTCAATCAGCAATAAATCGGCACCGCCGTCCACTAAACCTTGGGTGGCTTCGTAATAGGCCTCGACTAAGCCATCAAAGGTGATATTGCGATAACTCGGGTCGTTCACATCAGGGGAAATGGAACAGGTGCGATTAGTCGGTCCGAGTATGCCTGCGACAAAACGGGGCTGTTCCGGGGTTTTAGCGGACATTTCATCGGCGGCTTGGCGTGCCAGTTTGGCGGCACCGACATTCATTTCATAAACCAAGTCCTCCATCTGATAATCCGCCATAGCAATCCGGGTACCGTTAAAGGTGTTGGTTTCGATGATATCGGCACCGGCTTCAAGGTATTCAGTGTGAATGGCTTTGATGATGTGTGGCTGGGTTATTGTTAAAAGGTCATTGTTGCCTTTTAAGTCGGTAGCCCAATCTTTGAAGCGTTCACCGCGATAATCTTTTTCTTCTAATTTGTATCTTTGGATCATGGTGCCCATGGCACCGTCGAGGATGAGGATACGTTGGTTTAAAAGGGTTTTTAGGGTTGACATAAAATTTCCTAGTATGAGACTGTTTAAAAAGGCTGTCTATGGTACAATGCCATTTCGTAGGGGCAATCCCTTACATGAACCGTGAACTTTTTGGGTTTGCCCTTAGATCCCTCCTAACGTCGGGACAGGCTTAATGGCATTGATCTATGGTAACATATTTAGGAGTCCAAAATTTATTTTGGGCAGTCCATCTAGTACAACGGATTAGGGGAGTCAACGGATTTTTTGAAAGGAATATTAACATTTTGGGGTTATAATATTTATTATTCAATCCGTTTACTCCCCAAATCCGTTGTACTAAAGGGTGGTCTGAAAATTTGATAAACACTGACTTCGTATCCGCCTTCCTGCACTAGGAGTTTTCAAAAATGCCATATCGTGCCGCCTCAAACAAGTTCTCTACGAGACTACTTCGTTTCTTGGGGGAGGCAATTCCCCGCCGGTCATTTTCTACTCAAGGGAAACAAAGTAACTTAAATTGAGGTCACAAAAGTTTTTTGAATTCTTCATTCTTCTCTAACGGCAAGGTAGTCTTCAATAGCCTCTTTAACATTTTCCAACGCTTCTTCTTGGGTTTCTCCTTGAGAGCAACAACCGGGTAAACTCGGACACCAAACAGCATAACCTTCTTCAGTCTTTTTAAGATTCACTTTGTATTTCATATAGGCTGACCTAACATCTATCTAAATAGCACAGTCAAACTATCTATGATAACATGTCGCCCAAAATAAAATAAATTTTGGACTCCTAAAGTTGATAACTAATAACTGATAACTAATATGGCTCAATATATTTATACGATGAACCGCGTTGGCAAAATCGTGCCACCCAAGCGGGAAATACTTAAAGATATTTCATTATCCTTTTATCCGGGTGCCAAAATTGGCGTATTAGGTTTAAATGGTGCTGGAAAATCCAGTTTATTACGCATTATGGCGGGCGTGGATAAAGAATATCACGGTGAAGCGCGTCCACAAGCTGGTATTCAAGTTGGTTATTTGCCACAAGAACCTCAATTAAATTTGAGCAAAGATGTGCGTGGCAATGTTGAAGAAGGGGTTGCTGAAACTAAGGCTTTATTGGATCGTTTTGATGAGATTAACCTGAAATTTTCTGAGCCGATGAGCGATGATGAGATGGATGCCTTATTGGCAGAGCAAGGCAAATTGCAAGATGCGATTGATGCGGCGGATGCTTGGGATTTGGATAGAAAATTGGAAATAGCGGCGGATGCCTTGCGTTTGCCTGATTGGAAAACGGATGTGAATCAATTGTCAGGTGGCGAAAAACGTCGTGTGGCTTTGTGTCGATTATTGTTGTCGGCTCCCGATATGTTGTTATTGGATGAGCCGACTAACCATTTAGATGCCGAGTCGGTGGCGTGGTTAGAAATATTTTTGCAAGAATATCCGGGTACCGTGGTTGCAGTGACGCATGATCGTTATTTTTTAGATAATGTCGCAGGTTGGATTTTAGAATTAGATCGGGGGCGGGGGATTCCTTGGGAGGGAAATTATTCGTCTTGGTTGGAACAAAAAGAAAAACGCTTGGAACAGGAAGAAAAACAAGAGTCTGCGCGTCATCGGGCGATCAAAGCCGAATTGGCTTGGGTGCGGAGTAATCCTAAAGGTCGTCATACGAAGAGTAAGGCGCGTTTGGCGCGTTTTGATGAGTTGGTGCAGCAAGATGTGGAAAAACGTAATGCGACTCAAGAAATTTATATTCCACCTGGGGCGCGTTTAGGTGATTTGGTGGTAGAGGCGATAAATGTCCGCAAGGCTTATGGTGAGCGTTTATTGATAGAAAATCTCAATTTTAATTTGCCCAAAGGGGGAATTGTCGGCGTGATTGGCGCGAATGGGGCGGGTAAAACGACGCTATTTCGCATGATCGTCGGACAAGAGCAAGTGGATGCTGGAGAATTGCGAATGGGTTCAACGGTTGAATTGGCTTATGTTGATCAATCGCGTGATGCGCTGAATGGTGAAAAAACGGTCTGGGAAGAGATTTCTGATGGATTGGATAATATTGTTGTTGGTCAATATGAAATTGGCTCCCGTGTTTATGTCGGGCGTTTCAATTTTAAGGGCTCAGATCAACAAAAGCGTGTTAAGGACTTATCAGGTGGAGAACGCCATCGGGTACATTTAGCTAAACTGTTGAAAAGTGGTGGAAATTTTTTGTTATTGGATGAACCGACTAATGATTTAGATGTGGAAACGCTACGGGCACTTGAAGAGGCACTACTGGTTTTTCCGGGTTGTGCGGTGGTGATTTCGCATGATCGTTGGTTTTTAGATCGTATTGCGACGCATATTTTGGCCTTTGAAGGGGAAAGCCAAGTGACTTGGTTTGAGGGAAATTATGCTGATTATGAGGCGGATCGTCATCGCCGTTTTGGGACAGATGATAAGCCGCATCGAATTAAGTATAAAAAGTTGAATGCTTAGGGACGGATTTTATCGTTCCCACGCTCTGTGCACTCACTTATACACAAGTCAAAATGACATGATATAAGTACCGAACCATCAATTTTAAGGTATTTTGGAGTCCAAAGCTTTAGCTTTGGACAGCCCAAAGCTAAAGCTTTGGACTCCAATCAATATGTCAGATAATTCATGGTTCAGTACTTACTAGCACAACGAATTTTATAGTTTGAAGTGAACAACCCAAAATTAGAAATTTTCTAGTATTTTGGAGTCCCGATAAAGCGTGCCGATAAACACGGCACAAGGTTTACTTGGACAAGTAAAATTCTGAGTGCGCTCGTCCAAGTAAACCTTGGACTCCAAAATACCTTAAAATGAGTGCTTCGTTACTTAGTGAGGAATTAATGACAACTTTAGCAGAATTCATCACCGACAATCTGTTCTAATATGAAATTGAATACCGAATCCATGCAACTCGCCGTATGTTTCAAAGAAACATTGACGATGAAGAAGTGGAATTTATTCTCACAAATGGGCAAATTATTGAACAGTATGATAATGATTTTCCATTGCCGAGTCTGTTATTGAACGGTCAGACTGAAGCAGGTAGACCTTTACATGTCGTTGTAGGAATTGACTTATCTGAAAAAAAACTCATTATCATCACTGTTTACGAACCCAATCCTCTATTGTGGATAGAAAACCTTTCTAGGAGATTATAAAAAATGAAATGTGCAATTTGTCGAAATGGCATGACTCAAGAAGGCTATACCAGCATCGTTTTAGAGCGAGAACAAACCACTTTGGTTTTCAAGCAGATACCTGCTCAAATTTGTGATAACTGCGGAGAAGAATATATTTCATCGACCGTCAACAAGGCATTACTTCACCGCGCTAATGAAGAATTGGATAGAGGTATTATGCTTGAAATGATCAAATTTGCCACTTCAATAAAAATGAGTAATGACACGGCAAGCGTGGGTGCGTCAAGAACTACACGCCACGATCAACCTATTTTCTCGAACCCTAGTTCCTACCAAGCACTCGACGCATAGCGTCGATGATGGCATGATCTCCGCACAGCGGAGCGAAGTGGAGATCATGCCTGCTCGGACGCTCCGCGTCATGTCACCGTAATTTGAGGCGTTTTCAAAAATGGCAACAACCGATAGCCCCCTAAAACGATTGCTCACGACTTTTATTAATGATTTTGCGGAGTGGCTCCTTAAAAGTATCCACCTTAATTGATATATTAATCAGGTGGATACGCGGAGCAATATCCACCCTACATGTATGTAGTTTCCTTAACTTAATGGCATTGAGTCTCACGCTCAGTTGGCAATATAAGGTGATCCGTTTATGGAAAATGAATGCCCAAGAGCTAGTTGACATGGGTAAACCGGCTTTACTAGGTTTAATTGGACAAACCCAGATAACGGAGCCAAAAGTTTTATTGCCCAAAGTGGTATCGATGGTAAAAACCGTCCCAGATACCGAAATGCAAAAACGCTTATTGAGCGAAATGATGTTACTCATTAATGATGAGGAGATACTCACCATGTTAGAAAACCTGAACAGCAACTTTGGGTATTAAATCCAAAGATGCCTTACACATTGCCTGTAGTGTTGAAGCACAATGCGATTATTTCATTACAACAGATAAACGGCTGTTAAAAAAGTCGAAAACACTCACAACAATCAATACCGTGAACCCGGTAGATTTTATCTTAAAGGAAACTATATGAAAACGGATATGTTAATACGTTATGAAGGTATGAGAGCATTGCGAGAACGCCTAAGCCCAGTTGAAGCGGAAAAATTTATTGTCCGCCGTGAACCTTTTGATTACACTGAATGGCAACAAACCCTCTGGCAAAATCAAAGTGTTGATGAATTATTTGAAGCGGCTAAACAACAGAGCAGTAAATAGTTTCCACTAAATGAGAGTACAACTAATGCAAAACACCTCGGTAAAAACCGGCTCTTATAACTTGTCCCTAAATAGTAGAACGGATTAGCTCATCAGCCGCCAAGGACTTAATCCGTTGTACTAAACAAAACTGATAGGAATAAAATAACAATGAAATTAAAAAGAAAGTTTATATTCTGGATAATGAGTTTGGTTTTAATCACCTTATGTTCCCATGCCCAAGCTGCCTCGCTATCGGCTGAGCAAGTAGAGCAGATCAAATTGCTTACTAATTATATGAAACAATCTCTCCAATATTCTGAGCAAGGACTTTTTAAAGAAGCCCTGCCCTTAGCTAAAAAAGGTTTCCAGCTCACAAAGGAAATATTCGGAGAAAGGCACAATTACACGCTCATCGCAATGGGA
>JBDLJY010000186.1:0-13094 GCA_039714115.1 Pseudomonadota bacterium | reverse complement strand
AACCTGTCAGGTTAATTTTTCCTTTAATTTACAACGACCTGCCATGTTTTGGATACCTGGCAGGTCTTATTTGGCGGCTTAACTTAATGGCATTGACGCCAGCCAACAAGCCTAAACTAGCCGTCTTACCCACATCTATAAGCAAGACGATATCCTTATTCGCATTGGGCATTCTTTGATAATAATCTTTAAAAACATCGATAGCAAAGCCTGCCACATCGTAGCGACTCGGTAATAAGCTAACATTGCCTGAGCCTAACAAACCCAACCTATCGAATTTCGCTATTGCAGCATCCCTCAAAATTCCATGAGCATGATCTATCAAAAAATCTTGCACTGCCCCACTGGTTTTCGCACCATAATCATTTTCACCAGCACCAAGGAGTACCGAAAGGAGAAGATTTTGAATACCACGATTCGCTTGATATTCCTTATACATATTAAGGATTTTTTCGGCTCGCTCAAAAGCCTCTTCATAACCAAAATTACCTTGCTCCGTAATCGGGCTTATGATGTAATTTTCTTAGCGTTATAAATTAAGTTTTGACGGCTATTTGAAAACCCTTTGCTTAACTCCGTTCCTATATGTAAATTATGATCCAAAATGCGTAGCCGTGTTTTAACATTGGAAGTCGTACAGCACAGCCCTTACAATTGTATAAATCCATCTGACGGGTTAAACTGGATATGTGGTAAATTCAAAGTAGTCGAACGTGGATCAAGCTTAGAAAGATGGGGCGTAGGGGCAATCCCTTGTGGTTGCCCGTGAGGGATTAGGTGCTCTTGAATGCCCCATCTTTCTTAGCTTGAGGCGCGTTTGACTACTTTGAATCAGATTCACGGACGAATCTTTCTTCACTGAGATAAATCCGAGAATCCCTATTAATACCTTAATCGCTCCGATACTTTAAAAGCTATTTGAGGATTGGCTTAATTTAGTCCATCTCTTATTAATTAATGATCAACCGCTTGAGCATTTTGACGGCTATACAAACGAACAAAACCGGCATGAATATTCGTTGTTGAACATTAGTTGTACTCAACAACACATTACTCCGTTCCTATTAAAGAATCTGCGCTGGAGCTATTTGAAAATCAAGAGCGTAGCCCGCCTTTAACATCGAAGCACGGCACCATTAATTAAAGGCTCCGCTTTGTCGGCGATAAATTCAAAGTCGGAAGAAATACTTAGAAAGATGGGGCGTAGGGGCAATCCCTTGTGGTTGCCCGTGAGTTGTGAACCCTTATCAAATGCCTCTGGTTATGGGACTCAAAGAGACTTATGTCGATGTCAAAGCCAAGTTAAAAAATGACTCAATGGTGATTATTGAGATGCAAGTGGTTAATCAAACCGGTTTTGGCAAACGAATACTCTCTAATTGGGGTAAAGCCTATTCGACGCAATTGGACGAAGGCGATAAATACTAAATTAGAGTCAGTCGTCATAACCTATTTTAAGCTTTTAGAAAAACAACACAAAGTACCTTACTTAGAGGATCAATGCCATTAAGTTAAGGTTTTTTTTGTAGGGTGGGCAAGGTGTTTTTCTTGCCCACCAGCCCCGAAAGGTGGGCAACAAAAACACGTTGCCCACCCTACAATAAATCTGAACCTAGACGACTAAAAACCACTTGTTTGATATCGTCAGACAAATCACGCTGCATCAATTTGACAAACAGCTGCTCTTTACCAAAATAAAGTAATGAAACCAGCGTATTAGCATCATTCTCTAAAATAGCTTCAATAATGAAAGTGTGTAAGGGAGCAGGATAAGCGTCATCACCAAATAGCACCGCAGCGGGCGTTAAATTGTTGATTTGCTCTAGGGACAAAAACCATTGCCATTGTTCTAAAAGCCTTTCGCCTTGGGGCAAGGCTAATAAATTCCACAAATGCGGATCACTTAAATAGAGTTCAAAGGATTGTTGGAGCTATTTTTTAGCTCTTGATAGGCACCCGGCAAATTTCTATCAAGAAAGTAATCGTTGACTAGATACATGTCCTTTGTGCGTTGTAGAGGATGCTGAAAATTATCAGCTTTTTTGTCCAGTAGCCCCGGGTAAGTACCCACTTGATGAGCATTAGATTTGATGAGCAAGGGAGTCTTGTCGTCTTGATGACATTCATAGCCATCTAATTCAAGCAATCTTTTTAAGGCTTGTAATTGTTGGGATTGTTCTGAAACGGCTTTAATACTGGGTATGGTGCCTGTCAGCATATAACGTAGCAAGTCGGCTGCCAGATAACGATCAAGTTGTTCATGCCAGTATTGATTGGCGTAGTGCCGTAAACAGTCTTGGCAAGAATGGGTACATTCTTTATTCGGACAATGTTCTAATAAATCAAGTGTTTCTTTAAGTATCTCATCAAGCTGTTGTCCGGCTTGATCAGCATAGCCTGCACCACCCGTTAAGGTGTCAAACAAATAGACATCCGCATCTATTGCCTTGTCTTGTCCAGTCGGCACAATACGAAATCCAGCACTAAATTCTGTTGGATCAATATCTAGGGTTCGGCTCGCGGCTAACAACAGGGCTTCAGATAGAGTACGCAAAGCATCTTCTAACACTTGTCTGGTGACAGAAGATTGCATGTTAGTCCGAAAAGGAGACTCAATGGAGATGCGAATCAATAGGAGATCGGAGCGGAAAACTGTCCCAAGTAAGACTTGGTGTAACTGACCATTACAGTATTCGCGCTCAGTCATTTTCTTACTCAAGAAATAAGGACGTTTATGCTTGGCATCCAAGACGAGTTGCGTATTAATAGGTGCCGCCGCTCCGCATTTTTCACAGATTTCAAAACCTTCCTCCGTGCCAAGCTCTTTACCTTTATTAACGATAACCAAGCGGCGATCTGAAGTTTGGGTGAAACGACCATGCTTACCGATAGATTTCCAGTCAAAATCCTCTTCTACCGGTAGCGGAAATTGTGCTGAACTGGCATACGTCCATTCTTGGTCACGGTCATATTCTTGAATTTCTTTACCTTTTTCTGGACGAAAAACTTCCGGTATCAGCATTTCAGATTCTTTCAGCGAACTGTGACAAACGGGACATTTAGGCAATGTTGGCGTATTCTCGTCTTCAAAAGTATCTTGTACATAGCTACACTGCGTACAATGGACATATTTGGACAGTTTTTTAGCCTTAAACAAGGGAGCCGCTTTATCAATATCAGTGCTTGTGACGGCTGCACTGGTGACACCACCGACACGATAGCTACGTTTATCAACAATCACAATCCGCCCCGGCGCATATTCACTTAGAGCTTTGGCGATACTTTGCTGCGGTTGCTCTTTAATAGCAATACCTGTTTTTGTCCATTCTTCAATCGGAAAACTGCATAAGTCAGTAGGAAATGCGTACATGGGCAAAAAGCCATTGTCAAATAAAAAATTAAGCAATTCTTCAGCATCGCTTTCTTTCAATGTGACGGCGTTCAGTGTGTATAGCAAGGTTTCAGATATTTTCTGCAACCATTGTGATCTATTTGGCACTTTAATGTCAGGTAGCCATTCTAAAATCTGTTCACGTAAGTTGCCGGTGGATTGGATCACATTTTGCCTAACCCACGTTTCAAAAGCCAGTAAATTTACCGGATTGTCTTTTTGAGAGTTGAAAAAATCTTGAGTGTTTCCGAGTGCTGAATACAGGTTTGAGGATTGGGTTGCCTTGATTTTACCTTGGTTAATGGCAGTGTGGAAAAACGTTTGAAACAAGAAAGCGTGAATATGCCGTTTAGCAATTTTTTCGTTGTTCACATTAACGACGGGTTTTCTGGGATCGCCGGCAATGATTTTATCGGGATGATGAAAATAATAGCCGTCATGGTGTCCGCCTTGTGCATAAGTGATAACGGTTGACACCGCAGCACCACGTCGCCCTGATCGTCCAGCACGTTGTTGATAATTTTCTCGTTGTGGCGGCACATTGCGTAATCCCACCGCCGTCAACGCTCCAATATCCACCCCGACTTCCATCGTCGTGGTACAACTCAAGACATCCACCGCCCCTTCGCCTTTATCTAGCAAAATGTCTTGGAATTGTAGTTCACGTTTTTCAGTTGTCGCATAGAGTTTGCCAACATCTTTATGAGACAGTTGGGCTGTGTGTTCTTCAGCGGTGATATGCCGAGGGTGCGTTTGTTGCGCTAAGGCATTGGCAACCGGATCGCGCCAAAATCGCTTGCGAGTTTTTATATACTGAGCATCAGGTGATAACTCTTCGACATTACCACCACCACATTGAGGACAGTGGTTGGCGACAGTGACAGGCGAGATGAAGGCGCAGGTTTGGCATTGATACCAAGCGCGTTCTAAATCTACAACAAGGCGGAGCTTGTTAGGATCAAGAAAGTAAAAGTTGTTTTCTTTTTGAACACAGAGTTTACTCCTTAATATGTCTTCTAATTTAATAACTTCCTTATCATCTAAACCGCAATGATTGAGTAATATTTGTTTCAAAATTTTTCTGAAATTGCCAGTATTGCCCCACTGCCCTCGCGGATAACTGGCTGCTTTTTGACGTAGTGACTTAGAAATGTTTTTATCAAAGGCATAATCTCGCAAGAGATCGTTGAGCCATGCTATTGTGATATTGGCTCTTTCTGCATTGACAATCTCACGGTATAACAATTTTTGGGCGCGTTTTGAGGGTTCTACATAAGCAATAGTCGTGCTTTGTAAAGAATAATAAGGATGGCAAAGCTGACGTAGCAAAGCTTCTTGATATTTCGCTGGTGGTGTGACATCCCAAGGCTCTCCCAAAGCATCTCCAAGATCAGCCTCGTAATCGTCACGAAATGTCAAAATATGCTGGCGTAAATCTCGTTGATCGTCCCTGTCAAAAAATTGCAGATTAAATTCAAGAGCAACTGCCACAAAAGCCACATAGAGTTCACGAGTGGGTCGTGGCTCTTTACCTAACTTCGTCAGACGTTGTGCCGCTAAACAAATTGCTTGACGAAATGAGTCCAGTTCGACTTCTCTAGGAATATAGAGTGCCAAGCGAGCCGCTTTTTGACGACCATCTGAAAACAACAATGATTTGCGTCCTGCATTAGGAGATTTTTGGCTTTCCACCTTTTGTGGCGGTTGGTTGATGACTTGTGCTTTGACCAAATTGGCAAATGTGCCTTCACCCTTAGTTTCTAAATTACTCAATTTGTAGCGGAATCTTTCTAAATTTAGAGTACAAACTGGGCAATCGGAAAAAGTGATTTGTGGTTTACCATTCACCAATTCAGGTAGGGTTGTAGGGACATAAGCTTTCAAAAAATCATTCGTTTTGTCAGGCTGTTTCCGCGCTATTCGTCCCGTTTTAATATCAAGCCAAATAGGCGTATGTGGTGCATTGGGATGAATGGTTTTTTCCACTAAAATATGAATTTCATCTAAGGGTGGCACGCTTTCTTGCCCGACATTGCCACTGGGCAGGTGCAATAGAAAATCGCCTTGAGTACCTTGGATGTAAGCGCGAATAAACGCGGAGCCACAATCTTGATGGGTGAGCAGTTCATAGACGCGCCCCCCACAGTCACAATGCGTTCTTGGCGCTGTGTACAAACAACCCAATAAATATTTTTCTTCTGAATTATCTAGCCGCTGATTGCAATTGGGGTTTATACACGCATAGAGACTGGGCAATCCTCGATAAAACAGGTGCAAGCGCATAGGGGCGAGGACTCTTTTATCTCGTGCAAAGGTACATAAGGCGAGCAAGGTAGAGGTGGCTTGCGTTTGAGTTTCTGTCGGCAGCTTGGGAAATAATTGTTGAGCTAGTTTTGTGAATTCAACGGCGTTGCCGCTTACCTGTTTGATAAGTGTCTCAGCAGGACCAAAACCGGTTAAATTATCATACAGATATTGGTGAATATTAGTCGGTTTTTTCGTTGACCATTTGAGGGATTTTGCCAATGCCATCACGCTATCAATAGCAGCCTCGTTATTAATGGAATAGTCGTAAAATTGTTTTAAGTCAAAATCAGCTAAAGCTTGTGCCTCCGCCATTGTAGCTACCTTTCCACCGTGCCGCTTTTCTCTAACTCCCGTAATAAGTTGAAATTGGCGTTGAGTTTTTGAAGTTAAACCGGTTAAGTCTGCGGCAAATTCTTTGACAGCGACTTTAGCATCCTCAGTGTCCCCTAAACTGGCACTGGTTAAAATGCAACGCATTCTTTCTCTGGGAATGCCCAAACGCGCTTGCAAACGACGAATCAATAAGGCGACTTCTGCCCCACCGGTGCCTCGGTACATGTGAGCTTCATCCAGTACCAAAATGAATTCATTGCGTTTATCAGCAGCTAACCATTCTTTGGTTTGTTTAAATAAATTATGCTCAACTGGCCTCATTAACATATACTCAAGCATAGAGTAATTAGTAATTAAGAGATCAGGACAAGTCGCTTGCATTTCATGGCGCGTTAATAATTCTCGATCATTAGGCTGAGTTTTTAAGCGTTTGTCCCAATGATATTTATTACGCCTAGCAGCTTTCTCTATTTTGTTTAAAGCATAAAAGCCTTCCAAGTCCTTGCTTGGCCATCTGCCCAATTCCTCCAACGCATCTTTCTTAGCAACAAACTCATCATTCAAGTAATAATCCTCAAAAAGAGGCTTAATATGTTGACCATCTCTGGTAGAAGAACGTGGACCCGGATAAGGTGTACGGCTATTATAAGCACCAAAGCGCACTTGCCGCCCCCGATTTTGTGCTAATAATTCTGCAACTTTCTCATTTCCAAATAACCGCCGCAATCTTGATAATTGGTCATTCACCAGTGCGTTTAAGGGATATAATAATAATGCGCGACAACCATATTTTTTAGCGGATTTAGGACGTTGCAATGATTCAAGCACTAATGAGCCGAGAATCGGCATGAGAAAGCTCTCAGTTTTACCAGAGCCAGTACCCGTAGCCACGATTAAATCGTGCTTATCCGTTAAAAACGCCTTTAATGCCTCCGTTTGATGTCGATAGGGTTTGGGATAAATACCAACATTGAATTCCGTCAGTTGCGTGAGTATTTCTTTAACGGGCTGCGGAATATCTATTTTGTCATAAGGCGTACCTTGTTCATAAATGGGGGTAGATTCGATAAAGGGACGCTGAAAAACTGTGCCTTCTTGATCCAATAAACGCCGCCGTTCCTTAATTAGGCTGGTATCCTTGATATGATATTGCATTTCAAGGTAAGAGATTAAAGTCGCCTTGAGTGCCTCAACAATATGTTGAACACTGTAATCTTCTATTTTATCCATTTACTTTTCCTCAATAATTTTAATACCCAGTTTTTGTATTTTGGAAAAAATGTCTTTTTTAAAATCAGTGGAAAATTCATAAATTAGCGGCAAACGGCTAGAAACTTCATGCCCTAAAGCTAACAATAAACGCCGCGGTGTCGCAGGTAGCCAACTACGGAATATTAATTTTCCTTGTTTGTCATTAGCTTGTTCAAATGTGGCGTAGGTTGGATTTTGATAGAGTGCATCTAATCCATACAATAGCTTGCGAATTTCTATTTCTTGCCCAATCTCACTTTCACGGTGCAAGCGTACTGATTTTTCACCCGTCAATCTGCCTAAGCAATAAGTCACAAAAGTTTGCTTAAAGCGGCAAAGCACTATATCTTTGGGTACTTGGTTTAATTCTTGTGCTGATTTCCAACGATAATATTGTAAATTAGTTTGAGACAAACAGGGCATATAAACTTCAAAATCAGTCAAATCACTACCACTGGGTTTGAGACGTTTGCGTGCCTCATCAAGTAAATTGCGTGTCCAAGTGCCTATATCGGTTTTTTCAGTTTCACCCACCCAATCTTCAAAATGTTGCCAATCAATACCTGCTTTAATAAAATATTTTGTATCAACGGTGGGTTTCACACAGCGAACAAATCCCATTGGTTGCACAATATCTCCGAAACGTGTTATCAGTGATTTGGTATCCACTCCGCCAATCAGCAATATTTGGCAATTGGGTAATCTGATTAAGCGTAAAGGTGTCGGCAACCAATAACCATCACCTAGTTCAACAACATCACCTACTTGCTTGAGCTGTTCAAGGACACGGCGAATGGGATCGTCGGCATTTACCTTTTCTGGCCAAAGTGGCGTTAATTGGCGGCGCACTTGATTCATGAATTTGGTTACAAAAACTCGTTGCACCGTTGTCGAGCCGTGACTTAAGGTGTATAGCGCGTGTCGCAAATATTCGGCAATGATCTGATCCATCAAAATGGGCGCTTTAATTAATGTGGGTACTAATCCAGGGTTGTGAATAAGCTTTTTTAACATTTGTTGTGTGTGGATAACACGCATAATTGCTTTTATTTATTTTTAAGATGACGACGTAGCAGTTTTTCTATCCGTGTTTCATGGGTGTCTTCAGATAAAATGTGTTCCAATAGCCATTCTTTAATATCCATCCAATCTTGTTCAGCCGCAGCCGCTCTGGGGATGAACCATCCAAAAGACAATGAATTTAAAGCACTTTCCTCTGAAGTGTTTAAAATATTAAAACGATAATACGCTTGTTGTACACACAGTTGCCACAATTGACTTGGATAAAAAATAACATTATCAAAAAGTTCTCTTTCCAAAGAGGAATGAATAACATCAATTGTCATCCATGACTGCCAAACTTGATCGGGTATTGCTCCGCTCTCATACACCATTGGTTTCAATTGACGGCGCCACCCCAATACATCAGTATCAAAAATCGGCCCTAACTCACACAGTTCTACCGGCACTGGCAGCGTGGCAACTCCTTCTACGAGTGTACCAAAAAAGACGATATTGGGAGCTAAATCAGTTTGTCCTAACAATCTTTGGGTGAAGATTTGACGCAAGGCTTGTGCATAAATTTCCAAAGCAGAACAGTTAATCCCTTCAATAATAATGGCACAAACATATTTTTCCGTTTTAGCTTTCCTAATAGCCCGCCCTAAATATTCATTAAATTGTTGTCCATTGAGCAAACCAATCGGAATATGAATAACAGTCGGTGGCTGTTTTGCCGCGATAGCTTGCGTACACACTTGTGCGAGCTGAAAAGCTAAGGAGCCTGAAAACACAAGAAATTCACCCGCTGCCAAGCCAACTAAGATTTCTTTGGCTAAATTCTCTGCACTGCCTTTTATTAACCCAATGGCTTTTAAGTTATCCGTTAAATGGAGTACCAGTTCATCTGCTGACAGGATTTTAGGCTGTGCTGAGAATTTAAGCTGACTGGTGTACAATCCAGTATCAACACTGTTGGGTTTATTGTGCTGCTCCAATTCATCAAACAACAGCTCTTCTTGTTCATTCAGTTCTTGTTTCAATTGTTCAAATTGCTGTTTTAATTCAGCCACATCTGTTTTGAGAGGTGTATCGGCAAGCCTACCACTCAGCGAGTTTTCTAATCCTTCAAGCTGTTGTTTCAAGTCACCTAAGTCTTGTGTACTCGGCATCATACCAAGCTTCTGATTGCTATCCTTAACTTTTTGTGACAAATTTTCTACTTGATGATGTAATCTCTCAAAATCGCTTGTGTTGGTTTTCGCATTGAGTCGCACTTCCAGAGCCAGTGCTCTCTCATCTCGCAGGGTGCTATTTTTTTCTATCTGAGTGACACGAACTTGTAAATCATTAAGTACTTGTGGCAATTTGTCAAGCGTGAGTTCAGTTTCTCTGATTTCATTTGGCTGTTCTGAGGGCTCTTTAATAGTTTTAATAATAAATTCAATATTGGAATCCTGTTGAAAATAGCCAAATTCATAGAAACGTTGTATTAGAGCCTTAGGCAAATTGGCTTCGGCAAGATGGGTGAAACAGCCAATATCTAATGAGGTATTGGGTGGAATGACGTTTCCATCTGGAAAATCGGCATTGTTATCATAATTTTCTAATACTTCCTGAAGTGTCGAGTGAGAATTGATCCAAGAATCCCAAATAAATTGAAGGCGTTTCTGGCCCTTCATATTTTTTGATGACGTGTCTTTAGCCTCTCGCAGTAAATTCCTAAAACGTATAGGTACACCTTCTATATTCTCTACCCGAAAACCCTGAACATTAGGAAGTACTTTATTTAATATGTGTTTATGGTTTTGAATTTGATTAAAAAAAGTCCGTAATTCCTCATCAGATTTGTTGAGTATCAAGGTCAATTTTTCTTTTGGATAAGGTTTATAATTCATTTTAATCTCAACGTAGTTCTTTTTTAAGTTTGGTTGCGAGTGTACGCAAATAAGGCTCAGCTGCAGCCGGCAGAGATGCTCGGTTCATCTTTTGGAGAAAATTTTTTAGCTCACCATGAGAGACTTTATGAAGCATACGCATACCAGTGGCTTGCTGCCCCGGTTGTGCATGACCTAAATTTGCCAACCATTGGATTTGCTGTATCACTTTCTTAGTATATTCAGACTCAACAATGATTGGTGGTGCTTGTCTGAGTAATGGTTGTCCAAAATTACCGAAATCCAATTGAACAAACTCCTTTTCAGTCTTAATAATTTCATTAATGGCTTGCAATGCCCTCTCTTGGAATTTTTCTAAAGATTCACTACTTTGTGGTTTAACAAAAAAGTGCTGAGATTGAGTCTGGATACCAAAGCGCATTGCAACAGGAAACTCTATTTGTTTCAATGGATTGTTTTTTATCTGCAAACACTCGCGTATTTTTAAGCTATAAGCGTCTGTTGTAAAGCCGTCTTGAAATGTCAGAGAAACAGTGGAGGGTAATGTTAAATTGTCCTGAAATCGTATGCAGTTTAGTTTGAGTTTGCTAGACGAATTAAATTTAAGTGTAGTTTTGCCCAGTCTCAAATATCCCAAATCAATCAATATTGGCGATGTACCAGCAATGGACAGTGGACTTTGTCGGCACTGATTTTCTATTTCCAAAGTGCCACAAATATAATTTCCCAATGAGTCTGTAACAGCAATCACGACTTCATCGCTATCCTTAATTTGTATTGTGTCTTCATCTCTTCTATAAATAGGCGGAGTCACCAATGAAAGTGTGATAGCAGGTGCTTGGATTTGTCTCTCTAAAGAGCGTTCTACCCAATCTGTGATAAGCTTGTTGGGTTTGTTGGGCAACTGTATTTCTATACATTCCCAATTTTCTTGAGGCGCTAGCATACGCTGTATGATCTCAGGCGGACACGCAAGCTTAGAATTTTTCTGCAAGACTAAAAAATACTGTTCACCCCAATATAAATATTTATGACTCGATAAGCTGCGCCCATGATCACCTTTATGTGTAAAAATATTTGTCATTTTTACAACATATTCTGAGTTGGAGCTATCGGATATTTCAATTTGATAATCCTGATCTTGAGTTTTAACCACAATACGCTTAGTCTGCGTAGAAAAAGAGGCGTGAACTTCTCCCATAAGTCCTTGTTTAATAGTGAAATAGCCTGTTTTTGTAGACTTTTGTGCAATGGCGAGATGCCAAGCGGGTGCCTTAAGGGTGGCTTTGGATAAAACAATGTCAAGGTGGAATTCATTCTGATAAAAAGTGGATTGATGGGATGTTGAGGGATGACTTGGGTGGTAATTTTCACAGGCTGGTGTCCCTTTGCCTTTGTTGTGAGCAAAGTGGGGTGACTTATGTCCATTTTTGCGGCCTCGATAATGTACTGATTTACGGCAAAGGGGGCAGATCAAATCCAAGCAGTGTGTCACTTGGTAAGCATCGACCACTTTTCCAGTTTGCGTATTTATGGCATAATTCATAATTGACTCCGCTTGGTGTGTCCGTTTCTTTTAACAGGTGGATACATAACAATTAAGATCTGCGGGGATAATCACTGCATTGACAGCCTGAAGAACAGAATAACTCAATAAATGACTACGAAGTAGCAAACGTTCGACAAACGGTTTTTTTCATCGGATAAACGGTATATGTTTAAGGCTTGAGTCGGTGTAGTATCGTGCGCCCTGGGACAAATGATTTGAGAGCGTCACCGCTAATGTTCAACAACAGGTTGCCCTTGACATCCCTTGTTGTCGAAAACGGCATTCCCACGCAGGCGCGTGGGAACGATAAAAAAATCAATGGGTTAAATTTTTTATGGCAACGAATTTATCTGGACAACTCTCTAAATCGGGCCTACAATTAATTGACACCAAAACTATTACTCATCATTGAAATGTCAACTAGCGTCTATAAAAATGCCTCAAGGAAAGAATATAAACTCACCAACGAGCAGCGCAATATCTACCGGAAAATCTATCAAGAATCCAGAGAAGCCAAAAGGCGTGCCAAATTTTGAGCGATAGCAGATAAATCTGCTACTACGAACGAGGAAACTGCAAAAAATATGCCAACATATTTATCGTTTCCACGTAGTCTGTCATTTCGACTAAAGGAGAAATCTTGTCTAGTTGTAGGGTGGATATCGCTCCGCGTATCCACCATAATACATTAGTTGTACTCACCACTGCGACAAAATTATAATCTCGCAAATCGTCAAGATGCCGAAATTTCATAAGGAAACTGGATATGGGATATTGGAACTATAGAGTGATAAAAAGACATCACAAAGAAACGGATACATACCAAGTACATGAGGTATATTATAAAAAAAATGGCAAAATTGAAGGATGGAGTGAATCCCCAGTATCCCCAATGGGTGATACCCTAAATGAATTACGTGGTGATATTCAGTATTTTAGCAAAGCCTTCCAGAAACCCGTATTAAGAGAGAAAACCAAGAAAGGCAAACTGATGCTTGTGCCAGACAATCAAAAAATCAAAATAAATGTTGGTCATTATTTTGAATTAATGGATCGTTCGGCTGTAGCCGTTGATTTTATTTATCAGTCTATTGGTAGCCACCCAGTAATAAGAGATAATCGCAGACTTCAAAAACTTTATCAAAAAGCTGAAGATATATTGGGTGAACTCTATCAAGAAGCTGGAAAATTAGAGTATGAGAAGACAATAAATCGCGGATAACAAGAATATTGTAGGGGCAATCCCTTGTGGTTGCCCCTGTGTGAAATTAAATTAGAGCAATATTATGACTAAAACCTCAACAAATTGGGTAATCAAACCCTTAGTAGCCGAAGAAGTTTATACAGATCGTCAAGAATATTTAGA
>JBDLJY010000185.1:0-13183 GCA_039714115.1 Pseudomonadota bacterium | reverse complement strand
ATCAATCCGACTAAATTCTAGGTACAAAACCGCATAGCTGTTGGCTTTCGGCGTAGGGTTTTTGCCAATATAATATTGACCAAACAGTTGTGAGAATTTGTCGGCAAATTCCAAGCCATAATAATGCCAGAGCATGGAAATAAACAAGCTCTTGCCAAATCGCCGTGGGCGTAAAAAAAAGATATAAGGCTCACTGGCGAACTCCAGCTTTTCGATATAGGAAGTACGATCAACATAATAGTAATTTTCAGTTACCAGTTTTTCAAAGTTGCTGATACTGTAGGATAATCTTATTGACATGTTTTTTTTATTACCTGAGTTTAGTTTGGACTCAGTTAGTCTCAGGAGTCCAAAATTTATTTTGGACTCCAACCTGTGAAAACCAGAAAACTTATTTATTGGTTATTTCAGGCGCATAATGGCACCGTTTGCAACGAGCTTTTAGGCAGATAAGGATGCACTTCTTGTTCTAGGCGTGTAGCCAGTATTGTTTGGCTACAAATTAAGTCATATCGAGTTTGCAGGTTCATCCAGAATTGTGCTTCCATCCCAAAAAAATAGCCCAGCCTTAGAGCCATATCTGCATTTATAGCCCGCTTACCTTGTATAATTTCACTCAAATTTTGCAAAGGGACACTCATATCTTTAGCTAACTGATCCAGGGTAATTCCCATTGGCTTTAAAAACTCTTCCAATAAGATTTCACCTGGATGAATGGGGTCAAAATCTCGCCTCTTCATTTTATTATCCTAGTGGTAATCTACAATCTCAACATCAAAGGCATCACCATCATACCAGACAAAACATAATCGCCATTGCTTATTGATGCGAATGCTGTATTGTCCAAGACGATTTCCGCTCAATGCTTCAAGATGATTTGAGGGTGGTATTCTTAAGGATTCTAGTTCGGTTGCGGATGCCAAAATTTCTAATTTACGGGCAGCCATGCGCTGCACATCATGTGGCAAGCGACGCGAAAACTGTCCGTTAAATAACCGCTCTGTTTCTTTGCACTTAAATGTTTTAATCATGTTTTGAACATATTAATAAATTGTCAGAATCAAATCCTTAAGTGATAAATACTGAAAACCGAACTTGCCCATTGAGGCACGGCGTTTGGCTTCAAAAAAGGATAGAGTAAATTCGTGATTTTTCCATTTTTCCGCTAATTCATCTAAGGCGTTAAATTCAAGGGAGACTTTCAATTTCTCTATTACATTGACGCGGGGGAATTTTAGAGTGATTAAAGAATAATGTCAACTGAATTTTTAGTGATAGGAGTCCAAAATTTATTTTGGGCGAGGGCTTCATAAAATTCTTATTGATAAGGCATCCGCAGTCGTATCGTGTGGACAAGTTTTGCGCCTAACATGGCGCACAAACGGGACACCACCAACAATTGTTATGGTGCTCCTTGCCTTTTAAGCCGGTGCATTCTCGCGTCTCGGAGTAGCCCGGTGAATTTTTTTGTGCAAGGTATGCCTCCGGATAATTCTAAACTGGAGTGTACCTTGCACAACAATGCCATGAATAATATTTTAAATATTATCTGAGATATTGTACTGTGTTCTGTACGGGGGAGCATGGAGTTTGGCTGCTATCCCAACCGGAGTTGATATCGTCAAGCCAAGCGATTAGTTCGGCGTTTGAGGTGCTTAGATGGTTGTAATCTAAGCTTAATGCCCACAACTGAGACAGTTCCATTAATTCAGCTGGGATATCTCCACACAGATCGTTGTTCCTTATATTGAGAACTTCCAAATAACTCAATCCTTCAATTTCTTGTGGGATAGAGCCAGTGAGTTGGTTGTACTGTAGGTACAATCTTGCCAGATGTCCATTCTTACATTCTATTCCATGCCAACTACAAGGTGTATTCGTTACAAGCCATCCGGTGTTATTGTTCCACAGTTCGCCATGTATCGTCGCTGGTGGCGTAGTCTATAGAGCAATGCCATTAAGTTAAGCCCCCAAAAGAAGACCTGGTTTCCAAAACATGGCAGGTCGTTGTAAGTTAAGGTAAAAATTAACCTGACAGGTTTTTGACACCTGTCAGGTTTGTCTTAACTTAATGGCATTGAGTCTATAGAGATAGCATTGTTACCAGAACGGGTGACGATTATGGTTGCTTGCCCTCCGTTTTCTGTCACGTTGTAAGTGGCAGCGGTGAATTGTACTGTGTTCTGTACGGGGGAGCATGGAGTTTGGGTGGTTTCCCAACCAGGGTTGTGCTCATCAAGCCATGCGAGCAGTTCCGAGTCATAAGCGGTTAGGTGGTTATTGTCTAATTCTAATCTGGCTCCGTATCGAGCAGCTAAGGCTATATTAGACAGGTTTTTCAATTCAACAGGGATTTCTCCGCATAATTAGTTGGAATGCAGATCGAGTATCCACAATTTGCTCAAATTACCCAATTCACTTGGGATTGAACCGGTGAGTTACGAGACAGCATGAGATGCCACAAATGACTCAGATTGCCCAATTCAGTTGGGATTGAGCCGCTGAGTCGGTTGGAATACAGATCGTGGGATTGAACCGGTGAGTGAGTTATAATACAGATTTATCTCCGATACATGCCCTCCGCTACATAAAACGCCATACCAACTACAAGGCGTATTTGTCACATTCCATCCATCATTTCGAGTCCAATTAGCACCATTAGTACTATAATAAAAAGCGATAAGCACCTCACATTCCGTAGATCAATGCCAGTATGATAAACCCCCCAAAATCAGACCTGCCATGTTTTGGATACCTGGCAGGTCTGATTTGGGGGCTTAACTTAATGGCATTGACCTTAAGATAGGGATTAGCGTTGCTCCGGCAGAAAGTCTTTTTCAGACTATTCTAGCGCATCCAATGTACATTTATTGATGCCGTTATAGACTAGCTTAATTGCTAATCCTTTGTCATCCTCGTTTGTTGCAGGCATTCCCAAAAACCCCGTCCGGCACATATTCCACAATAAAAGCATGGTTGATTAATAGAGCGTAATCCACCATTTTGGCGGCTGGTGGATTACGCGATGCGATCCACCCTACAATTATATGGCAAACCCCGTCCGGCAAAGGCGTAAGTCCTAAGATCGTAGTTTTAATTTAATTTGGTCAATGAACTATTAATTATATCAATGAATATGAAAAAATTTTTATGTAGTGCGATAATCATCGTGTTATTGGGGGCGGTGACAGCCTTGGTACTGCGTTTTATTGTGTTTGGTCAAACGCAGCCCGCCTCACAAACCGCAGCCGATAAACGAACCGTAGTCATTGTGACAGAAGCAGAACGCGCATTTATCTTGGGTGAGATGCGTACTAAGCTGGCGGGGATACAGCAAATTCTGCAAGCTGGTTTAAACCAAGATATGCCAGCTATCGTGGCGGCGGCTGAGCCATTAGGGATGAAAGGTGCTAATAATGCCCCTCGCGGATTGATGAGTAAATTACCACTCGCGTTTAAGAAACTGGGTTTGAGTAGCCATCGTGCTTTTGATCAAATCGCTTTAGATGGTAAAGATTTAGGCGATGTGGAATATTCTCTTGGGCAATTGAATGATGTATTGGGGAATTGTGTTGCCTGTCATGCCGCTTTTCGACTCCAAACTAACTAGATAGCAAGCCGGAGTCCAAAATAAATTTTGGACTCCTACGCTTGCTAATTTTATTTGTAGAGTTTATAATTTCCAGAGTTATTTTACAACTCTACTTTATAAATTCCATAGATAAATGTTTCCTAGAGCCCTATCCAACCAAATTTTAGCACAATTTGATTCACCTGATTTAATCTTTTTACTTGGTACACGACAAACTGGTAAAACCACACTTGCCCATTTACTTGCTAAGGACTCTTCTTATTCAAAAGATGAAACTTGGTATTTTGATTTTGAAGACAAACAGTATCGTCAGCTTTTCAATACAGCAACAATAGCTAGTTTAAAACAGATTCTACGTCTGGAAGGAATTGATTTTAACCGCCGTCATTTACTCATTTTTGATGAAATTCAATTATTGGATGATCCTTCTAATTTGCTCAAATTACTACATGACCATTTTCCGGCATTAAAGATTATTGCTACCGGCAGTTCGTCTTTACAAATCAAGACTAAATTTTCCGATTCACTGGCGGGGCGTAAGCGGGTATATCTAGTTGAACCTTTGAATTTTGATGAATTCTTGCTATTTCGTGGAGAAGAACGTTTACGCAATTTAAGGCAAATGTTCCGCGAGGGGATACCAGCATTAATCCCGTTATTAGCATCAGGGCATGATCATTTTTTAGGTTTATTGGAAGAATATCTGATCTATGGCGGTTATCCAGAGGTGGTATTAATCCATAATAAGCAAGAAAAGCTTCTAAAATTGGACTCTATTGCTAATGCCTATATGGATATTCGGGAAGTGGCGAAGATAGAAAATCTCTCCGCCTATAACAATTTACTAAAATATCTAGCCATTAATGCTGGCGCACAATTTAATTTATCATCGGCGCGTGAAACGATAGGTATTTCATCTGTTACCCTATCTAAATACCTGAACTTGTTGGAAGAGACTTTTATTGTGGCTGAACTGCCGCCTTTTTTTACCAATCGTAATAAAGAGATTAGTAAGAGCCGGAAAATCTATTTTAAGGATACCGGTATCAACAATCTATTGTTACAGAATTTTAATTCACTGGAGCTTCGTCGAGATGCTGGTGCTTTATATGAAACTTATGTATTTAACCGCTTGAACTGGAATCATGATATTACTCGCAGCCTGTATTTTTATCGAACCCAGTCTAAAAGTGAAATTGACTTTATATTGGTTAAGGATGCTAACTATCATTTAATAGAAGTTAAATCTGGCAAACATCAGCACATTCCACGAGCAATGATAGAATTTGAAAAAAAATATGCTGGACAATTGCCCATTGTAAGTAAACGAGTGATTAATCAATCTGTTTATTTACAAAAGGGGAGCGTAGAATTTTTGCCGGCATATATTCTATAGATGTTCAGAAAAATAATTTAACACTTTAAACCTGCCAGGTTTTTGGAAATTATTTATCTGAAAAACTATATAGACTTTCAGGCACCCTTCAAAAGTAGTTAGTAGATAGCAAGCCGCAGTCCAAGATAAATCTTGGACTCCAAAATCAATTTCCAATAATGACTGTAGAGTACCATTCATGCCAATACCGTATCGTACCCGCCGTACCGCCTCCATTCATAGCAATCGCAATGATCGCCAAAATCTACGCGACATGTTACCCTACATTTGGGACTATCGAGGGCGAGTTTTGCTTGCCTTGCTATTTCTCGTTTTGGCTAAAATAGGCAATGTCGGGATACCCATTATCCTTAAATACATTGTCGATGCCCTCGACAAAGCGCAACACGCCGCCCCCATTTTACCCATTGTTTTATTACTCGCTTATGGTATCTTGCGCTTATCCAGTTCACTTTTTAATGAATTACGCGATGCCATTTTTGCCAGAGTGCGTTACCGCGCTATGCGCCGCTTATCCAATAAAGTATTGAAGCATCTACATAATTTATCATTAGCTTTTCATATGGAAAGACAAACGGGGGCTATTTCACGCGATCTAGAACGTGGCACTCGTAGCATCAGTTCCATCCTCAACTATATGATTTTTCAAATTATCCCCACTTTTGCCGAATTTATTTTAATTGCAGTGATTTTATTGAATCAATACGATCTCAAATTTGCCTTTGTCATTTTTATAACCGTTTTGATTTATGTGGTATTTACCTTTGCGATGACAGAATGGCGGATGGAATTTCGGCACACGATGAATGCCAGAGAATCTGAAGCCAATAATCAAGCCATTGATAGTTTAGTCAATTATGAAACCGTTAAATCCTTTGGTAATGAGGCTTTAGAGGCGAAACGTTATGATGATACTTTGGCAGAATGGGAAAACGCGGCGGTGAAAAGTAAAACGTCTATGTCTGCCCTGAATTTTGGACAATCGGCTATTATTGCTATTGGGGTGACTTTAATTATGGTGTTTGCCAGTCAAGGCGTTGTTGAAGGGCGGATGAGTTTAGGCGATTTAGTGCTCGTCAATGCCTTTTTATTACAATTATTTATTCCTTTGAATTTTTTAGGAATTGTCTATCGTTCTATCAAATATGCGCTGGCAGACATGGATTTAATGTTTAAGCTACTTGATAATAAGCCCGAAATTCAAGACGCTTCCAATGCTAAAACACTTTCAGTTGGTGAAGGTGGGCTGTGTTTTGATAAGGTGAACTTTCATTATCAAGCTGATCGTCCGATTTTGCATGATGTCAGTTTTAAGGTGCCGGCTGGACATAAAATCGCTATTGTCGGTGCCAGCGGTGCTGGCAAATCAACAATAGCTCGTTTATTGTTCCGTTTTTATGATGTCACTGGTGGTGGAATTTCAATCAATGGACAAGATATCCGTTATGTTACTCAAGCCAGTCTCCGCGCCGCTATCGGCATTGTGCCACAAGATACCGTATTATTTAACGAAAGCATTTACTACAATATTGCTTATGCACGCCCTAATGCGAGCGAAGCCGATATCATCGCGGCGGCTAAACTGGCTAACATTCATACATTTATAGTATCCTTGCCCAAAGCTTATGAGACGGTGGTGGGAGAACGGGGATTAAAACTTTCGGGCGGCGAAAAACAACGGGTTGCTATCGCTCGCGCTATTTTGAAAAAGCCGAAAATTCTCATATTTGATGAAGCCACTTCATCCTTAGATTCTAAATCGGAAAAAATGATACAAGTGGCTTTATCTGAAGTTGCGGCAAATCATACGACTTTGGTGATTGCCCACCGTTTGTCGACGATTGTTGATGCGGAACAAATTTTAGTGATGGAACATGGGCGGATTGTTGAGCGGGGAACGCATACGGCGTTGTTGAGCAATGCAGGGGGCGTTTACGCGCTTATGTGGGCATTGCAACAAGAAGAAAAGGAGTTGGCGTCTTTGACGGCACTTAAATAAAATTTAATCGTGCCGGCAGAGGAGTAAGTAGGCGATTTATCGCCTATCTTGTTCTGCCCCTGCTAAGTCTCCGCGAGGGTTGGCGATAATGCAACCTTTTGTGTAACGCAAGGCTAAAAATTCTATCATGTTGGTTGAGTTGCAGGCAAAGTTACCCGATACAAGTCTAGGCTTCAATTTTATTAAATTTACCTTCTTTAAGATTTCTTAGTTTGTTCGTTAGATATTCAACACTGTCCTTCAAGTCTTGTCTCAGCAATTCTATCTCGGATGGTGTCAATATTGGGGGCTTTGGCAAGATGTCCGGCTTCTCCTTGGGTGAGCGCGTTGACTCCAAAACCAAATTGTTCTTTCCACCATCTGTCAAGTTCATTTCCGTGTTTCTCCCGAAGTTTTCGCAACATTTTAGAAGTGATACAGAGATTGGCAGCACCAGGATGTCCTGTCAAAGCAGTCGCCATGAGGACTTGCCCGCCCCGGTTTTCAATATATCCCCGCAGTGACGCAAACGTCCCTCCCATCGTCAGGGTATCGTCAAGTATCAAATAGTCTTGCTCAATATCAGCCAGTATGATCTAAGTGAATATTCGGAGTCCAAGATTTATCTTGAACGTCCAAACCGGAGGTGGACTCCTGAAAATCGGTGAAATTCCTTAATGGCATTGATTACATGAGTACATTGAACAGCAACAAGAATCGTTGCAGCAACTCAATGCCATTAAGTTAAGCCAAAAACGTTTTATTGTAGGGTGGGCAACGTGTTTTTGTTGCCCACCTTTCGGGGCTTAATGGCATTGTTGCAGCAACTGCCTTAAAGAAATCCTATTATTCAGGCTGCTCAATGCCGCTGCCTGTGCAAACAAGGCACAATTGGAGCGACAAAAGGCCGGCTTTGAGGCAAGGTATAAGCATAATCCAAAAAAGGCCCTAAACAAAACCATTAAACTGGGATATGAAGAGCATGTTGAGATTGATGATGCTCCAAATTATGTTCGCCAACTTCAAAACCCACGCAAACGGCTCCTGTGGGAAATATTTTGGCTACATTTGCCTGAAAACACATTTGCTCTGATTAAAACAGCCGGACATTTAACTGCTCCGTCTGTGGTAAGAAATCGAATTTAATGGCAACCAAAACACCTATAAGAATAACTATTGGCAACAAGCCTTGCAGTATTGGGCACAAACGCTAAAATCCGAGCTATTCTGGAATTATCTGATTGATCGAGTCAAGTCACTTGATGATCCGAGTCTCAAAACGGGTGACGTTGATAAACTACGTTCTCAACTATTCACAACGGCGGAAAAAACGGATTGTTCGACAGTAAGGATACCAGCTAGTTGATTTTTGGCAAAATGACACTATAAAGTTTCCATCCGGAAACGTGTTTTTAATGTCCAACGCTTTGAACTGTTTTTGGATGGACAATTCTGCCCTCGATCTTCAAACTGAGCCATTTAACTAATCATCATGGCGGCGGTACAGGGGTGTTAAGTTGTCCTTAATGTCTACAGCACTTTACCAACAAGGGTGAGATTGGAAACATGAGCGATACTTTCATATTTATAAGCATTCCTTGGTTAGCGGTTGTGTTTGCGGTAGAGGGCTATTTTGAAAAGCCTATCAATCATTTTATGGCCCGCAATTCTTTATTGAAAAAGCGTCAACAACGTACTGAAGAAAGTGAAATGCGATATATTTTTGAATTAGCTGGAGATGCTAACCTTTTAATTTTGGAAAGTATTAGGGTATTTGCACAAGGAATGACTTTTTTCATGACATTGATTATTTTTGTCATTTTTTCAACACAACAACAAGGCTTGTTAATGGATTTGATTGCCCTATCATTTGGTGTGATGTCTATTTGGATAGGACATAAAGCAACCGTCAATCTAAGTCTTATCAATCAAGCGCGAGAGTTTTACCTAGAGGACAAGCAAATTGACGATGAGCTTGGTCCCGATTTTGATGAAACAGCTTACATTTCACGATCCCCGAAGAATGTTGAAATGTTAAGACGTGCGATTAAGGAATACGAAACTGGACAATGCGTTAGCATTGATTTAGACAAATGAGAAAATTGGAATGGTCACCCACTGCGAGTGAACACTTGGCCTATTGGAAAGAACATGATACGAAAAAATACAACAAGATTCTGACATTATGCAAAAATGCCTGTATAGACCCCAAAAAAGGTTTAGGCAAACCCGAACCATTGAAACATGAATGGTCTGAATATTGGTCACGAAGAATTGATAAAGAACATCGACTCGTTTATCGGTTTGATGATGAAACTATCTATATTGTTCAAGCTCGCTATCACTATACATGAATTTTTTGCAGGACGGTATTTGCAATCCTGTCCGGCATCGATATCTCTCACGACGTATGAGGGCTGCACAATTGTTCATACAAACCCAATTCTTGTAATGTGTTTTTATTCTCATCATTAACAATATTCAGTCCTTCGGGAAGGGGAGCCAGGGCAGTCAGAGTAGCAGGCTGTGTATGGGATTTTATACTGAATTTCCTCACCTACCCAAGCTTGAAAAATGCCTGTTCCCACACTTAAACTCTCCAGCACTGGCAGGAGTCCCATAAAGCTTGCCATCTTGCGTGCCCCTTAATCCCTCCACAGGGAGAGTCCAAACCACTTGCTCACCCGGCAACAAATAGTTGTCATCAGAAAATTTAACCGCCGCACCCACATAAGGCGCATTGACACGTCCTACCGGCAAGTTTAAAGAAGAAGTCAGTGTATCTAATACTTTGAGTATGCCACTACCCTCATCAAGTGATTGATTTTGAGCATTGGTAATCAGGTAAGCTATTTCAAAATGTCCCGCACGAGAAGGTATTCCGTATAGTCTGTCATCGTGGGTTCCCCTTAATCCTAGCTCTACCGGGATAGTCCAAACCACTTGCTCGCCTGGGCGCAAATAGTTGTCATC
The DNA here is from genome assembly GCA_039714115.1 of Pseudomonadota bacterium. Taxonomy (GTDB): domain Bacteria; phylum Pseudomonadota; class Gammaproteobacteria; order Beggiatoales; family Beggiatoaceae; genus Thiomargarita. Next base: position 3,244 of record JBDLJY010000185.1, on the reverse strand, counting down.
AGGAAACGTCACCGCCGCGCCTACATAAGGCGCGTTGATACGTCCCACTGGCAAGTTTAAAGATGAATTGAGTGTATCCAAGACTTTAAGTCCAGTAGTAGTGGAAAAAGACACGCACTCCGAGGATTACCTTTTTTCTTGGGAATGCCATAGATTGTGCCAGATAACTTGTCAAATTTTAAACCTTCTGGGAGCTTTCCATCCAGTTTAAATGTTCGTTCTCCTGAGCCGCCGGTGACTGGAAAGGTAAAAACATAACTTTGTTCACTGATCGCGGTTGGCAGTTCGACATCCCACAAGAATTCTAGGGGAGGAGGTGGTTTTGCTAACAGGAGATAAATGATTAATATGATGAACACAACAGCAAAACCATTCATCACAACATCGATCAAGGGGGAAACGAATCCACCTGCATGATTATCGAAGAGTTTTTTTGCCATGTTTGTTCTTCTCATTTAAAAACATTAAAATACTGTGTGGAGCTTAACAAGGTTTTAATTTATAAATCAATAAAATAAATTGTTTGGTCGTGGTGCAATGTGGGTGATGAAAGCATTTTTATATTACCCTGCACCACTAGCAATTGTTTACTCGTCTAATGTGATCAAGTTTCTTCACATTGGCGATATGTTTGCAATTCCAAGTCAAGAGAATATCCATTTTATGGTACGATGCTACCGCTAAATGAAGTGCATCACCGGTTGGATCGGCTGGCATGACCAAATTGCTGATATAAACATCCACAATTTCTACGATCTCTTGAGAGACTGGCAAAACTTTCATTTCTGAGATAAGTGAAAGTTTTTCGGTCTTTTTAGGATGATTGCCACGTTGAAGTTCCTGAATAACGCCAACACCGGTTACCACTTCATAGTTAGCTTTTTCAACATGCCACCACGTTTGTGTCCAGTTCTTTCTAGCTATAGATTGTGGATCAGTCCGAATTTCATAATAACAACTTGGAATAGATGTTTCAATTTGATGAGGCGACTTCATCTTTAGATTCGAAATCGGAAAAAATGATACAAGTGGCTTTATCTCAAGTTGCGGCAAATCATACGACTTTGGTGATTGCCCACCGTTTGTCGACGATTGTTGATGCGGAACAAATTTTAGTGATGGAACATGGGCGGATTGTTGAGCGGGGAACGCATACGGCGTTGTTGAGCAATGCAGGGGGCGTTTACGCGCTTATGTGGGCATTGCAACAAGAAGAAAAGGAGTTCGCGTCTTTGACGGCTTAAAAAAAATTTGTTTTTGAATATTCTAGTTAAGCCATTTCGGAGTATTCTTCTTTGGTTTTGACTTATCCTTTCTTAAATGTAATCCCTGTAGTTATGCCATATCGTGCCGACAAACCTGTCAGCATTAATATCGGAGTCCAAGATTTATCTTGGACATCCAAAATAAATTTTGGATTCCTATATCGCGGAGCCCGAATTAAGTATATATATAAGAGTCAAAATAAAGCTGATCCGATTTTTATTGCCCTCGAAATGAGGCTTGACAACCGTTTTTTGATTTGGTAGGATTCGCGCACCGTTAAGGTGTACGGCGAGTTCCGCCGAAACTTCCCGATCAATTTCTTTTTGATGATCCCAGAATTTATTCTGGACTCTAACCGTAGGCAATTTTGTCCAAGGCGATTTCAACAACTATCGAAAGATTCTTTTTAGTTTTTAGGTTTTTTAGGTTTTTTTATTATGAATGCAATTAGTGAAACTTCATTGACAATAACCTTAGATCACGTTCTTCCTCATGAAACCATTGGTGATTTAATCAAAAAATATTGTTTACAAGGGAAAAGGTTTAAGGTTTCTATTACAGTCGAAGAACCATATCATACACCAGTAAAATCGGCTCATCCTTTGGCTGATTATCTTATAAATAATCATCCTTTTAGTGGTTTATCAGTTCAAATGAATAGAGTGACTACTGAGATTAGAGAAGATATGAGTGAAAAGTTGTTTGATAAGTGTGCAAAATAGTTTATGGAAAAATATTTTTTATTATGCGGCAAGGTTAAAACTATTTGAGGTAAGTAATCTATGAATTTGAGGAGCAAAAAATGCACAGCACCACATTAACTTTAGACAATGACATTGCGGCAAGGTTAAAACAGGTGCATTCCACGTATTTTAAATCTTATGAACAGTAAACACCGCAAAACATTAGAAGCCATTTTTTCAGAGCCTGTCCCAAACTCAATGGAATGGTCACGTATTGAATCCTTGTTTGTGGCATTGGGTGCTGATATTATTGAAGGCAATGGCTCTCGGGTACGCTTCGTACTGAATGAAGTGGTTGGTAGTTTCCATCGCCCGCATCCCGGAAAGGAAGCTAAACCGTATCAAGTGCGTGATGCTCGTTATTTTTTGGAACAGGCAGGAGTAACACCATGAATAATGCAATGAGTTATAAAGGTTATACCGCCAGCATTGAATATAGTGCTGAAGATCAGTGCTTTGTTGGACATCTAGCAGGCATCCGTGATATTGTTGGTTTTCACGGCGATTCTGTTAATGAATTGCGGCAAAGTTTTGAAGAGGCGGTGAACGATTACCTAGAAACCTGTGAAAAACTTGGTAAAACACCACAACAAGCTTATTCAGGCAATCTAATCTTGCGGATACCGCCCCAAGTCCACGCTGCCATCGCAAACGCGGCAGAAATAAGTGGCAAGAGTCTCAATCAGTGGGCGGCAGAAGCTTTGAATCAGGCAGCTTGATAAGTTTTCTCATTCTCACGCACTAGCGTCACTGCCATTAAGACCACCCTACATGTATGGAATTTGGCTTAACTTAATGGCATTGATATGCATTGAGACTCACAACAGCACCGACAATAACTAGGATTACCAAAATAGACTCTTTTTTATTTTGGCTTTGATGACTCTAAGTATTTTTCAGTAAATAGGCTAGACTTGATCTAAAAACATAAAAACCTATAATTTGAGGAGCATAAAATGCACAGCACCACATTAACTTTAGACAATGACATTGCGGCAAGGTTAAAACGGCTGAGTCTTATGCGTAACGATAGTTTCAAACACACTATTAATAAGGTATTACAGGCTGGTCTTAATGTCATCGAATCGAAGCCTATTCGTCAGGATAAGCCTTACCAAATTAAGCCAGTTCATCTGGGTGCCAAATTACCTAATTTGGATAATGTGGCAGAAATTATTGCTGCAACTGAGGGTGAATTGTATAAATGAGCCAAACAAAAGATATTTTGGTAGACG
>JBDLJY010000184.1:0-13282 GCA_039714115.1 Pseudomonadota bacterium | reverse complement strand
AAGGGTTTTTCTATTACTAGCCTAACTTTATTGGCTTTCTCTCAATCCGGTATGGCACGATAATTTGCTGACATCTATACCGAGTGTGGACTCGGAGCGAGCGTAGGGTGCGTCCCACGCACATTCTTGAGGTAGCTTAATTCTCAGGAGTGCAAGGTACGCCTTGGACTCCTCTCGAAAATCATTGTTTAGACGTAGTTGAGAAAAAATTATAGCCGCTCCCAGATTTCTCCCGCTGGCATGCCTGACAAAAAAGTTTAGTTTGTGGCCTAGTTAAGTATAGACGAGGCTTTGAAAAAAATGTGTGACCCAGTATTCGGAGTCCAAGATAAATCTTGGACTCCTACTTTAATACTAACTTGCCCAGTCGCCCATTCATCAACTTTTGTTGACCTTTCACTCCGCCATCCATCTGTCCGCTGTTCCAATACCATCACTTCCCGTTTTTCTCCCTTTTTGAGATGGGCTGATTCCGTGTTGCCAGGAAAAATAGTGTAGATATCATCGTTTGGCTCGATATGAATCATGTAACAATAATAATCCTTTTGTGATTGATTATGCAAGCTAAAACTAAGGATGTCATTTTGAGTCAGTTTTTCAATATTTTGTAAAGGTAATGGCCCCTTTTTGAGATGTAAGCCTAAGCCATAGTTGGAAAGCTGCACACAATTTGCCCCTTTTGGACAAGAGGTGATCTGACTTAAAAGATAAGTTTGCACGCTCACTGGTAATGCACGAGGACTTTTGAGTCCTTTCAGTTCACGGGCACGGGCCATTTTTTTTAATTTGCTCTGTAGTAACTTTTAGAGACAATACGGATAATAGGAATTGTCGGCGATAGTGCAACCAAGCCTGGTCCCAACACTTGTTTACGATGCTCACCCTCTATTTGTGGATGTTGCGCCATGCCGCGATCTATTGTCACTTGGGCATAAGTCCGCTTAAAAACGTCATTCCAAGTTTCACCGATTTGAGCCTGCTGTAAATTTTGGGTCCAATACCAAGTAAAGAGGCTGTAATATTGTCCATCTTTTTGAGCTTGTTCAATGGCGGATTCGTTATCTCGTGCGGCACCAATATGAATACCATAATGGGTTTTTAGAGGCTGATAGCGGCGTTTTCCCAACAAATGGGCTCGTTTATCTTCTTTGATCGCTCGGCTCGTTGCGGCGGCTCCTCTGGTGACTGTCGCGGAGTGACAAGAGTCTGAGATAAATATGACATTTTGAGTTTTTTGATATAAGTTGGACAACCATTTGTCGATTTCATCATCTAATACGTCGTAATTGTCTTTATCCTTATTAACAGCCAAGATAAATCTTGGACTCCTTTTATAGCTGAAAATTCATAAATAATTAAATAATTGAATTGCTCCTCACATTTTTTTTTTTGCTACGTCTAATCTCTTGTCAGCGTTATTTTGACAGTGCGGGAAAAATTGATTGAGATTGATCCTCACATTTTTTGTCGTCACGAAGTCTAATAGTATTATCGGAGTCAACAACAATGGATATTTTCTGGATAAAACAGCTTGAGACGCATTTGAAATTCCATGAAGTCGTTATCCTTTATGGCAATATACATGATCGTTTTCCGTCTCAAGATGATTATTGCAGTCTCAATGAATTGATTGAGGCAGTTGCTAAAAATTTGGGTTATGAGCAAATCAGTTGTTTTGATGAAATCGGCGGACAAGGTAATCGGCTAGTGAAAGAAATTGATGGTATTAATGTGAGTCAAGATGAGCCACGCACTTGTTGGATATTACAGAATATGTCCGCTACTTTTCCAGAGGTTAAGGAGTGGACTGACAAAGCTCATTGGGAGCGTCACAAAAAACTATTGGCTAAAATTACAGAGTCGAATAGGCGTCATCGGTTTGTCATGATTTTTCCCGATGAAGGCCGTATTCCGGGTAATTTTTTGGTTAATGTCCCCGCAGTTAAGCGGCTTTTTATTGCTTTTCCTGATTTTAGTGAGCGATGGGCATGGCTCAAAAAGCAAGCTCCACATACTTTTACTAGCCGTGATGATGAGGATAAGGATGAAATCTTAAAACGGTTTGTGGCTATGACAGAGGGTTTGCATTGGCGTGAGCTGCACACGTTGGCAGAAATAAATGCTTATGCTCATCAAAAGGCACCTATCGCAACCGTGCGTCAGTTCAAATTTGGCGAAGCGCGGGATTATTGGGGCGATATACTCAAGCGTCAAGGTGAGGATAGTCTTGCCAAGGCTAAAAACGGTTTTTTTATCAATAAAGACAATGATCCTATTTTTGGACAAGATGAAGCGGTTGATAAAGCTTTAAAAGTCGTGGCAAAAGCTTGTTTCAATTTAGGAAGCATTGTTGCGCCAGCTTATAATCGTCCTAAAGGCATCCTTTTTTTAGTTGGCCCAACTGGTGTCGGTAAAACCATGCTTGCTAAGAAATTGGCTAAGTTAATTTTTGGAGATGAATCCAGTTGTACGGTTTTTGATATGAGTGAGTATTCTCAGCCACACGCCGAGGCGCGATTAATTGGGGCTCCGCCTGGTTATGTCGGTTATGATGCTGGCGGGCAGCTTACGAGGGCTTTGCAACAACGTCCTTTTAGTGTCATTGTGTTTGATGAAATAGATAAAGCGCATCCTTCTATTCTTACTAAGTTTTTACAAATTCTTGATGAGGGGCGTTTAACGGATGGTAAAGGTCAAAGTTGTTATTTTTCTGAAAGTTTAATTGTTTTTACTTCTAATGCGGGTGCCCAACAATTAGCATTGTTAGGAAAACAGGATGAGTCGGAATGCCGTCCAGATAGCGACTATAGCACGCTGCAACGCTATTATCAACAAGCACTTAAAAGTGCGAGAGGTTTAGAGAGGCATCCAGAGATATTAAACCGGATTGGTTTATCTAATATTATCCCGTTTCGCCATATCATGGATAAGAGCTATGTAATTGAAATAATAGGATGTTTATTGGATAAAACGATTGAGCATTTAGATACGGAATTGGGAGTACTGCTGGTTGTTGATGATAGAGATACATTGGTTGATCACCTCGCTACTTGTACACACTGGCAAGAGTATGGGATGCGTAACGTTAAGCAAACTTTTGAATCTGAAGTCTTAGAAAAAATTGCTGATAAAAAATCGGAGGATATTTCTGGTAATTGTCCCTTATCACTCAAAGTGGAAAACGATTCAATGGTGGTGGAGTTTGAAAAATGACATTTGAGCCAGAATTGCGAGAAACGGAGCAAGGTATTGAAATCAGGCTAAATTATCAAGCTCCTGACAGCGGAAAATCTTTTAGCTTTTATATATTCGCAGCGAATGGGATAACCGAGCCGGATGATAGCCTTGGCGAATGGCTAAAAGTTTCCCATGTTGGCAATGCCAATCGCCCAGCGATTTTGTGCCATTTAGGTTGCAATCGTTTAGGCGTTCAGCTCGGAGATGAAACTCTTTTCGGTGCTAAAAAAGCACAAGAAGAGGCTTTAAGCCAATTTATAGCGGAGTTGCCAAAGCTGTCTGGAGAATACGGTTCTTGGTGGGGTGAAACGCTGCGTTTGTTAGAAACTCATCTTTCTGATTATGCTTGTTTCAAATTGTCTTTATATTATTTTGGCAATGAGGCTTCTAAAGCTCCTTTTGAATGGGATCAAGAACGCTTTGAAAACTGGATTAATCGTCAGCAAAATATTTTCAATCCAGCAAAAAAAACGTTTGAATTTCATCTGATATGCCGTTCTCCTGCTACTGAAACTCCATTTTATAATTCTCCGTCGGTGGTTAAAAAATGGGATTTAAGGGATTTTTTAAATGAGGTGGGGAAAGATGGGGGAAATAAATCGGTTGTATGTTTATATGTTAAACGGAAAAATTTGGAAAAACCAATAACTCTTTCTGAAAATTGGAAGTTGACGAGCCAAAAAGCTAATTGGGTTTGGTTTTGTAGCAAGCCAGTCTGTAAAGATCAGGTGATTGGTGTTATTCCAAATGCGAAAATGGGTGATGTAGGGGATCAAGATATTACTATAAAATAGATATTAATGTCCAAAGCGAGCAGCGTTGTCGACTCCAAGTCTTGTTGGAGTCGACAACGCTGCTCGCTTTGGACAACTTTGCTATGAACAATCACTATTCTTTAAGCCTCGCGGCATGGATTGATTCCACTTACGCACTTGGGCCTGGCAAGCGTTTTGCCTTCTGGTTGCAAGGTTGCCCTTTTAGTTGTCCGGGCTGCGTGGCGCCTAGTTTTTTGCCGATCATGCCTGCTCATCAATTTACGATTGAGCAGCTTTTGTCATTGATTGCGCCCGTTGAGGGATGTGAGGGCATTACTATTTCGGGCGGTGAGCCAATGTTACAAGCTGAACCTTTGGCAGCATTGTTGAAAATGATACACAGTCAGTTTGATTTGTCTGTCATCATTTATAGTGGTTATTATCTGAACGAATTAAAACGTTTGGCTGTGCATAATCCAGCCATTTCTCAGATTCTTGGCATGGTTGATGTGTTAATTGATGGTCGTTATGAGCATAGCCAAAACGATTCTAGGGGATTGAGAGGTTCAGCCAACCAAACAATCCATTTTTTTACTAAGCGATACGCTCATTTACGCTACCTTTTTGTGAGTCAACAAAGAATGCCGGAAATTCATCCGTTGCCGGCTGGAAATAAGCTTATGGTTGGTTTGCCAACGCTCTCACAGTGGCGTTATACAGCGCTCGATTCTCATGGACAAAAATGGTATGACGATCTCATTAGTTAATGATTTAAGCGATGATAATATGCGGCGCCGCCATTTGACAATCTTTTTCTTTGTCGCTGCTATTGTTTTAGCCGTTTTATTAAATTGGGGACAGTTATTTGCTCCGGAAATTTGGCCTTTTCTCTTGATAATTGGTTTTTTCCTTGTCGTACTCCTGCGGTTTTGTCTGGTTAAATTAGAAACGCATTATTGTAGCTTACATGAACTGGATAAAGCTTTGTCGCCGGAAAAATTTTCTCAACTTCACCATAAATTGCGGAAAAAAGGAACAGAGCAATTTATAGCAGATAACCTTTATATTTTTAAGGGTGTATTAAACAAATCCATGCCGTTTTTTGTGCAACAAAGGCTTAATGATGTCATTCTGCGCTTAGAACGTTGTCAAGGCAATTTTGAAAATTCATTCCATTTAATGAATAGTCGCTCTGTGCCGATTGCAGAGGAAACTTCGTGGCGATTTATTGGGCAGTTTTTTGTTAATACTCTGTTATTTATTGGAATTATTGGCACTTTTCATGGTTTGATCATTGCTTTTTCAGATGATAAAATCATTACGCTGTTAAGTCATTATGGAGATCAGAGTCTATTTAACGAAAAATTAAAGGAAGTGTTTGCCGGTTTTTCTGAAGCCTTTGGTTCGAGTTTAATCGCTTATATTTCTTATATTTTTGGTAGAGTGATGTTAGAAATGGTTGATGCAGATCATGATGCTTTAGGGCAATTCCTTGAGCAGCGTTTGATGGGCGATTTTGTGACCATTTTCCCAAAACCATTACCACGAGTTGAGTTACCAGAAGAAGTTAAAATCATTTTTGAAAAAAGTGCTGAGTCTTTAGATAAGCTGATTCATACTCAAGAAGACTTAGTTGATAAGTTTGATAAAACGGTTAGGCGTTATCAAAATGTCAGTGATAGGATTCTTAATGCGCTGCTTGAAGGGCGTAAGGCGTGGAAAAATGCGGCTGAAACGTGGCAAAATACTACTGAGCAATTTATTGGGCAAAGCAGTGCTTTCATTTCCAATTTGGATGATTTGCGTTCCAATATAGATAAACTGATTGTGGCGAACGATAAGTTTATTGAAACTTGGGAGGTACAAATGGGAGAACTTAATCAGGCGTTGACTGATCAATATAAAAAATATACCGGTTCATTAACTCAGTTAGAGCAACAAATGTTAGAGCATGTTAATACGTTTGAACAAACTCGTCTGCTTGTGACAGATTTGGCTAATCAAGTTATAAATGGACAAACGGTGTTACTCGATGTTGCTAAAGAAGTTACGGAGGAGGAGAGAAAGTCGCGTCAACTTTATACCGGGCAAATACAAGGTGTTTTGGAACAAAATACTCAGCAAGCACAAAAGATAAGCGGGGTTTTACAGGCGCAACAATCTCAATTAATCATGATTCATAAGGCAATACAACAGTTAGAGGGTATATTGATGGGGCAAGAAGGTACGCCTGATGATCTGTTGTCTGTATTGCGTGATTTGCGCGATTTTTGTGGTGTCAATTTAAAAGAAGTACAGGGAGGGCTATGAAACGACGACACGGGGATAACGGACAAATACTCTTTTCTGATTTAGCGATGGCTGCTTTAGGGCCTATGGCTGCCTTAATGATTATTTTTTTGTTGTTGGCTGCCAAACCTTGCCCACCTTGTCCTATTTGTAAACAGTTAAATGAGCAGGAAATGGATAAATGGGCATTGGAGTTGCGTGAGTGGGTAGCTAAAATGGAGAATCTTATGGTAAATAAGACGCTCCCGACAATAGCTTGTGACAATTTTTCAAGTTCAAAAATCTATGAGATAGATGGTACGCCTATTATTCCGCCTTCATTGTATGATTTATGTCCAGAAGATGCTATGAAAGTGTTGGAAATGGCGGAATTAAGTAAGGATAAGCTGAACCAGTTGATGAGCGATTATCAAAATGCTATGAGGGAGAGATACCTTAGCTTGGCTAGTAATATAGCAAAGTGTGTCAAAGTCTCGCCTGAAAAATTTACGGTGACTTCTAAAGAAATTGAGTTCAAAACGTGTAGCACTACGTTTGTTAATCCAACAACACAAAAGCCGATGACAGTGGCTGATAAACAGCGATTTTTTGATGAAATCACGGCAAAAATTGTTATGAATTTGTTCGAAAATCCAGAATATAATCGTATTGATATATTCGGTCATTCGGATAAAAGACCAATAAACAAAGGGGGATGTCTAAAAAATGGTGCTAAAAATAATCGCCAACTCTCATCATTTCGGGTTCATGCTTTTCTTGATGAAATTGAGGGCGTTTTACGACGAAATCAAGAACGGGCCTATTTTTATCAAGTTGTTGAGAGGTTAGAAAATTTTGAGTTGAAAATTTATGCGATAGGTGTGGGCGAGAAAGAGCCGCTTGATACTGGTAATTCACGAGAAGCGTATCGAAAAAATCGTCGTATTGAAATCCGTTTTGGTGTAGATAGGAGAGTGAAATAGGATGGCTATCATTCCGCGTTATGAGTCGCATGAACATCTTGGCGATGTCGTTATTCTTGAGGGTGAAAACGGTTGGGCAGAGGTGGGGCAAAATGAGGATGTTGATCGCCGCCAGCATTGGTTTCGTTTTCAAGCCATTGCTATTCGAGGTGAAAAGCCATTTCTGACTTTAGGCGATGCACGCGAGGCTATGATAAGCGGCATGTATCACGAAAAACGTCAAGAAAATAATCGGCTGCGTGCTCCAGATGATTTGATTTGTTCTAATGATCTCGATACGCCATTAACTGGTTTAAATTGGTATGAAGCTAATGCTTTGTGTGAATTACGTTATGGGCGCTTGGCGACTGAAAAAGAAGTGGATCTGATTTTTTGTCATTTGAGCCAAGGGGCGCGGGTTGATAAGGTTTGGACGCTGTCAAAATGGTCAGATTGGAGTTATGCTCTTTGTGGTTATGATGCCGATAAACAACGCTGGTATGCGGCTGAGGATCAGACTTTAATTGAGGAAAATAAAGTCAGTGTTTTTAATTTGAAAGCTTTGAAAAGAGAGTGCTTTTCTCCGGGTGAAACAGAACGGGATAAGCTGGGTGCTATAATTGTTTTTGATTGTAATGATAATGTTTAATAAAATCATAGAATATTTCAAGAGGCGTTCCAGTACCAAGCAAACTTGGCTATGTCCAATTTGTCTGGAAAATTTTACTGAAAAAGATATGGAATGGCGTTGTGTGGATGGCTGCCAATCTAGCTATCCGGTTCGGATAGATTCATTGGATTCTAATGCTTTAGATTGTCCGACTGACGCTTGTTCACAGGTGTTGACGCGCTGCTATATCAAGGATTGCGCTTACCCTTTTTCAGAAAAAATTAATATGCGAGCCAATCGGTATCATCATTGTGTAATAATCAGTCTGGATGGTAAGCGAACAACTTCAAAAAAAGGTGTAGCAGCTTTTTTGTATGGGCTTCGTTTGTTGCTATCTGAGCGTTATAAATTAACTCCGGCTTTGCCTGAAACTATGAAAATTTGGGGATTTCCTGAATTAAAAGATGGTAAACTTAAGTTAAAAGGGGTGGAGCCGGTTGCTGTAGAGTTGTCTTCAAGAACACAAAAATGGCCATTGTTGGTTTATCTACATGAAACTCGTTATGATGATTTTGGTCAAGCTATTACCGTGAAAGATTGTGGTTTTAAGAAAAGTAATTTTATTCAAGGAGTTGCTAAAGCTCAATCAATGGCGATTTGCATCAATGCAGAAGATGCTTTTGAGGAGCAAAGGCGAAAAAAAATTGAGAGTCAGGTGTCAAAATTATATAATGGTTTGAGAGCTGAAAGCCGAAAAGGGTTAGATTTAAGGGGCACTAGCTTATGGATCGTGCTTGCCAATCAATGCAAACTTTTTGAGCGTTTGGAACAAAATGATCCTGAAATCAAGCCGTTAAAACCCGTTGTGCCGCTGGATGATAATGTTTTAAGTGGATATGTACTTGATACTGCGAGATTGAAACCGTTGTTGCTGCCAATACTTGAATTCCCTTGGCAACAAGTTCGGTTTGCTATGTTTGATGCTCCGTTTGATAGTAAAGAAAGCGTTATGGGCTTATCTTCGTGGATAGATGAAATTGAAAAGGTGTTATAACTCACTTTCCCCTTGACAGGAGCATCGCAGTTCCTTTGCTCCGCTCGCTATAATATACTTTTTTTAATTTTAATAAAAATGCCCTGACTGGAGGAGGTTATGATTACGGCTGAGTTTAGTCTTGAAGAATCCCAAATTCAATGGTTAGAACAATGCCAATCGTTTGGGTTCAAAGATAAAAGTGAGTTGGTTCGTACCGCTATTAATAGCTTGTACGAGCAATTAAAACAACAGCAAAGTTTACGAGAATCGGCTCAACTCTATGCCGAGATTTATGAGACTGATGAAGAAACGAGGGCTTTAACGGAAGCTGCGATTGTGGGGTGGCCTCAATGAGCAATTTAAAGCGTGGTATGGTCATTGATGTCAACCTTGAACCAACCAAAGGTCGGGGTAGCTCAGTTGTTTCGGGAAATCGTACCTCATTCCCGAAACAATGAAATTGAAAAGGTGGTTTAATGAAATCAGAAACAGGCTTCAATTTATCTTTACAGTGGTTTGAGTTACACTCTCGCCGCTTATGGCTTGGAATCGTTATCGCTATTTATTTTATACAATTTTTCTCAGTTTTATTAGAGCGCATTGAGCTGAGCGAATGGATAATAAGCTGCACCCTGGTTTTTTCTGTATGGCTCAACAACTGGCGTATTGAAAAAATTATCAATTTCTTTGATAACTACAAAGTATTTAATAATAAAAGAGCTGGACGTTATTTTTTTTCAGCTAAAAGCCGCATTTTTGTGCTTGGATTGCTTATCGGTTCTGCTTCTATTTTATTGTTGCCGGTTATAATAATCGTTTATATCGCATTCCTTGATCTCATTTTTATAGCGTTTAGCCTTATGAACGCTCGCGTTGGCATATTAAATATTTTACCCGCTGGCTTAATGAGCATAACTGCGAGGTTTTTACGCCTACGGAAAGAAGGAGTTGTGATTCGCTGCAAACACAAAGACTGCTCTAATCGTTTTGAAAACCCAAAACTTCAATGTAATCAATGCCATCAAGGTCATGTTTGGACTTGGCCCACACTTTTAAGCCCACTCTTTGCGGTTTGTTCGTATAGCAAGTGTCAATATATTTATCCGACTTGGCAACCGGCTGCTGAGGCTGTGAAATCGGGTAAGCTTAGCTTTAAATATGATCCTTGTCAATTTGCTTCAAATTGTCAAAACTTGGGACTTGAAGAAAGTGAAAAATACTACCGAGTTTTGTTGATTTGTTTTGATGGTGCGAATGCCGCTCAGGTTATAAAGGAGATAGATATTTGGTTTGGCACCACTCCTCGATTAAAGAGTCACCAGCAAAGAATTCGCTTACCTCAAGGTATCTGTACCATTCCTCGAACCTCAATTCAAAAAAATGTCAATTTGCAGATAACACTATTAAATCATCAGACAAGTCCACCAATCTGGGCTGGTGGCTATGATTGGCTTATCATTATTCCTAAAAATATCCAGCAAATAGAAACGGAGGCGAGGTTTGCCCTGAGTCGCGTGGAGTTGCCGGTAACTTCAATGGAAAATCAGTCTATACCTAGCTATTGGAAAAGATTGTTAGCTAAACCGAGAAAAGAGGAGTTAACGGCGGGGCGAGGTATTCCCCCAAAGCTGGGTATTTGGAGCAAACTTAAATCTAGCAATGAATTTGAATCTTTTATTAGAGGAATTAAACCATGAGTGGTGCAAAAAGTATGACCATTAGTGCAGGCTCCGATGCAGTTGCCATCGGAGCGGTTATAGATACTGTTGTCGCTGCCGAATCCGCAGAGTTGAAGTATCATAAAAATGCTGTTAAACATTGTCTTAAAAAAGTGAATGACATGCTTCAACGTGCTGCTATAAAAACTTGGGCAACTTCGGAGGAATGGGCTAGGCTAAAAGCCTGCCAACAGAAACTTGAACAAATACAAATATCTGACGATTTGGTTCAAGCACGGGCGGCGAATAGTCAAGCGGCAGAACGATTACGTGACGCTGAAAACGCAACTAAACCGGCTAGATTGCGTGTCCAAGCCAATGAAGATATGCGATTGATGTTATCAGAAGGAAAACGTCCTCAGATGCTGGCTGGACAACAAGTTCTATTGTCCAAAATCGAACAGCTGACTGCTGAAGTGAGCCGTAAAAACGAGATGAATGCCTCCGTTGAGCAAGAGTTACGGCACAAGCAGACTGCACTTAGAGAACAATGTCAAGATTTCAAGCGCTGTGTTTTAAAATTTGATGAATTAGCCGATTATCTTGATGCTATTAAACAACATGATTGGGCTGAAAATATCAGTGTTGCGATTTGTGATGATTTAGCTCAGCGCCCTGATCTCACTGTTGAACAAATTAAACGCAGTTTCGCGCAACTGATCAAACAGGCTGATAGGGCATTTGAGCAGTATCGGCAAGATAACAAACTAACCGAACTCCAAAATTTGCGCGAAGAAACTGAACAACGGCGGCTCTTTAAATTGAAGCAAGTGAATGCGAATCAATTTTACAAGACATATTGTCAAGATATCCTACTTGAAATCAACGAATTGATAAAAAAGGCGCAGCACGCGCTGTATAACGATGACAATGAGACGGTGAAAAAATGCTTATCTCAATTTGAGCAACTGACTGAAAATCTGCCAAAAACGGCTGGGGCACGTCATGAACAAGCCGAGCAAATAGCAGAGGCTGTGGCAATCAAACAAGAACAGATGGCATTGAACTTGAGACAAGTGATTGAATTATCTAATAACTTGGATTTGCCTGAGTCTATTCAGTATGAGATATCTGATTTAGACTCCAGAATGATGAATTTAAGGCGTGCCAAAGCTAATGAAGAAACGCTCAAGCAAGCCACAAAATTAGAATCTGAGATTGAAACTTGGGTGAAACGTTTGCCTATACTCAAGCTGCACAACTCAATGCACTCATTATTGGAGGTTAAGGATTGGGAAGAAGATGAGCAAGAATGGACGTTGTATGTTGAAACCGAATCGGGTGAAGAGCGAGAATTTGTCTATATTTTAGAGGATGACAAATTGAAACTATCCATGCAAGTGGCAGAAGATGAGTGGCTGACTTGCGAATGTCGTGTCAATGCTAATGGTGATATCAGCATTCAAAAAACTGATGATGGTGAGGGTGAGAGTTGTGCAGTGTTTAAGAAGTGGCGTAGTTTAATAGCTGAGGTTGTTGCTGTTCAGGGGCTGGTTGTGAAGGATGAGCAAGGTAAGATTATTGAGCCTTCTAAACAGAAGAAATATCGAGAAGAGCTACAAAGCATGGCGATTTCAGATTATCAGAGCCATTAGGAGTCCAAGATTTATCTTGGACATCTCGTCCAAGTTATATATAACCGTTATATACTTGCTTTGGCAGATGATTTGATAAAAATTGCTTTGAGCTTCGTCAGTTATTCGTGCCATCTCTGAGCGCATTTTCAACCAATCGGCAGCTAAAGAAATCCTATTTTTTCAAAAAATAGGATTTCTATCGACGTTTAAAATTTAATCAATCATACCATTAAAATAATTTATCCTCACATTTTGCTCTCTGCTACGTCTAATCTCTTGTCAGCATTATTTTGACAGTGCAATTGATTGACCCTCACATTTTTTTCGTCACGAAGTCTAATAGTAGTAGTTATTAAACTAAATAAAGGGAGAGCAATATCTCATGAACGTTAAAAATATATTGATTGCTTGTGCAATCGCGGCTTATGCTGGACAAATGGCTTATGCAGCGGATGATAGTCCATCAAAAAGGTGGGGTTTTGCTTACCTCGCTTATGCGCCAACGGCTCAAGGTGGTTCTATAGAGGGGTATCAGTTTGATGATACTGATTATCTGGGTTTGGGTTTGGGTTATGTCAGTAAGAAACCACGTTCAATTGGTTATTATATGGATATTAAATTTACGCCGGATATTGTTAGTGGGAGTGGTAATTCTGATCTTATTTATCGGTATCTAATGCTGAATGTTGGTGTTACTTTTAATCTGGCTGATCGATTCGCGCTGCTTGGGGGGATCGGTTATTCTATTCAAGATGGTTCGGTTGTGAGAGATGATACACATTATGAGACTGAAGAATCGAACGCTGATTTTAATGTGAATGTCGGGGCGATGTTTAAGCTGACTCAGTCGTTTGGTTTGGTTGCTGGATATGATACGTCAGCTTCTGCTTATAGTTTGGGTTTGGCAATCGGTTTTTGAGATTTTAGGAGTCCAATTTTTATGAAAACTATAGTTGCATCAGTTGTATTAATTTTTGTGATTTTTATTGGCGGTTGTGCGAGTAATCAGCCAAGAGTTCTCTATTCTTTGTATCAGCCCGTCGCGGGTGATATAGCCTCTGGTGAGAAAATACGGACGGAGTTGTCTAATGGTGTGTTGACGGTTGATGGGCAGAGAGT
>JBDLJY010000183.1:0-13374 GCA_039714115.1 Pseudomonadota bacterium | reverse complement strand
TGCTCCGTTAAAAATCCGATTTTTTGAAAAAATCGGATTTTTTTGACTCCGCTGCTCCGTTAAAAATCCGATTTTTACGTCTTCTCTCCAATAAAATCAATCAGTTGTCCTTAACTTAATGGCATTGACAGGTATGGGTCTCCTCGTAGGTCTTATTTTGGGGGGGTTATCATACTGGCATTGGGTTGCAAACCCCGTCCTGCACCTATTTTTTATTTAAAAATCAATCATTTATCCTTAACTTAATGGCATTGACCGTCAGAATGGTTGACACCATCTATGTCCTAGCTAGAAAATGGTAAAATTGTAGAGCATGGGCATCACGACGACTTGATCCGTCAGAGTGGGACGTATGCACAACTCTTTGAAAATTGAATTAAAATGGCGCGAAAAAGCTGGGGATTTTCCATTTACAGCGCATCATCTATCCGATGGAACACTTCGGCTAATCTGTCTGGCAACCGTTTTACTTCAACCTGAACCGCCGGCAAGCATTATTATTGATGAACCGGAGCTAGGATTACATCCTTTTGCCATAAATATATTGGGTGGCTTAATACGCAGTATATCTAAGTCAAACCAAATCATTTTATCCACGCAGTCTGTTAGTTTGCTGGATCAATTTCAAGCTAATGATGTGATTGTAACGGAAAAAATCAATGAAGTATCAATATTTAACCGATTAAAAGAGGAAGGTTTGGAAAAATGGTTTGAAGATTATTCACTAAGTGAACTATGGGATAAAAAATTATCTAAAAGGGAGGCCTTCATAATGACAGACTGGACAAGGTTAAATTTTATAGTTGAAGGTCAAACCGAAGAAACTTTTGTTAATAGAATCATAAAACCCCATCTGGCCAGTTATTGCATCAATGTCAGTGTCATATGCGTTACAACCGGTAGGAAAAGAGGTCGTGTATTTCGTGGAGGTATGCCTAATTATAGTAAAATAAAAAATGATGTCATTGGTTGGCTAAATGAAGAACGTGATGCCTATTTAACGACATTTTTTGATTTTTAGGCCGACTGACTAATGACTTTCCGGGTTAAGGCTGTTTCAAAAAGAACGATAGATCAGAAACTAAGTACTGAACCATGAATTTTATGAGATTTTAAATATAAAACGTTACGGAGCAGTTTGCAAACCTGCTCCGGCTCAAAGTTTGAATAAATCCCATTCAACCGTTGCCCACCAGCCCCGACAAGGTGAGTTTTTAATTTTTTCCCAGTCAACCAAAGATTTATCTTGGGCATCGGCTCGTCCAAGATAAATCTTGGACTCCAAAATATCTTAGCACTTGAGCCTTAATCTTAAGCTAAGTTGGCACCTTATATAAACCTTTCAATAGATTAAAACCGCATTCCAGATTATCGCACCAATCAATAAAGCGCGTTACCATTTTCTTACCCTTGATTATTGCGCCGTGTTGTGGCGCGATAATCTCAATATCCAGAGAGCGGACCATCGCAGCCCATGCCTTCATCAGCTCGTTGCTGAAGATATAGCGTTTGTGAAAACCCTCCAGATACTGAATATGTGCATCAAAGTCAGGTACCTCAATATATTCCATCCCAAATGAGGCCCCCAAATCTCCGCTATAGAGAATCTTTGAAACGGGATCATAAACCTGAAAATTGCCGCACGAATGTAGAAAATGCGCCGGAATCAAACTCAACGACACCCCATTCAGGTCCAAAATCATACCCTCATCAGGAATGGGCTTGAGGCGATCCACCACAAACTTATCCAGACCAAAGTGTGGCACGAAACGTTGCCATAAGACAGAGACATAGGCATCCGCTTCCGTGGTCATCAGCCAAGCATTAATAGCGGCAACAATGTCAGGGTCCTGGTGGGACAGAAAGATGTAACGAAGTGTTCCGCTCCCCAGCGACTTTGTTATCGCTGCTGCCACCTTATTGAATACCTTGTGCCCACCGGGATCCAGAATCATACCTTGACCATCCTGAATGATCAGGTGCTGATTAGCCTGCACTGCGGTTGCAGTCCCGAAATCTTCAAGCAAGATATTTTTATGATTGCCGTCGTCAAAAAGTACTGTTGAACTCATCATCGCTTCCTTATAGAATCTTTGAAATTTTATTCGCTGTGCTATCTATCTTCATCAGGAGCAGACCAAGCGTGCTTCCCTTACGCGCCAATACCACCAGGGAGGCGTTTTCCGTTGTCTTGGTTACGATCGAGTAACCATTCTCGCTCTGGATGATGACCCGCTCCATCCCCCCCTGATCTAGTTCAGTGACGGCACGATGACTCAATTGAATCAGCAAAGCAACCACTCCCCCGATATTGTCCTGATCGATGTTTGGCGGAAGTGCGCTTGCCAACAGCAAGCCATCTTCCGAAACCAATGCCCCCGCCTCAATATCTGAAACATCTACTTGTAACTCTCTCAGAGTACTATTCAGTTTCTCAATGCGTGATGCCATCTTCATCCTCCGCTCTATCATGGCAGTGAACCCGTTATCACAAAATTAACCGCTATCAAACAAAACAAGTGAGTGTGACCTGCGTCTATGTGCCCACACCTAAGCCTCACTGGTTGTGGGTTTTAGTGTCACACTCAAAAAAAAATATTTCACATATTATCAGAACAGAATATCACAAAAGATCACATAAGAATCTACTAGACAAACAGGCACCGCATTAAAGCCTTGCGATTTCATTTGTGAGATCGTGCCGTTGCACAGGCTGGAGCTTGTCATTGTGGATTTTGCCATCATTGACCATATAAGCAGGCATAAAAACTTGGGCTTGGTATTCATCGCTTTACTCAACTTTTATAAACTGTTAAAATATCGTCATTAATTTGTCCACCCCCAAAGATGTGCAAGGTACGCCTTGCACTCCTGCTTGGGAGCTACGACTTTAAGGGGGGCACTTGTTGAGGAGAGGAGAAATATGCCATTCAATCCATTTATTGCACTTACCACCTCCGTTTTTTTGTTGGTTTTTATGACCGCTTGTACGCCGAATGAACCAAGCCATGAAAACGACTTAAAACTGGATGAAATCACGATAACCTATTTGGGTGGGACAACACGCTTTCCAATTAATACCACGATAAGTATAGTTAATTATGCTTATCCGATCATCTCATACTCAAAAAAAATCATCGTCCCGCCTCATCGCCTTGATGACAATGCGTTCGAAACCACTTGGCAAACGGCACTACAACCCCAAGATTTTGTTTACATTGAAAAAAGAACTGAAGATCTCAATATATTCACAGCCAATGAGCTTAGCGACGCGAGCCCAGAAAAACCTTGTTTTGGAGTGAGCCGCGTTAAACTCTATGTGAAATCAAAAAGAGGGCAGGAAAATACATTGACACTTTCTGGTGCCGTTTTGTGTCAAGAAAAAACTTTCCCGACTGGATTTAAGAAATTAATAGGAGAAATAAATGCCTTAATTCCAAAATATCAACCGACTTTAGAAACCAGATTCGCCATCTGGATACCAAAAACCTTGAAGGTCTGGGCTGGATAACTTTATGAATAAGCAGATGAATGAAACGGTGTTAGCTTACCATGAGCGCACAAAGCATCACTTTGATCGCTACGCCAGAGGGCCTGCCCATATTAATTGGAATGCACAACCCGAGCATTTTCGTCGCTATGCCGGCGCGAAGTGTTTTGAATTGCCACTGGTCGCCGATACGCTGGCAAGTGCTTACGTCGATTTGTATCAACCAGGGGCCATCGCACCGCGTCCGATGACTTTAAACAATGTAGGCGCATTATTGGAATTATCTTTAGGTTTATCAGCTTGGAAACAATATGGTGACACTCGTTGGGCCTTGCGCTGCAATCCATCTAGTGGCAATTTGCACCCGACGGAGGGCTATGTCGTGCTACCCAATCTGACTGATATACCAGCGGGGGTTTATCACTATCTCAGTCACGATCATATTTTAGAGCAACGTGGCATTTTCAGGCAGAAAGGTACAGAAATCCTTGAGACGGCCTTGTCAACGGGCCATTTTTTGCTCGGTTTGACCTCAATTCCTTGGCGCGAAGCGTGGAAATATGGCGAGAGAGCCTTTCGTTACTGTCAGCATGACATTGGACACGCTATCGCCGCTGTCCGTTATGCCGCTGCAACTTTAGGGTGGACGGTGCGACTCTTAGATAACTGGGCGGATACGGAAATTCTTATCACGCTAGGCTTGGATCTAGACGAAGATTTCGACAGTACCGAGCGTGAAATACCAGAGGTGATGTTGTGTATTAATGCACAAGACAAAATCCTCCCTTTTTCAAAGGGGATAACGGCACGTTTGTCAGGAAATTCAATAGTGCCGGCGATAGCAGATATAACATGGATAGGTCAAGCCAATGTTTTAGACCCCCATCACCACTATGAATGGCCTCTCATTGAGACTGTGGTTGAGGCGACAATTAAGCCAGTCACGGAGGAAACGGATTGGACAGCGCCGCCGCTGCCACCGCTATTGCCTATCTCCTGTACAAGCCGTGCCGCCGATCTGATTCGACAACGCCGTAGTGCCCAACGGTTTGAGACTGTGGCACCGCTCAGTCTCCAAACGTTTTATCGTTTACTCGATAGCACCTTGCCGCGCAACGGTGCCGTCCCTTGGGATGTTTTTCCCCATATGCCACGTATTCATTTAGTTTTATTTGTGCATAGAGTCGCAGGCTTATCGCCGGGGGTATATATCCTGCTACGACGCGATGGCATTGAGGACAATCTACGTGCCGCCTTGCAGCATGAACACTTTAAGTGGATAAAACCGGATAAATGTCCAAAATATTTACACTTTTATCAATTAGTTCGGGGTAATGCCCAAAATGTCGCTCTACAAATTTCCTGTCATCAAGAGATAGCCGCTGACAGTGCTTTTAGTCTGGGCATGTTAGCAGAGTTTGAGGCGGGCTTGAAAAAAGGGCCTTGGGGCTATAGACAGTTATTTTGGGAAGCGGGCATTGTTGGACAAGTGTTATATTTAGAAGCCGAAGCCCTCGGCGTTCGGGGCACGGGTGTTGGGTGCTATTTTGATGATGCCGTTCATAACATGCTAGGCTTAACCGGCACTCGCTATCAAAGCATGTATCATTTTACGATTGGTACGCCGCTACATGATAAGCGTCTCCAAACTTTACCCCCTTACGCGCATTTACAAAAAAGGGGAAAGCGCTAATCTCCAGACCTACGGGGTTGCCAAAACCCCGCGAACGTCAATGCCTTAAGTTAAGGAGGATGGTAAGTTCGTATAGTCATCCAGATAAGTTATCGCCCAAACCTCGGGCAGATTGACGTTGTTTCGGGAATGGAGCGGAGCGGATTTCCCGAAACAACGAAAAACCTCTGAGGTTAGGACAAAACTTTTCTGGACAAATTTCTATAGTAGGCGATCGCCTATTTTAATGGCATTGAGGTCGAACGTAGGTCTCGTGAGTTTTTTAAAATGTATTATCGGAGGAGGGTGCCCAGTCCTCAAGCCAATTCCCCGACTCATCTTCCCAGCTAAAGCTTCGACGAGGCATTTGTTCATCCTCCCAGCTAAAGCTTCGACGAGGCTTCTGCTCTTGCTGCCAGTTAAAGCTTTTAGGATGTATCGGTTCGTGCTCCCAGTTAAAGCTTTTAGGATGCAACGGCTCATGCTCCCAGCTAAAGCTTCGACGAGGCTTCTGCTCATATTGCCAGCTAAAGCTTCGAGGCTTTCGCTCACTGTCCTCAGTGACTTGAGATGTTGGGTTTATTTCATCATTATTTGTGTTAGATGCCATAGTTATAAAAGGACCCATTAAGTTATGAAGAAATACATTGTTACACTCCTCATCACACTACTTGCATCGGTTGCTCATGCCGAGACAGTCAAAATCGGTGCTGGTAGTTCTGATGGAGAATACGCCAATATTATTGTCCTAGCTATCAACGATGCCTTGCAGGAATATGGCTATAGTGCCGTTGCAGAAACGTCGGCGGGTACTCAAGAAGACATCGAAAAGGTCATGTCGGGACAAATTGTCGCCGCCTTGACTCAGCTTGATGTGGCTGCGCTTAATATGACGTATGAAAAAGACCCCAATGAGAATTTGCTTTTGCTCTGGGGCAGAATTGCGCCAAAGGCACTCTTTTGCGTCGCCCACCAAGGGGGTAGAGTGGCGACTTATGATGAGCTCACGGATGATGAGCAGGATACACCCTTCAAAGTCTCGGTGGGAGACGAAAAAGGCGGCACCGCTCTCACTTTCCAATATCTGATGAAGCTCGATCCGGCATTGAAGAATATCACATTTCAGCATAAAGGGAAAACGAGGGTCGAAATCAACCGCCTCATTTCTGGGCGACGGGATTTAGTCTGTTTCCTGACGATGCCAGACCCAGAAAATGAACTCATTAGGGGCGTTATGGAACATGATGAGCTTTTTTTTATAAGCTTTGATAATCCCGCCTTTGATAAGGCTAAAATTGGAAAAAACCGCATTTATGAGGTAGTGGAAGTCCCTGTTACCAGGGGTTTTTGGGGTTTTAACCAAAAGAAGGTCAAAACAATCGTAACGTGGGTAGGTATGGTTGTCAATGAAAACCAGATAGATGAAAGGTTGTTGGATGCGCTCTCTACTGTGGTGATGAAACCCGAATTGTTAGAGGGAAATACGCTGACTGGGAAAGCTAAACGAGTGTTTGATAAAATCTTGACTCGTGTTGAGGAATGGGTGGACTAAAAACTTTTTTTTATTATTCGTAGGGTGGGCAACGTCTTTTTGTTGCCCACCGTTTCGGGGCTGGTGGGCAACAAAAACTCCCCAAATACTCGGTTCCAGTTGTTCGGATAGGCAAGTAATTTTCACACACTCATGGCAAACATTTTCCCCCTCCCAATTTGGACAGTCAGCTTGGCATTTTCTGAAGAAATTAGCCTCGTCTCGCCCCTGCTCATTCCAGAAACCATCACGGCTAATGAATCCCACGCCACACTTGCAAAAGCCCTCATCGAACGCCTGCAAGAGAGCAACATTAAGCAGGGGGAATATCTGGCAATGCTCCAACATGCCCCTACCTTATCATTACTTGGTTCGCAGTTGACGGTTTCCCTTCAAAGCTCCCGCAAACGTCCCTTATATCCAGACTTAAATCTGGCGTTTGACTATTTTTATACCCAATTCCCCAATCAACACTACTTAGGATTTGTCCCAGAGTTGGGCATCGAAGGCTATGCTGACACCCCTGATGAACTAGTGACAGTCTTACAACGCGCCATTGAACTGGAATTTGCCCGTAAAAAGCGTTTAACCGATGTACAGCGTTTAATCACTACGCAATGGTTTGAAAAAATATATACAGAACAAAATGTTATAGACACTCATTTTCACAGCCTATCTGAGCTTGCCAATCTACATAATGGGCACCAGCGGCAATGGTTGCCGAAGATGGCACAGCCATTAAAGCGCCCGCCCCAGTGTCGCTGTTTTGGACGCGAGACTGAACTTGAACAAATGCTACGCGCTTTGACGGGCAAATATAGCCGCAATATCTTATTGGTTGGACGCGCCGGAGTCGGTAAAACCGCATTGGTGGAAGAAATATATCGCCTGGGCGCGGCGCGAGGGCTCGGATCAGTGAAATTTTGGGAAACGACGGCAGCGCGTATGTTGCAAAAACTCACCGTCGAAACCGGCTGGGAAGAATCCCTGGGGCAAGTTTTAGAAGAACTCAGACAGCGTGGCGATATTCTCTACATCCGTAATCTTGCTCAACTGTTTGAAGTCGGCGCTTATGTAGGTAATCCCATCAGCATGGCTGAATTTATGCGCGACTATTTAGCGCAAGGCAGTGTGCGCCTGATCACCGAATGCTCCGATGAAGAACTCGCCACAATTGAGACACGGGCACCAGGTTATACCAGCCTCTTTCAAGTGCAGCGCATCGAGCCCCCACCCGTCGCCCAACAGCCAGACATTGTGCGCCGCCGTCTGCGCCTATCCAATATGGCAGCCATTGAAGAAACCCTACGCTTGCAACATCGTTATGCGCTCTATTCTGGCTTTCCCGGCAAAACGGTGCATTTTTTAGAATCCATTTTAAATCAAAAAAAATCGGTTTTAGAACCAGAAGCGGTGGTGACGCGGTTTTGCGAAGAATCCGGGATGCCGCGTTTTTTGGTAGAGAGTCGCACGATCTTAAATCTTGATGAAACGCGGAAATTTTTTCAATCGCGCCTGTTTGGGCAAGACGCTGCCATTGATATCGTCGTTAACCTATTAGCCTCCGTCAAAACGCGCCTGACTCGTCCGGGCAAACCTATCGCCTCTCTACTATTTGTTGGACCTACCGGTGTCGGCAAAACTGAATTAGCCAAAGCCCTTGCAGAATTTATGTTTGGCGACACCGAGCGGCTGATCCGTTTTGATATGAGTGAATTTTCCGACGAAGTGGCGGTGTTGCGTTTGACGGGCGACGTGTCGGCGAAGGGACAGGGATTATTGACTGATAAAGTGAGACAACAACCGTTTTCTGTTGTCTTATTTGATGAATTGGAAAAAGCCCATTTTACTTTTTATGACTTATTATTGCAAGTGATGGGCGAGGGGCGCTTAACCGATGCACGGGGGCAAGTTGCCGATTTTTGCAGTAGTGTTATTATTATGACATCCAATATCGGTGCCGGTATCAGCCGCCAACCCGGTTTCCATGATCGATATCGCAATCCTCATGCCCTGCATCAGCACTATCTACACGCCGTACAACAATTTTTTCGTCCAGAATTATTTAATCGCTTAGATCAAGTGATACCCTTTAACGCGCTGGATTTAAACGTATTGCGTCCCATCGTGCGCCGCGAAATCAAAAAAATCATAGCGCGGGATGGCTTGCGAACACGCAATATCACTTTACAAATTGATGACCCAGTTTATGATTATCTGGCTCATCTCAGCAGCAATAGCCACTATGGTGCTCGCCAATTGCAACGCTGTTTGCATGAACAACTTGTGATTCCACTGGCGACGACTTTAAACCGTTATCCGTTTTCAACCTCAATAAAAGTCGCCGTGAGCAAAGGCGATAACGGGCTAGAATTCAAAACAATAATATACACCCAAAAAGCCCGCGCCGATCAAAGCTTGGGTGACAGCAAATGGACTTTACGAGAACTCACAAGCACTGTCACCACCACCCGTCGTTTAGCGCAACAAATTAACGAGGGTCCCGCTATGAACCAATTGTGGAGCAAATGGGACATTTTAGAACGCGATCGCCGTCGCATGGGAGAAAAATTTTGGCAAGATCCGCTCATGGGGCATGAATATGGTCTTTTGCATAAGTGCTTGGAAGATGGCAAAACGCTATTGCAACAGAGCGAAAATATTGAAATTGATTGCTCCTTAGCCTTCATTGGCATCAATGCCGAGGTGGGCGGACTCACTGATGCCTTGCACGATTGGCAAAAGGCGCATGAGACTTGGCAGCTAGAGCTGTTAGACATTGTGCAGCCAGAGATGGGACTGTGTATGCTAAATATCTACGGCGCACCAGACTATTTAAATAATATATATGATATATTCAGTCGAATAATCAAAAATCGCGCTTGGGTGGTCACAGAACGCGCCGTGTGGATACGAGGGGAAAAATACATTTATACAAACGATTTTGCCACGCCCAAACGATTGGGAGATAAATTGGTAGGCTTTGAAATTCAGATTGTGGGATCGGGGGCAGTGCTTTATTTTGCCCAAGAGGGGGGTATGCATATTTGGGTGGATCGTGAACAAGAGGATCATCCTTATGCCGTCTTGATAGCGCAATGTGGCATGGGCCAATTCAGGACACCACAAGGCATACATCGCAAAAAATTCTTAGAAGGCTTGGAAACAAGACGAGAATATTGGAAAAATGGTTTTCTTGTGGAAAAGACGACACATACGGGGTCAAATTGGCAGTCGGTGCTACAAAAACAATTGGATGAAAATTTTAGGGACTTGTTGCGGGGGGTGCTTTGTGGGGAAGTGGCAGAAATTGAGCCATTTTTTGAAGATGACTTGTCTTTAGATGATTTGTCTTTGGATGAGATTCCGTTTTAGTTTTGGCAACCCCGCAGCTCTGTTATGTTTTTTCTAATATAGATTCTGATATTTTTTTTTATAATACAAAATTATGAGGACTGATCTACAACAAAGCCTGAATCGCAGTCATATCGATCCATCCGCCCTGAGTAGTTTTCAAAGAATTTTGTTGACAACTGATGGAACAGTCACAGATATGTTGGAAGTCTACTTGTCTGAGCCCATTCAATTAGTGAAATTATCTGAGGCCTTAATTCCCATACCACAGGACATAGCTGTCATGCGCCTAAAAAAAGGAACTGAGGTTATTGATAGAGAAATTTTACTCAGGGGGCGGATAAGTCGTAAAAATTTTATTTATGCCGAGTCAATTGTTGTTATCGAGAGACTCGATAAAGATTTTAGGAACGAATTGCTCAACACAAAAACCCCAATGGGTAAACTTTGGCTTGAACACAGAGTAGAGTCATTTAAAGAAATTGTGGATTCAGGAACAGAGCCAGCTAATGAAAAATTAGCGCATTATTTTCGGATTGAACCAAACACAAACTTGTTATTTCGTACCTATTGCGTATTTTCCAATCGTCAGGCGACTATGATGATTACGGAAAAATTCCCGGAAAGCTTTTTCCTAAATGCTTTTTAAAATAAGTAGACGATAAATCGTCTACTACGAACGGCTTACTTAAGTTAAGGAAAATACCAAGTTCGTAGTAGGCGATTTATCGCCTATTTTAAGGAAAGGAGATAAAATAATTTGGCAATTCATCAATATACTTATCAAGCCTGTGATATTGAGGGCAACATTCAAAATGGACAACAGAGCGCCGAAAACGAGCAGGAAGTTGTCACAATACTACAAAATCGGCAACTGATACCGCTCAAAGTCGAGCAACAAACTGAGAGTAGCAGTTTATTCTTGCGACAGTCCATCACCAATAGTGATGTGATTGACTTTACCAATGGATTATGTACTTTGATTGAGGCCCATGTGCCTTTAGATCGTGCCTTGGGACTACTTGAAGGTATCACCGAAAAGCAAGTTGTACAACAATTGACTGAGGATTTGCGCCGTGATGTCAAAGAGGGCAAGACTTTAGCCGATGGCCTACGGACGCGCCCCGATATCTTCTCACATATGTATGTTAATATGGTACGTGCGGGGGAAGAAGGTGGCATTTTAGATCAATTATTACCTAAGTTGGCAAATTTTCTAACAGCAGCCGAAGAGGCTAAGCGTACCATTCTGTCTTCTTTGATTTATCCTATTATCCTCGCAGTCGTGGGTATTTTAAGTGTGATATTATTAATGGTATTTGTCGTGCCATCCTTTGCTACACTGTTTGAAGATATGGGATCAAACATTCCGCCTTCAGCCGCTTTTTTGTTAGGATTAAGCGACTGGCTGAGGAGCTACGGGTGGAGCTTACTCGGTGTGCCTGTTGCGCTTTGGTATGGCTGGCGATTATTAGATGCAACACCAGAGCGGCGTTTGCAACGCGATGAAATGATGCTATCTTTACCCCTGTTTGGCAATTTAATCTTGCAAGCCGAATCGTCGCGTTTTTGTCGTACCTTGGGCGCGTTACTGGGTGCTGACATTCCATTGTTAAATGGCCTAAATATTGCAAAAGGTGTCATGGAAAACCAAGCACTTGCCAACAGTCTTACCAAAATTGAAGAAGCCGTGCGCGGTGGGACTAGCTTAGGAAAAGCCTTGGTCAATGACAGAAAATTTCCGGTGCTGTTGGCACAATTAATGATTGTTGGTGAAGAAGCAGGGCGCACGGCGGAGATTTTAAATAAACTGGCTGAAACCTTTGATGGCTATGTCAAACAACAAACATCACGGCTGGTGGCTCTTTTGGAGCCCTTGTTGATTTTGATCTTAGGTGTGGTAGTCGGTGCGATAGTCATTACTATGTTATCGGCTATTTTCAGTATTAATGAAATGAATTTTTGATAACTGATAACTAAATAATTTATGTCTTTATTAAAACAAATAACTGTGGTGTTGTTATGTAGCAGTGTGCTGGTGGCTTGTAACACACCCCCTAAACGCAAAGCTCTAATCAGTGCCCAACAATTAGCAAAGCGTGAATTACAAACACAGCACCCCGTGGTTAATAAAGCCGCCGTTGATCAGCCAATTGCTGAACCGCCTCCCCCTCAACCCTTAAAAAAGGTCAATCAAATTGGGCAGGTGCCAAAGGTAACCACACTGACAGAGCAGACGCTGGATATAAGTAATTTGTCCAATGATGCCCCAATTGAATTAGATTTTGAACAAGTAGCATTACGACAAATCATTGAACTCATTGCTGATGCCTTGAATCTTTCCGTGGTGATCGATCCCACCATTGGTAATAAAATTACCATACGCACAGCTAAGGATAAACCTTTAACAAAAAAGGATTTATGGCCCTTATTACAAATGCTGTTAAATGATGCTGGTGTCACCATGGAAAAAAAGGGGAAGGTTTATTATCTGAAAAAAGCCGACCCAAAATTGCCGGGGACTATGGGGATAAGGCCTGAGACTTTGACCAGCAGTACGTCGCCCGAAGTCTTGCAAATTACGCCGCTGCGCTATATCACCGCCGAAGGGGCGCAAACGGTCATCAATCCCTTGATACAGCCGAAAGGGCGTGTTATTACTTTGCCAACCCTCAATGTGATTGGCATTATCACAACACCAGAACGCTTAAAGCGTGTTAATAAATTGCTTCGTATCATTGATGCGGATCCTTTTTTACATCGTGGTATGCGTTTGTTTAGATTGAGCAATTCTAAAGCGACGGAGGTACAAGCCGAGTTAGATAAGATACTCAAAGCCATCTACAACAAGGCAGCACCTGCTTACCAAGTGATTGCCTTAGAGCGTATCAATGCGATTTTAGTGGTAGCGCCGCCCAACAGTGGTTTTAATGAAGTGGCAACCTGGGTTGAGATTCTTGATGAGAGAAGCGAAGAAAGTGGCGAGCAGGTGTTTATCTATAAAGTAAAAAATCTGGAAGCCAGTAAACTCGCATCAACCTTGTCAAGTGTTTTTAAACTCGACAAAGACGCACAAGAGAAACAGAAACTCAAGAAAACACAGCAAAAGGCTTTCCCAACTAAAAAGAAAAAACCACCATCTTCCCCGACACCGAACGGCAGCAAGACAGTTTCAGCCGATTTAAAAGTCACTATCGTCGCGGATGAGAGTACCAACAGTTTGTTGATACGTGCCAGTGCGCGTGACTATCGGCAATTATTAGAAACCATTTATACTCTTGATCAAGTGCCTAAAGAAGTGATGATCAATGTGGTGCTTGCAGAAGT
>JBDLJY010000182.1:0-13433 GCA_039714115.1 Pseudomonadota bacterium | reverse complement strand
ACAGGTTTTTGACACCTGTCAGGTTTGTCTTAACTTAATGGCATTGGGTTAACTACAGGGATAATCAAACGGCAGGGAGAAGTCAAAACCTTTTCCCCATTTAGAGCCTGTTTTGACTTATCCCTGCTAAAAACAAATCCCCGTAAATTATGTACTATGCATCAACCCTAAACCTACCATCTTCTTCTCCGTTCCACACACCGACATGAGTCACTCATGTCATTGCAAATCATTTTCCGACAAGGGTAATCAGAAGGCGGAAAGTAGATAATGCGACCTTGTTTGAAACAAATCCGGTCACCTGAATGCCAATAATTATTCTGACAGCCCTTCCTGCAATAACGTCCATAGCAATAGGGGTCCTCACGATAAGGCTCTTCCTGCCATTGATCGCATTGGCCACGAGAATAGCTATCATCACAACGGTTCCTGTCCCATCCATCATCATAAATTGGTGGTGGTGGTGGCGAGGGGCGATGATGATGACGTGAGGGCTCATGACGATGCTGATCACGACGACTATTAGGTTTATCGATCAACTCATGCCCAGCAGCAGCACCTAAGGCTGTACAAAACAGGGTTGCTAGTGGGTCTCCTTTGCTCGCCTCATTACAAATGACACCACCAGCAATTCCACCAATAATAGCCCCTTTATCGCTAGCATAAGCAATATTGAATATCAACAGGAGGGCTAGTCCTGTGGCCATGATGTGTTTCATATAGCTCACCTCTCTTGATTGGTAATTTCAATTTTAAAAACATCATCTAACAAACAGAACAGGTATGCAATATATGCGCCAACGCACAATAAAAATTAATTGGTTATTTTTAAAGTTATTTTTTATTTACTTTAGTTTGGACGTAAACTTTCAAAGAAATCCTATTTCTTTAATAAATAGGATTTCTATAAATGATTTCTGTTGATCTACTTATATTTTGATAACTAAAAAAGTGCATTTGTCAACAGCAAACTCGGTTCTGTTCCAGCCTTTTGGAGCACTTCTTTAAGCAATGCTGTTGATATGGCACTGATATGTTCTTTGGTGAGCCGTTGTTCATTAGATAACAACAGTTTCAATAATGGCTCATGCCGATAAAGAACTTTATCGGCGGGTGGATTAAAAGGAGTATTTATACTGATACGGGCAATTCTTCCCAAATTGATCCCACGCCCGTCATCCAGCAAAATAAAATGCGGAAGAAGGCCGGTTTGCGGGTTTGGTTTGGGAAAGTTTTGCACCGCCAATAATTCAAAAGCGGTGGAATTTATGGTCATACTTAAATGAGTGCCACTAAAATTAACTTCCGCAATATAAATCTGCTTACCGAGAGCCGCTTTTAAGTTTTGCACAGATTGCCCGTACTCTTGCGATGGCCATAAATGGTTTTCAGCATGGATGGATGCCATTTAATGCGCGTGTCCATGATGGTGAGGGGCTAAACGTTCCAAACTTCCATCCAAATAAGCCGCTACTGCTTTATCAGGCGACTTCTCAGAAGTCACAATACCTTCAATCCCTTTGACCTCAAGACGACGTATCAGCCCAGCACCCATACCGCCACTGATGAAAACTTGTATCCCATCTAGGGGATGCGGTGCATGAGGTGAACTTTCATGGAAAGATTGCTCTTTCGGCAAATCCAATAAGTTTTTTTCGCCGATTTTCCCCTCAGAAACTTCGTAAATCCAAAATTTGCGACATTTACCGGCGTGCCCAGTCACTTCTCGCTTGTTTTGGCTGGTTATTGCAATTTTCATTAAAATCTCCTCATCTCATCTGGTATTTTGGAGTCCAAGATAAATCTTGGACTCCTTTTATAACTTAAAAGCTAATTTTCCGACTCACCCCCTAAACAATGATGCGCCTCTAACCACAACAGGTTGATAATGCCCAGCGAACAAGCTAACAATAAACCTAAAATCCAAGCAAAATACCACATAAGCTCTCCTAATATGTAGAATGTTCATGTGTACGAATATGTTGCACCGTGATTTTGCCGCGCAATACTCGATAAACCCAACTGGTGTATAAAACAATTATGGGCAAAAAAATGACTGTTGCCCAAAACATAATGGTTAAAGTCAGATGACTTGAACTCGCATCCCAGACAATTAAGCTACTGTCAGGTTGACTGCTCGATGGCATAATGAAGGGAAACATCGACGCGCCTGCCGTCAAAATTACGCCAACTAAGGCTGCACTGCTAGTGATAAAAGCCAGTCCGGGTGCTTTAAAGTGCGACAATAAAATTGTCAGAAAAGCGCCCACAAATACCAGTCCCGGTATCAGCATAGTCCAAGGATAAATCTCGTAATGATTCATCCACGCTCCGGGTGCTATTTCGACCGTTTTTGCTAAAGGATTGGGCAAGGCATCAAGAGGGGGCATGGAAACGACTTTAAAACCGTCAATCTCATACGCTACCCACACGCCCGCTAAAGCAAAGCTGACAATCAATAATGCTCCAAACACTTTCACGGCTTTTTGACTACGAGCATAAATCACATCTTCAGTTCGTAATTGTAAATAAACCGCTCCGTGCATCACTAACATCGCTAAACTCACGACTCCCGCTAACAGGGCAAACGGATTGAGCAAGCCCCAAAAACTGCCCGTGTAATAAGCCCGTAACTCATCATCAAAATGGAAAGGCACTCCTTGCAGCAAATTACCAAACGCTACGCCAAATATCACCGCCGGTACTACGCCGCCAATAAATAAGCCCCAATCCCAAGTCGCCCGCCAACGTGGATCAGCGACTTTGCTGCGATAATCAAATCCAACCGGGCGGAAAAATAGGGCAAATAATGCCAATAATAAGGCAATATAAAAACTTGAAAAAGCAACCGCATAAACGATAGGCCATGCTGCAAAAATGGCTCCGCCAGCGGTGACAAACCAAACTTGATTACCTTCCCAAGTTGGTCCGATAGAATTGATAATCACACGGCGTTCTTCATCATTTTTTCCCAAAAAAGGCAATAATGCTCCGATGCCCATATCAAAACCATCTGTCAGCGCAAAACCTATTAGCAACACGCCAACAAATATCCACCAAATCAGTTTTAAGGTTTCGTAATCAATCGACATTCTACTTATCTCCGGTATCAACTCGAATATATACTTTATTTTTCAAAATGATAGCGTCCAGTATGCAAACTACTTGGTCCAAGTCGCGCATATTTGAACATCAAATAAAGTTCCACAACCAGCAACAGGGTATAAAAACCAATAAATCCTGCCAGACTAAAATACAAATCACCAACGCTGCGGGTTGAAACACTTAAATAAGTAGGCAGCACTTCAGCAATCGACCAAGGTTGCCGCCCAACTTCGGCCACAACCCAGCCCATTTCACAAGCAATCCAAGGTAAAGGTATGCCAAACAAAGTTAACCATAATAGCCAACGTTGCTCTATAACATTACGTTTTGCCGTAAAATAAAACGCCATCACAAAAATAAACAGCATAAGAACGCCACAAGCCACCATAATACGAAATGACCAAAATAGCGGCGCAACTTGTGGAATCGTATCGTGAGCGGCGCGGACAATTTGCTCTTCAGTGGCATCAACCACATTCGAGGTATATTTTTTCAACAGCAAACCATAACCTAAGTCATCCTTATATTTTTCAAATTCCGCTTTCGTCTCTTCATTGATTTCACCTTCCTTGAGTTGTTGACGGAGTTGTTTAAACAACTCATAAGCGATCATGCCACGACGAATACGCGCCTCATTTTCTTCAATCCAATCCTTAATGCCTTTGACTTCTTCATCAAAAGAACGAGTGGCGATAATGCCCATGACGTAAGGTATTTTTATCGCATAATCAGTATGTTGTGTTTCTTGATTAGGAAAACCAAAGACGGTAAAAGCAGCGGGAGCTTCCTCCGTTTCCCATTCCGCCTCAACGGCTGCCAATTTTACCTTTTGCACTTCACCGGCTGTATAACCGCTTTCATCGCCTAACACAATGACTGACAATACCGAAGCCAAGCCAAACGCAGCCGCTACCGCAAATGAGCGGGTTGCAAAAGCCAGATCGCGTTTTTTAAGTAGATAATAGCTACTGATGCCTAAGACAAACATTGAACCTGTGACATAACCGGCAGCGACAGTATGTACAAATTTGACTTGAGCGACGGGATTAAAAATCACCTCAGCAAAGCTCATCAACTCCATACGCATAGTTTCATAATTAAACTCGGCACCGACTGGGTTTTGCATCCAACCATTGGCAATCAAAATCCATAAGGCAGACAAATTCGAGCCAAATGCGACTAACCATGTCACCATTAAATGTTGACGTTTGCTCAACTTATCCCAGCCAAAGAAAAACAAGCCAATAAAGGTGGATTCGAGAAAAAACGCCATCATCCCTTCAATGGCTAAGGGTGCGCCAAAAATGTCACCGACATAATGTGAGTAATAAGCCCAATTGGTACCAAATTGGAATTCCATCGTAAGTCCAGTCGTGACACCCAAGGCAAAATTAATGGCAAACAATTTGCCCCAAAACAGCGTCATATCTCTATAAATCTGCTTATTTGTCATGACATAAACAGATTCCATGATAGCCATGAGAAATGACAGTCCCAACGTTAGGGGTACAAATAAAAAGTGATACATTGCCGTAATGGCAAATTGTAAACGTGATAGCTCAACCACGCTTTCTGACAGCATATTAATTTTCCTCTATTCTACGGGGGTTTTATCTAATAAAACCTGATCGATGTCTGGTGCTACCCATGAAACGGCTACTGGCTCGTTAAAAAACGTTACTTTTAAAAAGTAAACAATAACCAGCTTGATGAGTAAAACTAAGGTGAGTTCACGCACCAAGGGGCTGCGCCAAAGTGGCAATTTGATTGCTGATTTCAATCTTAAAAACCTCATCTCTGACAAACAAACAGAACCTGTATAGGTTGCAATATATGTGCCAACGCACAATAAAACTTAACTTATTATTTTTAAAGTTATTTTTGAATTAATACTTGAACAGAGTACTCGGTGGCCAGACAATGATGTCATACTATCTTGATTTATGACTGTCAAAAATGACATCCAAGATAAATCTTGGACTCCTAGCAAAATAAACTGAGAACTGAACAATGTCTCCTTTGCCAACAATTTCTGCGGAAACCAAAACCCTACTACAAGGTTTTTCTGAGCCTGCTATCTTAGTCAGTCGGGATTGCCGCATTTTAGCAGCCAATACTGCCTATCAGCAGCACTATGGCGAAGAATACTTACTTAAGCATCGTTTTTGCTATGAAGCCTCCCATCATTACAAGGTTCCATGTGATCAAGCGGGAGAAAGTTGCCCGTTAAAAACCTCCTTGGAAACAGGACAATCGCAGCAAGCGCTACACTTGCACCATACATCGCACGGTGAAACCCACGTCAATATACAAACATTGCCGATATATAATGACAAAGGCGAAATAGTTTACTTGCTCGAAATCATGCGCTCTACCAAAGTGACGAGTACAGAAACGCGGAGTCAAAACTTGGTGGGGCGCAGTAAAGCCTTTAACCGTATGTTGGCGCAGATTTCCCGCGTGGCGCCCAGTGAAAGCAGCGTCTTACTACTCGGTGAATCTGGGACGGGTAAAGAATTAGTAGCGCAAGCAATACATAGTGCTAGTAACCGAACACAAGGGCATTTTATACCGGTTGATTGTTCTGGTTTATCAGAGAATTTGTTTGAAAGTGAAATGTTTGGGCATGAAAAAGGCGCGTTTACGGGTGCCTATACTCGCAAACAAGGCTTAGTTGAAGCAGCGCGAGGTGGTACACTGTTTCTTGATGAAGTCGGAGACATTCCGTTAAATTTGCAAGTTAAATTATTACGCTTACTGGAAACGGGCATTTATCGCCGTGTTGGTAGCGTTGAACCGCAACAAGCTGATTTTAGAGTAATTTGTGCCACACATCGTCATATCAAACAAATGGTCATTCGGGGAGAATTTCGCCAAGATTTATATTATCGCATTAGTACATTTCCTATTTTGTTACCTGCCTTACGAGAGCGGCGCGACGATTTAGCCTTACTTGTTGAGAGTCAATTGCAACGAATTGCTCCTAAGCGTCATTTATCTATGCA
Source organism: Pseudomonadota bacterium (assembly GCA_039714115.1). Taxonomy (GTDB): domain Bacteria; phylum Pseudomonadota; class Gammaproteobacteria; order Beggiatoales; family Beggiatoaceae; genus Thiomargarita. The sequence goes on along the minus strand of JBDLJY010000182.1, from coordinate 7,323 downwards.
CCCCGAAGCCTTGCAAAGCTTACAAAGCTATGAATTCCCGGGGAATATCCGAGAATTACGGAATATTTTAGAACGCGCTACTTTATTAAGCGATGGTAACTTGATTTTGTCAGAACATTTACCTGAAGAGTGTCGGGAGATTGCGGAAAAAGCGGAGCATAAGCCGGTTTCACCGGTTGTGATGCCGTTGCGTGATGTGGAACGACAATATTTAGAATGGGTGGTGCAACAATTTGACGGTGATAATAAAACCTTGGCTAAAAAGCTTGGGGTGAGTGAACGAACTTTTTATCGGAAAATGAGCATGGTGTCGTGAAACGGTAGAAACTGTAGGCGCGAGATTAAGAAATCCGATTTTTTAAAAAAATCGGATTTCTAGCCCAAAGCCAAAACATCAGTACAGGGATTGACGGAATAAGGGGATTGGGATTTGCTACGCAGCTAATCTAGTACAACGGATTAACCGAAAAAAATGATTAATATATTGATAGTATTATGTTTATCCGTTGTACTAGACTTTGTTGTACTAATGTCTGGTGGCTTAACTTAATTAATGGCGTTGAGCGTTTTAAGGGCGATTTGAAAATGAGGGGTAAAATAGCTGTTCAACAACGAAAACAATAGAGTTAACTTGAGAACGGTGGACAAACAAAAAGACGTTGGGTGGTTACTTCTAAGTCTAGTACAACGGATTGACGGAATTATCGGATAAACATAATACTATCAATGTATTAATCAGTTTTTTCCGTTAATCCGTTGTACTACTTATGTCAAAATGACCTTCTTTATGAACAAAGAAATCCGATTTTTTTAAAAAATCGGATTTCTAGCTTAATAAAAGAATTAGTTTAGACGCGCTTTAGAAACAAGTGACGAAAAAATTACAGTTAATTTATAGTGTTGTTTTTATTAAATTTATTAAATAACGCCAAAATTTACAATCATGTAAAGCCTTGTTTTTATTAAAGTGAGTACCTTATCAATCTACCTCTATGAAACAAAAGAGACGGCAGAGATACAAGCAACACTAGCAAGACAATATCCCGAACTCGCCATGCAGCCTTGGTGGGAACAAGCCTATTTCTATTTCAAAGTGAAAGCCCTATATAACCGCATTTTTGGTATTTTAGGCTTTCGCTTTATAGTTTGATGACACTCGCTGTAATTGCTCTTTGTATTGCAGCAGCATGGTTCAGCAGTCATAAAGCGGCTAATAAACCGATTGTCGAAGCATTGAGACATGTTTAAATCTGAATAGGAGTCCAAGATTTATCTTGGAACCGTGGAGGTTTTATGTTTAACATACTAATATTATTATTAATCGCCTTAACCGGCACAGTCCAGGCTGCGGAAATACAAACAATCTTGAAACAAGCAGACAACTACCGTTTACGCCAAGACACGGTGCAAGTAGAAACCAGCGTCGCTTTATATAAAAAAGGCAAATTGGACAAAGAACGCCAATATAGCGTCTATATCAAACCCGGACGACGCTCCCTAGTAATCTTTAACTCCGCCGTTGAACGCGGTCAAAAAGTCTTAATGTTAGACGACAAATTTTGGATGATAATGCCAAAAAGCCGCCGCCCTATTCGCATCACGCCCATGCAAAAATTATTAGGCGAAGCCTCAACGGGTGACATTGCAACCATGACTTGGAGCGAAGGTTATGATGGCAAAATCAGCCAAAAAGTGGTCATCAATCAAATACCTTGTTTAAAACTTGACTTACATTCCATCCGCAAAGGGATGACTTATGCCCGTATTGAACTTTACGTAGCACAAGACGGTTTTTGGCCAGTCGCTGCCAACTTATATGTCGCTTCAGGCAAATTAGCAAAACGCGCCTATTTTAGCTTAGGCGAAGAGAATGGACATAAGCAAGTTAATGCTATGACATTGATCGATAAAATTCAGCGGCAGCGCAAGACAATTATTCGTTATCTCTCAATAACGCCGCGAGAAATACCTGATAAGTTTTATAATCCGATGTATTTAGTGAGAAATCCTATATCAGTGAAGTAAGTCCAAAGCTAAAGCTTTGGACTCCAACGCTTGGGCACTTGGAATCCAAAGCTTCAGCTTTGGGGGGGGGGAAATGTCGCATCCATCGCAGCGCGATTGCCCGCGTCAGTAAGGATTTTCAAGGACGTTTTTTGCTGAAACTGTCTGAACATCAAGAAACGCTGATAGTCAGTCGTGCCTATGCTTATCGTTTTAAGCAAATGTAAATTTTCAATTGCCGCCTGTTTTTAATTAGTTTATTTCTCAATTAATTGTACTAACATATATTAATCCAGGCTAATATTTTATGGCACATATATTGCATTAATCTTTCAAGGTGCCTGTGCGGCTTCTGGCTTGAAGCTTCATAGATTCAAAGCAAGCAAGAACTACCTACAACATGACGCAGATCAGAAAAACAATCTTTTCACCACCCGAACTTCAATCGGTGACTCCAGCGGCTGTTAGCGTCGAAAAGCCACTCTGTCCGAAATGCTCATCAGAGCTAGCAAGAAAAGTGGCAACTCAGGGAAAGTATAAAGGCACTGAATTTATGGCTTGTGCTGCTTTTCCAAAATGCAGATATATCGCCGTCTTATAGTACAGTTCGTGTAGGGGCAATCCTTTATGGTTGCCCTTGACTAAACAAAAAAAAACTATAAATTTCAATCAAGGATACAAGAATTGGATTACAAGGAGAACTGGGAAGAGGTATAATTAATTAACCAGCCAATCGGGACAACTTTTAAAGCTCAAGTTTTTTTCAAAAAAACTTAAGCTTTAAATACTTTCCGAATCTTACGATTTTGGTTCTGTAGTTGGCGTGGCTGTTTCTGAAACAGTTTCAGCGGCAGTCGGCGGCGTATCTTTTTTACTAGATAGCTTTGTCTGAGTCGCTTTAACACCTTTTTTGACAGTATCAGTCACTTGAGTGGCACTTTTATTAATCATTTCTCTGGCGGTTTTGCTCATGGTAAGATAAGTCACGCCAGCGCCGGCACCGGTACCAACCAGTAGGGGTATGAGAGGAAGAGCCATAATTATCTTATTCTCCTGTTCAATTTAAAAATAACTTTTTGTTTATAGAACCATCATTTACTTAATAAGCGAGCATAATCTCACTAAATATAATATAAATAAAAAAAATTTACAACAACTATTTTTTTATTATGGTACTAATGTTATATAAATATTTAATATATATAGGAAGTTTTTTATTATAACTATTTTATATAGGTATAAAAAACTACCTTATTTCAGGTTGGACTCCGATCTACATTTATTTTAATATGATTGTCATTTTTTCGACATTGTTGTTTGTTTGGCGAGATGAGGGATTGCCAACAACCCTGCGATTTAGCTTAGGCGAGATGTGCAGCAAAGGTCAAGGGATGACGATCAATTACAGAGAAGCTGTCAACTGCTATATCGTGCCGCCGAAATTTCAGTGACCGTTACTTCATTGAATCATCATTTGCTACTGCCCGAGGCTACGCGGCAATGCTATTAAGTTAAGGATTTTATGTAGCCCCGACAGGTGGGCAAAAAAGGGCAACGTAGGGGCAATCCCTTGTGGTTGCCCAGCCCCTACAGCCCACCCTACAAAAGAACGTCTTTGGGCGGCACGATATGGCATTGAATTAGAAAACATCCCTCAATAAATCCTATTTTTTATGCTAAAAAATGGGATTTATCAGCTTCAAGCGATTTAACATAAGAAGCAGTCTCTAACCAGCGATGATAGCACTTTGAGCAGCGGTTTAAATGTGCCAGCATCCTTTGACGTTGTTTTCCTTTAGTGATAAAAGCGGCGAGTTGCTCGTCAGTGGGACAGGTGCCGGCTTTTGACTTTTGTTGGTGAGTCGCAACGCCAAGTAAGGCAACAATACGTTCATGGTTCTTAGATATCTTCATTTTTATCTCCTTTCAGTGAAGGCGATAAATAGCCTACTACGAACTTTAACTTAACGCAGATCTGAGAATTTAGGACAGACATTTTCTGACAATGCTTTGCATAAACGCGCCTGCGTCTTTTTAATACGCTTGTCAACTTTACTCGCGCTCAAATCAAGCAGTGTGCCAATTTTGCGAGCTGTCAAACCGCTCTGATAACGCAGCCGTAAAATTAGGCATTCTTCCTCTGTTAGACGGACAGTTCTGCCTAATTGAGCCAATAAATTATTGAGGGGGTTATTGATTGTATCACTGTTGAGAGATTGATCCAAAATTTCCAACAAAGCCTGTTCATTGCACCATTCAATCTGCGTTTCTAACGAAAACTGAGGAACAAGATAGTTTTCATCAGGATCATTGAGGGAAATTTCTTGATATTCTTCTTTGAGCGGACAATTTGCCAGCACTGCGTCAACGACTTCTTGAATAAACCATCGCTCTCGCTTGGGTTCAGTGGTTAAGAGCATTTCAGTCGTTTCTCGTTTAGAATATCTGTCTTTCACGAGCAAGCGATAGGCTACTTGATAAATGGGATCGGTTTGCCGAGTCAACCATCTGTTAGGGCGCTTTTTTCCGAATTTTTTATGCCAAAAATCGGTCAGCAGATTTGAGGTGACAGTGGTAATAAAGGCGGTAAAATTGTTGCCTTTAAAAGCACGTACTTTTTTCCAACCGTTGGCTTCAAGTGCATCTAAGACATACTGAGTGGCTTCAAGTTGCAAATTTTTGTCGTTAGGAAAACGTCGCTCGGCGATAGTCTCTATATGATGCCAGTGGTCAAAAACTCTCTTTTTGGGATCATCAACGATCCGCGTCTTTTTCGGCACCGGAAAAGAGTTATTATAAGAACAAGCGGCGGGGTAGGTGCTTTCCATCACGGACATATGAGCCACGATTGCAAAAGCTGGCTGTTCGTTTACGGGATAGCGTAGCCGGACTAAAAAATCTTTTATCGTCGTCTCGAAGTTGGCTAACAATTTTTGGATGATAAACATAGTGACTCCTAGATGTAATGATCCATACCTGCGTTTATGTGCCCCGCAGGTCTTTTGAGTAGGACTTATTAGAAAGGAGACGGACAAAGCGAGCATTTTGCCAAAAATTTTTTCGTGCGGCAGTCAACACGGACTGATCAGGATGACTGGCAGAAAAATATCCATCATCTTCTAAACGCAGATAGTCGGCAGTGCTGGCGTGAAATGAGCCTGAAACGTTCAAACTGGCATTTTGGCCAAAGAGAATGCCATTGGGATTGAGCAAATATAAATTGGCGTCAGAACGGAGCGTGCCGTCACCCGTGTTAGGATATTTGTCACTGAGGAAGGACTGGTAAAAATAAATTTTGGACTCCGGAGCCGTTAGGAGTCCAAGATTTATCTTGGAAGACCGAGTCTACCAGCAAGTACCATTAGGCTGATCATTGATGTGGACCCACAAACGCCGACGGGAGTTGTTGAAATTATTTCCGACATTCCCATAAGCCTTAAAGTACCAACCCCAACCATCGTGAAATTCCGCGACGCGCCAACCATAGCCAAAGTTCTCTTCGCAGAAATTATTGACATCATTTACATTGGCAAAGCTATTGCCTGGAACAGCAGCGGTTGTTGCAACGATGCCACCAGACCATTGATGATATCTGCTAGGAGTAGCCAGATCGGCTGGTTGATCTAGCTGACCGTCAAAGAAGCACAGCACTGGCAATATTGCGTTGCAAGTGGTGTCACCAGAGTACGGATTGCATTGGTTGCCTGCACCTGGCGTATAGCCGCAGCCCACATCGACCACTCCGACAATGTCGTCTACGCCTGTCTTCGTCCAAGTCATTCCTTTTTGTGTTGATGCGGCCAATTCATTCCCCGCCTCCGCCATCTCATCCAATTCCGCCTCTTGGGCAAATCCCACATTGGCAACTAAGGTCATACCAACCACTAAACTCAAAGTTTTCGCTTTCATTATCGTTACTCCTCTCGGTTGAGAGTTAAAAAAACGCCTGTCCAAGATAAATCTTGGACTCCTACCAATATAAACGGATAACTCGCCAAAATTTGCAAAAAACTTTTTTAGCCTTCAGGTTGACCGTATCAAGGTGAAGACATCCTAATTTATGTCTTACTCTATTAAAACGGACAAGCAACAAAAATTTGCAAAAAAATTGCTGCCACTTTGATCCTCTGGCGTGTTTCTACTGGAATCAACGGACAAATGGCCGAAATTTGCTAAAAATTTTTTGGGTAGGGTGCGTCAATGCGTTCGTAGTAGGCGATTTATCGCCTACCTCTTTAAAGAAAGATTGATTTTGTCTAAAAAAAATGGCAAAATGCTCGCACAAATTTTCTCTCATTTACACAAAAAACATTATGATGAAAAAACCATTTGTTATTGCCACTCTCACGCTTATCGCCTCAGCAAACATTGCCCACGCAGATACAATCAAGATCGGCGCGGCGAGTCCCGCTGGCGAATACACTAACACCATTGTGCCAGCGCTCAGTGACGCCTTGCAAGAATACGGCTACACAGCAGTTGCCGAAATTTCAGCGGGTAGCCAAGAAAACATTGACAAAGTCTGGTCTGGAGAACTGCCCGCCGGCTTAAGTCAACTGGATGTGGCCGCGCTTAATATGGCAGGAGAAAGGCCATCCTCTGCCCAAGGAAACTTGATTTTAATGGGCCGATTTGCGCCAGAGGCCCTCTTTTGTGTGGCTAAAAAGGGGGGGCAAGTCACATCTTATGATGATCTCACTGCTACACTGAAGCCTGGACTCAAAGTATCGGTGGGAAAAATCGGTAGCGGCACAGCACGTACTTTCCAATATCTGATGACCTTGGAGCCTGAGTTGAGCCAGGTTGAACTTCTCCAAGAAGGGGCACCAGAGATACAACTTAACCGCCTTCTGTCTGGAGAACGCGATTTGGTTTGCTTCGTTATGATGCCCAATCTAAAAAACGATCTCATTAAGACTATTGTCGGGCACAAAGAACTGATGTTCATCAACATTGATAAACCCGTCTTTACCAAAGCTCAAGTGGGCGATGTTCAGGTGTACGATTTAATGGAAGTACCTGTTAGCAAATGTTTTTTTTGTTGGGGAGCGAAAAAGGTTAAAACGCTTGTGACGTGGGTAGGTGTGGTTGTCAATGAAGATTTGACGGACAAGAAATTGTTGTCTGCACTAGCTAAAATCGCTTTGAAGGATAATTTTTTGCCAAAAAATTCGCTGGCTGCTAAAGCTACCGAACTGTTTGAAAAGTTCAAAAGCAAGGTAACAGAGTTATTTTAAACCATTTAGCCATACAGACTATAGTTGTCCAGAAAAGTTTTGTCCTAACCTCAGAGGTTTTTCGTTGTTTCGGGAAATCCGC
>JBDLJY010000181.1:0-13466 GCA_039714115.1 Pseudomonadota bacterium | reverse complement strand
CAATGCCATTAAGTTAAGACAAACCTGACAGGTGTCAAAAACATGTCATGTTAATTTTTCCTTTAATTTACAACGACCTGCCATGTTTTGGATACCTGGCAGGTCTTATTTGGCGGCTTAACTTAATGGCATTGACCTACGCGGGCAATGCCATTAAGTTAAGGATAAATGATTGATTTTTAAATAAAAAAAATATTTTCATAACCGATTCTGGTTTTTTTTTAACATAGATGCTCCGTTAAAAAAAATCGCCAAGTCGCGTTTACAAGAATCAGAAATATTTTGTGCAGGACGGGGTTTGCAACCCAATGCCAGAAATTCGACAGCCGGCAAGGCGACGGTACTAATACCCCACAGGTTAATTTTTATTATAGTTTCCAACGTCATGGGTATTGGTCTCCCCGCAGGTATGAACTTTGTTTTCAATGGATTTTTTAAATTATTGTATTAATATCTATCGCTATTAAACTTTTAAAAAATCCGATGTCTTAAAGACATCGGATTTTTAGCACTCTAAAAAATTCAAATACCATCCCCAACCAGCACAAAACCAGCCCAATAATAAGGCTCTTTGTAGGGACTTATTTCTAGCGGCTCTTCTTCAAGTTGCAACCGTTCTTGCACTGTTTTTCGATCCATCTCACGCAATTGGCGTTGAGCCTGTTGCAAAGCGTTTGGAGGTGGCAAGCCATCAGCTAAGCCTTGATGAAAATCTTCCGTCAGTAAATGAGTAGATGCAGGGTCAACTGTCCACAATGCTGCTAAAACATTGTGTGCCCCTGCAAACAGAAAACCAGAGATTAATCCTATGTATTCATCAGTGGCTTGGATTTGGGCCGTTAAGATAACTATACGGGCATTCTGGAAACGTACACTGGTAAATAATTCTTTGGCTTGGTGATCATCGCCATCGGCAAGTATGAGTCCCGCTTTAGGATCGTCAGGATTGGCTTGCTCACGCTCATGGATAAGGCGGAGTACCTGCAAAGATGGAATATAGCGCACGGGGTAACGTAGGGCTAAGGCTTGCTCCTCAATTTGGGTGAGATGTAGCGGTAACAAGTGCCAATGTTGATGAGGAATAAATAGGATTTCTTGTGGTTTGTGTTGCTCAAGCAGTTGGTTGAGCACTGTTGCTAATTTGTCGGTGAGCCATTCGCTGATATCTTCTGGAACGATATTTTTTCGGAATGTCTCGACACGCTCCCACAATGCTTGCTGATTTAAGTCCACCTGCAACGGTGTGTGTACACCTTGGGCAGTGATAGGATAGAGAAGCAGATAGTCAGGGCGTTGTTCAAAGGCTATCGCTAAAGTGTTAGCCGGTATGAGGGTAGCGATTTGTTCCGTTTTAAGGAGGCGCGGCTGAATGGCATCACCATAAGCGGGGTCTTGTTCAGCGATAGCGGCGCGGACTTTCGCCAGTTTTTGTTCTACTTCTTTTTGAGCCTCAAGGAGTTGGGCTTCTTGCTCTGGGCTGCGTTCGGAGTTTCTGAATGTTGGCGTGAAAAAGCGCGTGTCTCCCTTCCGATTATCCGGAGGTGGGGCGAGTTGATTGACAAGTTGGCGTAAGCGTTCACGGAGTTGGTGGTATTGGGTGCGTAAGTTTTCGTCAACTTGGGGGCTAGGCTCGGCGCGTTCGCGGAGCATTTGTTCAACCAGTACCCGTGATTTGCTGCGTTCTAAAATGAGATAGGCTTGATCAGCTTGGTTGAGTTCTAGGGCTAAATCGGTTGCTAGATGGAAAAGGGCTATATTTTGTTCTAATAGGGAGCCTTTTGTCGCGTCATAAATGCGGTTCAAGAGGGTGTCTAGCCAGTCTAAGCCGAGCATGGCTAATTCCAATGCGCGTGGATTGTCAGAGCGTTGGCGGTGCCAATCGGCAATGACTCTCATCATGCTGATGATATCGGGGGAAAGTTGCCCTGTGGCTTGTAGTTTTTGCAAGAGGGCAAGTGAGGTTTGATAATGGTTATCAGCGGCTGATAATTCGCCGAGTTCGCTGAAACATAGTCCTGAATTCATGTGCGTTGCGGCTAGCTCAAGCCGTAATTCATCGCGCCCTTGGTCAATCAAGCTTTGGTACTCGCTTTGAGCCTTTTCATAGACCGGTTTGGCGTCGATATTGTTAAGACATATCCCCAAATTCAGGCGCGTTCTGGCGAGTTGAGGCCGTAAGTCATCGCGCCCTTGGTCAATCAAGCCTTGGAACTCACTTTGGGCCATTTCAAAAACCTGTTGGGCTTCGGCACCGAGTTGTCTTAGACAGTTCCCTAAATTCATGCGCGTTATGGCGAGCTCCAATCGCAATTCATCGCGCCCTTGTTGCTCAATCAAGCCTTGGAACTCACTTTGAGCCATTTCAAAAACCTGTTGGGCTTCTGATAAGGCACTGCTATTATTAAGACATATCCCCAAATTCAGGTGCGTTCTGGCGAGATCAGGCCGCAAATCCTCGCGCCCTTGCTCAATCAAGCCTTGGAGCTCACTTTGAGCCACTTCATAAACTTGTTGGGCTTCTGATAAGGCTCCGATATCATTAAGATAGCCTCCTAAATTCATGCGCGTTCTGGCGAGATCGGGCCGCAAGTCATCGCGCCCTTGGTCAACCAAGCCTTGGTATTCGCTTTGAGCCATTTCGCAAACTTGTTTGGCTTCTGATAATAAGCCGAGTTTGCTAAGACAGTTTCCAAAATTCATGCGCGTTTTGGCGAGTTCGGGCCGCAATTCATCGCGCCCTTGGTCAATCAAGCCTTGGTACTCACCTTGAGCCGTTTCTAAAACCCGTTGCGCCTCTGGTAATGCGCCGATATCATTAAGATAAACCCCTAAATTCATGCGCGTTAAGGCGAGATCAGGCCGCAAGTCATCGCGCCCTTGATCAATCAAGCCTTGGTACTCATTTTGAGCGGCTTCGCAAACCTGTTTAGCTTCTGACAACGCGCCGAGTTCTCTTAGACATACTCCTAAATTCATGCGCGTTTTGGCGAGATCAGGCCGCAATTCCTCGCGCCCTTGGTCAATCAAGCTTTGGATCTCACTTAGAACCACTTCATAAACCTGTTGGGCTTCTGATAAGGCACCGAACTCACTAAGACAGCACCCTAAATTCATGCGCGTTAAGGCTAGTTCTGGCCGCAAATCTTCGCGCCCTTGGTCAATCAAGCTTTGGAATTCGCTTAAACTGGCCATAAAGGCTTTACGGGCAACTTTTAAGTCACCACGTTGATAAGCGTTCACACCTTTACTAAATAAATGATTAGCACGCGATAATTTTTTGCTCTTTTTCATTTACTCCTCTTTTTTTTATCATTGGCATCTTGAAAGGGAAAATATAAGTATATTATTATAGTGAATTTCAATGATCAAGTTTTTGGGTGTTGTTGAGCTTACAAAACATAGCTCCGTTTGGGGGTAGTGGGTGCAATGTGGGTAAGTAACACGACGCTCCGCGTCAAGGCAGGCATTCCCACGCAGAGCGTCAATGCCAGTATGATAAACCCCTTAAAATCAGACCTGCTGGGAGACCCATACCCAGCAGGTCGTTGTAAGCTAAGGTAAAAATTAACCTGACAGGTTTTAGGTTTGTCTTAACTTAATGGCATTGACGCAGAGCGTGGGAACGATAAAAGTGAGTTTGACATGGGCAAGGGCAATGCCATCTCGTGGCGCCCATGTCGGTTCAAGCGCATAAAAAAATACATATATTAATCATCTGGATACGCTATGCTTAGGGCTCAGGGACATGAAATCACGCCCAATTCTTGGCTCTTTCACGCTAAAGAGTTACAATTCCCTTTAATTAAAAAATAAGCCTTTGAGGAGTTAACCATGAAAATCCAAGATGCTTACATAGTGGCTGCAAAAAGAACAGCGGTAGGTAAAATCCGTGGTGTTTTTAGTCAAACTCGTCCAGATGATTTATTGGTACATGTCATAAAGGGCTTATTGGATACCGTACCTAAATTGGATAAATCAGCGGTTGAGGACGTGATTATTGGTTGTGCGATGCCGGAAGGTGAACAAGGCTTGAATATTGGAAGGATTGCCGCGCTACTTGCTGGCTTACCTAAATCAGTAGCCGGTATGACTGTCAACAGACTTTGTTCCTCCGGTTTGCAAAGTATCGCCATAGCGGCAGACAGAATTAAAACGGGCGCTGCTGATGTGTTAATAGCCGGCGGAGTAGAAAGCATGAGTATGGTGCCGATGATGGGCAACAAGCCGGCAATGAACCCTGCCATTTTCACCGATGAAAATAAAGGCATTGCTTATGGCATGGGAATGACAGCTGAAAAGGTTGCAGAGCGTTGGCATGTCAAAAGGGCATCACAAGATGAATTTGCCCTTGAAAGCCATAAACGTTCGCTGGCAGCCATTGAACGCGGTGACTTTAAAGATGAGATATTACCGTTTATCTCTCAAAAAACAACGGTGATTGATACGGATGAAGGTCCGAGAGCTGATTCCAGTCTTGAGGCATTGGCGAAACTGCGCCCAGTGTTTGCGAAAAATGGCACCGTAACCGCTGGTAATAGTTCGCAAATGAGCGATGGTGCCGGCGCACTACTGGTTTGTAGTGAAAATGCACTCAAAAAATTTCATTTAACGCCAATGGCCAAATTCTTAGGATTCAGTGTCGTAGGGGTAGAGCCCGAGATCATGGGAATCGGGCCGGTTAAAGCAATTCCTATGGCTTTGAAACAGGTTGGACTCAAACTGGAGGAATTGGAATGGATAGAATTAAATGAAGCATTTGCCGCACAAAGTGTTGCCGTCATTCGTACACTTGGGCTGGATCAATCGCGAGTAAATCCATTAGGTGGGGCAATTTCATTAGGCCATCCATTAGGAGCCACCGGCAGTATCCGTGCCGCCACTTTACTTCATGGCATGAAGCGTAACAAGATGAAATATGGCATGGTGACAATGTGTGTTGGTGTTGGTATGGGGGCGGCTGGCATCGTTGAAATGGTGTAGGAGTCCAAGATTTATCTTGGACTGGAGGATAAACATGAAAAAAATATGGCTAAAACAATATTTAGATGGCATGTCAACGGAGATAAACCCTGATCAGTACCCTTCATTGCTTGAATTACTGGAAGAAAAGTTTACCCAATTTTCTGATCGTATTGCGTATTCATGCTTAGGTACGGATATTGACTACAAAACCGTTGACGAAAAATCCATGCAATTTGCAGCGTGGCTGCAATCTCAGTGCTCGAAAGGCGACAGAATAGCCGTTATGATGCCAAATTTATTACAATACCCAATAGTGATGTTTGGCATCTTAAGAGCTGGGATGGTAGTCGTTAATGTTAACCCGCTCTATACCGCCAGAGAATTGGAACATCAGCTTGTAGATGCCAAAGCGAATACAATCATCGTTCTTGAAAATTTTGCCCACACAGTTGAAGAAGTTTTGGATAAAACCGAAATCCAAACAGTTGTTATCAGCAAAATCGGAGATATCTTGTCATTTCCCTTCTCCATCATTGACAACTTCGTAGTCGAACATGTTAAAAAATTAGTGCCAGCGTTTAACTTGCCGGAAGCAATCCCCCTGAATGATACGATAAGCAGTGCTCACCAAAAAGACTATGTGAAACCGGATATCAATGGAGAAGACATCGCTTTTTTGCAATATACCGGGGGCACCACCGGCGTAGCGAAAGGAGCTATATTAACCCACCGGAATATGATTGCTAATATCTTGCAGGCTTTAGAATTTGTCAATTGCTGCGAAAAAATAGCGGCTGATGATCGACATATAGCGATTACGGCATTGCCCCTGTATCACATCTTCAGTTTGCTGGCAAATTGTCTAACCTTTACTTGTGTTGGGGCGCAAAATGTACTCATCCCAAACCCCAGAGATATGAAAGCTTTTGTCAAAGAGCTTGGTAAATACCGGTTTACCTTTATTTCCGGGGTTAATACATTATTTAATGCAGTGTTGAATGCGCCTGATTTTGAAAAACTTGATTTCTCGAAATTAGCCTTGACTTTGGGCGGCGGCATGGCAGTACAAAGTAGCACCGCCAAACGTTGGCATGAACTAACGGATTCGGTTCTGCTTGAAGCTTATGGACTGACTGAAGCATCTCCCGCGGTTTGTATCGATCCCACCAACTTAAAAGAGTTCAACGGCAGTATTGGGATACCAATACCCTCTACTGATATTTCGATTCGGGATTCTAAGGATAATGAGCTGGGTATTGAAGAAATAGGGGAATTATGGGTTCGTGGTCCCCAGGTGATGCGTGGCTATTGGAATAAACCGGATGAAACTGCCAAAGTGTTAACCGAAGAAGGTTGGCTAAAAACCGGTGACATTGCCAAAGTGGATGCTGAAGGTTTTGTCTATATCGTTGATAGAAAAAAAGACCTGATTTTAGTCTCTGGTTTTAATGTCTATCCGAATGAAATTGAGGAAGTGTTAACAACGCATCCTGAAATTATTGAGGCAGCCTGTATTGGGGTGCCAAGCCCTAAAACCGGGGAAGCGGTCAAAGCCTTTGTAGTGTTGACTAAAAACTCGACGCTCACCGAAACCGATATTATCGCTTTTAGTGCCAAAAGCCTGACGGGTTATAAAATCCCTGCGATTGTGAAAATTGTTGATGATCTGCCCAAAAACAATGTGGGCAAAATCTTGAGGAGGGAATTGCGTGATAAATAGTCACATCTAAATAGGAGTCCAAGATAAATCTTGGACTCCTACTAAAACGACAATGCCATTAAGTTAAGACAAACCTGACAGGTGTAAAAAACCTGTCAGGTTAATTTTTACCTTAACTTACAACGACCTGCCATGTTTTGGAAACCTGGCAGGTCTTCTTTTGGGGGGCTTAACTTAATGGCATTGTACTAAAACGAGGGCTAGGAATAAAGACTATGAAAAAATCAACAACTCTATTAACTTCCATCTTACTTATCGCTCTTAGTTCCAGCGTCGTGGCTCAGATGCCGGAGGAGGGACAGTTCGCTTCCCTTTCCTTCAAGCGTCAGAACTCTCGCCCATACTTTGACTTCGCTACCAATACGTTGAACCTGCCGACTGTCGAAGTTTCTACGCTGGGCACTTATATGGTGAGCATGAAACTGGATCAAACTGATCCCCTCATCACCTTTGATTTGCACACCGCAAAGGCTGTGACAACGAGCAGCCAAGCTACAGCGTATTTTGATCCAAAAAACGGCCTGCTGAAGATTCCTGCTGTTCAGGTGGGTAATGAAGTTTTTGTTGTCGAGTTTTTGTGGGACTGGAACGTAACAGAGGTCATGCGCTTTACGCTGATCGACATCCGCCCTATTAGCGACACGCAGGATACTCCTCCTTATCCGAGCGATGCTCAACTGGCGCAAATTCATAAAGACAAGGAAGTCAGCTTTAATGATATCACTTACCAAATTTCAGAAAAAGTGACTGATTCTTATGGAAAAAAATATTACTTTTCCAAATATGGAAGACTTCGCGGAGGGGCTTATGGGGTTTACATTCCCCAAATCTACGATGGAGTCAATCCTTTACCCTTAGTGGTGGCTTCTCATGGTGCTATGATCATGGGACCGCGAGAGTTGCGAAATTGGACTTACTTTGCGGAACAGTATGGATTCATCGTTGTGACACCTTCATATCTCGTTGCGACAAATTACGTCTTCGATACCGGGTTTGATATGTCTATACATTTGATGGAAGAAGACAGTATGACTAAGGATATCGTGGAAACCATCGTAAATGCGTTGAAAGTCGATACCTCAAACATCCTGGGTACAGGTTTCAGTGGAGGAGGCTACCCAACCTATCTATTCATGATGAATTATCCAGAATACTTTACGGCTCTCTGCATGCGTTCGCCTGATTATAGTGACGAATATCAAATTCCTTTCGATAAAGAAAAATGGAAAAATCGTCCTATTTATGTTTTTTGGGGAGAGAATGATCTGGGAGTCATCAAAGATGATGAAGGTCCCAAATTACTGAATTATCTACTGGCGGGTTTGGATCTGATTCCAGAATACAATAACAGAACCTATCAGAATTCCTTTATCAGCCGAAACGGTATGTTTAAATGGGATGCCATACCGAATAGCGGGCATGAACACCACGCAGATTTAACTTCGCAGTGGTTTATAAACGAAGTGGTACAGTGAAGTCTCTCAAACTCAAATCCTCGCCAATCACGCCAGCGTCCCCTGTTAACGCGCAATGCCATTAAGTTAAGACAAACCTGACAGGTGTCAAAAACCTGTCAGGTTAATTTTTCATTGAATTTACAACGTGCCATGTTTTGGATACCTGGCAGGTCTGAATTTTAGGGGTTTATCATACTGGCATTGCTGTTAACGCGGCAGATGCGCCGTGACGGCATTCCCACGCTGGCGCGTGGGAACGAGAAAGTCTGGTGTTTAGTCACCTTTAGGTGACTTGAGCTTTGAGACTCAGAATTTATTCTGAGTCAAGTACTACACCAAACAGCCAATTCAACGTATCCAACACCTTTTGCAAGTTGTCTATAGCAGAGAGCTTGATAGGATCTTTAGTAAATAGCTTACCATTCTCCAACTTACCAAATTGCCAAAGCACCCCTGTTGTTACAGCACCGTAACAGACTTTTGCACCTTGAGTAGAGGCTGCGTACATCTCAGACAGAGCTTGCGCCCAACCTTTATTCCAATTTTCTTGTTTGGCTTCGATTATACAGAGAGGTGGTGTTAACATGCCACCATTTTTTGCGTAAGGTGCGATCAGGTAATCTGGTTCTCCATCTAAGCCTCTTTCTTTATCTACTGTATATGTCACCTGAGACCATACTTTTAGTGACTCATGGTTATCGGACACTATATCCAATATAGGGGTGATTATATGTTGGCATATAGCCTGTTCATTAACAAAGTTTGCATCTTCTAACAATCTCCTGCCAATCATTGTAAGTACGATCTCATCAATTTCTATTTTTTCTTTGTTTATGAATGCTCCCCTTGTTACCTCAATCTCAAATGTGTCTGAAACCTGTTCTATTGTTTCAAATTTTCCATAAGACATATCAATTTCCTTCATTGATCTTGGTGATCAAAGTATATTATTTTTTTAATAAAATCAAAAAATTGTATTTTAACGTCGTTGGGATGCGTACCAACCTCAAAAGTGGGAGCAGGCTATCAAAAAACTGATCTGAAGTCAAGGACTGAAACGTTACGGACGGGGTTGCAAACCCAATGCCATTAAGTTAAGACAAACCTGACAGGTGTAAAAAACCTGTCAGGTTAATTTTTACCTTAACTTACAACGACCTGCCATGTTTTGGATACCTGGCAGGTCTTAATTTTAAGCTCAGCTTAATTATATATAGTAGTGAGATATCCTTTAATCGCTTAGACGTTTTAAAAGCGATTTCAAGTTCAGGTTAATTTTGTTTCTTATTATATATAGTAGTGAGTTATCCATTAATCGCTTAGACATTTTAAAAGCGATTTTAAGCTCAGCTTAATTTTATCTCTTATTATATATAGTAGTGAGGTATCCATTGCACTGGCGTCTCGTTCGTTGACAAGAGCCGGGTGACGTTTTCTGACCGATTACCACGTCAGGTGGCTTTTAACCACACCATAGCATAAGTTTTCAAACAACAGGCTTTATTTTCAACCACAGTCTTAATCATAAAGATTAACTTATGGTTATCATTAGGCCAAACGAGTCGCACAGCTTAAATTTAATGGCATTGTTTTCTCTGGTTCCCATGCGCCTGCGTGGGAACCCTACGCAATCGACTTAAAATCGCGCAAGCCTTGAATTTATTGGCTTAGACAAACCTACCAATCAATCAATGTGTTGACGGAGTATCTCACACTAAAGCACAAGCCTTGAATTTATTGGGCTAAGCGATTTTAGCCTCAATTTCAAAATCGACTTAAAATCGTGTAAGCCTTAATTTTATTGGCTTAGACAAACCTACCAATCAATCATTGTGTTGACGGAGTATCTCACACTAATACACAAGCCTTGAATTTATTAGGCTCCGTCATTTTAGCCTCAATTTCAAAATCGACTTAAAATCGGGCAAGCCTCTATTTTATTAGCTTAGACAAACCTACCAATCAATCAACGCCTTGACGGAGCCCTCACACCAACACACAAGCCTTGAATTCATTAGGCTAAGCCATTTTAGCCTCAATTTCAAAATCGACTTAAAATCGGGCAAGCCTCTATTTTATTGGCTTAGACAAACCTACCAATTAATCATTGTGTTGACGGAGTATCTCACACTAAAGCACAAGCCTTGAATTTATTAGGCTCCGTCATTTTAGCCTCAATTTCAAAATCGACTTAAAATCGTGTAAGCCTTAATTTTATTGGCTTAGCGAGAGTAGGGTGCGTCCTACGCACCATCTTTCCATGAGCTTTACCTCAACCACAAGCATCCAAGGCACCATCACAGATGCCAGCACCCAAGCACCTCTCTCCGGTGTCGCCATACAAATCACTGGGCTCAGTGACACCATATATACAGATTCACAAGGTGCCTATGCCGTCACCCAACTCACCCCAGGAGAAGTCATACTACAAGCCACACTTGACGGCTACCTCACCGCCTCAAGCAGCCTCACCCTCACAGCTGGCACTTCCCACATCGTCTCACTCACCCTCTCACCTGATCAAGCCATATTAGAAGGCATAGTCAGCGATAGCAATGGCGTTTTAGTTGGTGCCAATATATATATAGATGGCACACTGCTCACCCAAACAGATACCGATGGCAGTTACCGCATAGAAGGCTTAGCCAGCGGCATACACCACATTAGCATTGAGCTTGACGGATACGACAGTTTGGCGAGTAGCGTGACGATCCCAAGCAACACAATTGTCACCTTATCACCCCAGCTCTATCCCACTGGCACCACGCCACCGACTACCGACAATGCCAGCGTCACCGGCAAAGTCATTGACAAAGCTACCCAATTACCGCTTCCAGGTGTCACTGTCACAAATGGAACTCAAACCACCACCACTGACAGTACTGGACAATTCAATTTAACCAACCTAGCGGCTGGTGAAAACATCCTTTCGTTGAGCTTAACCGGATACCTTAACAAAACGATCACAGTCAACTTATCCCCCTTTAGCCAACTAGCGCTCGGTGAAATATTTTTAATGCCTGAAGGATATAAAACCCCTGTTGGTATTAAAGGCATAGTGATGGATGCCAGCACCAACCAAACACTGGCTAACGTCAATATAGAAGCCCAATTCGATCAAACTCTACAACAATTAACAACTGCCCCAGATGGCTCCTTTGAAATAACAACAGAAGTTGACGAACTCAATGCACAACTCACCTTCAGCATTGAAGGATATGCCCCCTATACCTTAGATATACAGTTAATAGCTGACGAAATTATTGACTTAGGGCAAATACGTTTACGTCCAGAAGAAGTTACCGCCTTATTAGCCGATTTAGTAATAGAACAACTTGATAAAACGGCTACTCAGACTGATCCACAATCATTAGTCGTTTCAGGCAGCATAGCGGCTCAAATCAAAAATGTTGGTACTGTAGATACCGGAGGCAATACTAGCCTACTTGCATTTTATGATGTTGATTTAAATGGCATTTATGATGAAAATGATTTATCGCTTGGACAAGCCACACTCGAAAACCCTCTCGCGGTAGAAGAAACTGCTACAGTTGACATCAGCTTAGCTGGAGAATTGCCTTTTAGAGACGCGCCAATTCATGTTTGGGTGGATAATACTCAAGCCGTTGTGGAAAGTGACGAAGAAAATAATATTAGAACAACCACCAGCCTTTGTGAAATGGTGCCTGATATTGGGACTTTTGAGCCGGTGTTGAAGTGGGGAGTTAGGTCTAGTAGTGGGTATGTTACGATGACACCAATGGTAGCACCCCTAATTGATACCAATGGCGATGATCAGATAAATGAACTTGATGAACCTGCTATTGTTTTCATTGGAGCATTTGGTTGGCCAGATGGTAAGCCAGGTATATTAATTGCAGTCAGTGGTGTAGACGGAAGAGAATTGTGGCGTTTAAACAGCCACCTAGTACGTGCGACTTCCCAAATTGCCATAGCAGATATTGATGGTGATAAAATACCCGAAATCATTGCTAATTCCTATCATAAAGGCACAATTGCTGTCAACAATGATGGTACCGTGAAATGGATAAGTTCCTACCCAGACTACTCTACTGCTGGATATTACGGTGGTTATTCGGTTGCCGATTTAGATGGTGATGGTCAAGCAGAAATTGTGATTGATAAAACCGTATTAGATGCCAATGGCGATGAAAGATGGAAAGGTAGCAGCAGTTACTTTGGTTATCAATTGAGTGTGATTGCTGATATTAATCTTGATGGCAAACCTGAAGTGGTTGTTGGTCCCTCAGCCTACGATGCCGATGGTAACTTGCTTTGGGAAAATAGTTCGCTCAATGATGGAGCCGTCGCTATTGCGAATTTTAATGAAGACCCTTTTCCAGAAATTATTTTAGTGGGAGGGGGCAGTGTTCACATGCTTAACCATCAAGGTGAGATTATTTGGGGTCCTGTCATCGTCGCGCCTCGCGCTGGTGGCGCACCAACGATAGCGGATGCTGATGGTGATGGTATTTTAGACATTGGTGTGGCAGGTAGAAATCAATACTTTGTCATCAATTCAGACGGTAGCATTAAATGGTCATCTTACATTGAGGATGGTTCAGAACAAACCGGCTCAATATTCTTTGACTTTGATGGTAATGGTGAAGTTGAGATAGTTTATTGTGATATGCGAAGACTACGTGTTTTTAATGGAAAAACGGGGGAAGTCATATTTGCAATCTACAATAGCTCGGTGACGGCAAAAGAATATCCTGTCATAGCAGATGTGGATAATGATAATCATGCTGATCTGGTTGTTCCCTCCTTTGCGAACCAGTATGGTATTCCATTTGGTATTCGCGTATTCCAAGACGTGAACAACAGTTGGGTTCGTACACGAAACATTTGGAACCAATACAGCTATCACATCACCAACATCAATGACGATCTAAGCGTTCCCCGCGTAGAACCCAACAGTTGGGAAGTCCACAACACCTACCGCCTCAACACCATACCAGGAGAATCCGTCACCGGTACGCCCGATCTCACAGTAGGAAAACTACGCCTAATAGACAACGGCATAGCTCAACCCCTCACCCTAAGCGTCCGCATAGGCAACGCCGGTGCCCAAACTAGCGAAGCTGGCATCTCACTCAGCTTTTATAGCAATACAACTGAACTAGGCACTCTCACATTGCCAGCCATAGCTCCCGGCACCTATCAAGACTTTCAACTAGAAGGCATCGCGCTTGCGGAGCTAAATCAAGAGATTTCTGCTGTCGTTGAAGCTCTCTCAGAATGCGATGAAAACAACAACAGCGTCTCCACCACCATCAGCAGCAGCACCATAAGTGGCGAAATAA
>JBDLJY010000180.1:0-13537 GCA_039714115.1 Pseudomonadota bacterium | reverse complement strand
CAAAGCAGGACGCTCCGCGTCCGGGCAGGCATTCCCACGCAGAGCGTCAATGCCAGTATGATAACCCCCCCAAAAGAAGACCTGCCAGGTTTCCAAAACATGGCAGGTCGTTGTAAGTTAAGGTAAAAATTAACCTGACAGGTTTTTGACACCTGTCAGGTTTGTCTTAACTTAATGGCATTGACGCAGAGCGTGGGAACGAGAAAATCATCGCCCGCTGATTATCTGGATTTTTTGTTCACATATAAAACTGGTTTGCATTATGCAAGATTAAAAAGGAGATGTCTAGTTTTGTTAATTTGCCCGTCACAGATTCACGCCGATTAATAAGGCAATTCCCATGACGAGTCCGTAGTCTCTTTGAGGCATTAACCTACGGGGTGTGGGTTCTATGCCGTAGGTTTATCGCCACGATATGGCATTGCACGATTGATCAGGTGTAGAATAAATCAACGCTTATCATATGAAAATAACCGTTTGTCAATTGTCCGACACACTAGAATGTTTTTTTATATATGCTTATCATAGCCGTTTTCGTGGAGATCATAATGATAACTGTTTACTGATAACTGATAACTGATAACTAAATAATTATGAATATCACTGAATTACTCACATTTGGAGTAAAAAACAATGTCTCCGATTTACACCTCTCAGCCGGCGTGCAACCTATGGTACGCATAAACGGAGAGATAAATAGGATTGACATGCCCCCACTTGACCATACTCAAGTGCGCGATATGATCTATGACGTGATGGACGATAGGCAGCGTAAAGAGTATGAAAAATACCACGAATGTGACTTTTCTTTTGCCATTCCCGGGGTCGCACGATTTCGCGTCAATGTCTACGTCCAAAATCGTGGTGCTGCTGCTGTTCTTCGTACCATTCCCTCAAAGATTTTAACCCTAGAACAACTGAACGCCCCCTCCATTTTTAAAAAATTTGCCATGATGCTCAGAGGCGTTGTCACCGTCACAGGGGCCACAGGCTCAGGTAAATCAACCACGCTGGCAGCGATGATGAATTACCGCAATGAAAACGAATACGGGCATATTCTCACCATTGAAGACCCTATTGAATTTGTCCATAAAAGCAAACGCTGTCTCATTTCCCAACGTGAAGTTAAACGCGATACCTTAAGTTTTGATAACGCCTTGCGCTCCGCTTTGCGTCAAGATCCAGACGTGATTTTGGTCGGAGAGATGCGCGATTTAGAAACCATTCGCCTCGCCTTAACGGCTGCTGAAACCGGGCACGCCGTATTTGGCACATTGCACACCAGTTCCGCCACTAAAACCATTGATCGTGTCATTGATGTATTCCCCACGGCTGAAAAACCCACCATTCGTACCATGTTATCCGAATCCATACAAGCCGTGATTTCGCAAAGCTTATTGAAAAAAATCGGCGGAGGGCGCATAGCCGCTCACGAAATCCTTGTCGCCACCCACGCGATTCGTAATTTGATCCGCGAAAATAAGCTGGCTCAAATGTACTCTTCCATACAAACAGGGAAAAAAGATGGCATGTACACCTTGGATCAAAACCTTGAAGAATTGCTCAAAAAGAGATTCATCACGAGAGAGCAAGCGCGTGATTTTGCTGTCCATAAAAACAAATTCGCGTGATACGTCCAAGATAAATCTTGGACTCCTATTTACGAAAGAGGTTATTTACGAAAGAGGTATTTGAAGATGGAAAGAGATGAAGCCATGAGCCTCATGATCAAATTGCTCAAGTTGTTGACCAAAGAAGGCGGATCAGACTTGTTTATCACCGCTGGGTTTCCGCCAGCGATGAAAGTTAAAGGCAGAATGACTCCGATCACCAAAAAGCCTTTAACGGCTATGGATTCTCAGTCCTTAACCCAATGTATTATGAATGATAGGCAACTGAAAGAATATGAAGAAACCAAAGAATGTAACTTTGCTATTCATCCGCCAGGGCTGAGTCGTTTTCGTGTCAATGCCTTTGTACAACAAGGCTGTCAAGGCGTGGTCATACGCATCATCAACGCAGAAGTCCCGGATTTCGACGAACTCAAACTGCCGCCAATTCTTAAGGACGTTATTATGGTGAAAAACGGCCTGGTTGTGGTTGTGGGCGGTACAGGTTCTGGTAAATCCACCACGATGGCGGCGTTGATAAATCACCGTAACCACAACACCTATGGACATATCATTACCCTTGAAGATCCCATTGAATATGTGCATCCGCATAAAAACTGCATCATTATGCAGCGCGAAATCGGTGTTGATTCCAACCAATGGGAATCCGCTTTGCACAATACCCTGCGCCAAGCCCCTGACGTGATCCTCTTTGGAGAAATTCGTGATGCTGAAACGATGAACTTTGGCATAGAATTCGCGCAAACTGGACATTTAGCCATGGGCACTTTACATGCTAACAATGCCAACCAAGCCATTGATCGCATGTTAAACTTTTTTCCAACAGAAAAGCAAAAGAAATTGCTGCAAGACATATCACTGAATTTGAAGGCCATCATTTCTCAACGTTTGGTTAGAACTGTTGATGGCGGGCGAAGTGCCGCTATTGAGATCATGCTCAATTCTCCGTTAATTCAAGAATTGATTGCTAAGGGCGATGTCGCTGGGATAAAACCTATCATGGGAAAATCTGGCACCTTGGGTATGCAAACCTTTGACCAAGCACTGTTTAAACTACACCAGGACGACAGGATTAGCTTTGATGAAGCCATCGCCAATGCCGATTCGCCTAATGAATTGCGCTTGAGGATTAAACTGGAAGGTAAAGATGCCGTCGGTGGTTTGGGCAATACGGATATTACTTTGGTAGGGAACGAAGAAGAGGAATAAGAATGGGTGAGGATTGATAATGGAGATAGACAAGTACATCTTAGGTGAAACCAAAAAAGAGTTTGTTTGTATCAGTGAAGAAGATAATCAGCAGATTGCGGTATCAATGATTGAACAGACGGCATTACATTTGGATATTTTAAGCCGTGACTTTGAGCCTGAGGTGTATGATAATCAAGCCTGTTGTGATGCGATTGAAGATTTAGCCTTACGCAGTCGCCATTCGCGTATCCGTATTTTACTCGATAATACAAAAATCGCATCACAACGCGGTCATCTGATACTCCAGCTTGGAAAGCGTTTGGGTAGTCTGATGCAATTTCGCAGCGTCGCGGAAGCACCGCTAACGGAGACTTTTCTGATTGCAGATAGGATTGGGATAATGCACCGCTCTTCCCCAAATACCCTAGCCGCCAGTGTTAATTTTAAAGATGGGCAGACGGCTAAAAAACTTTCTAAGCTGTTTGATGAACTATGGGAAAATGCTACGCCTGAGCCTGAAGCGCGTAGTTGCATATTGTAATCCAAGATAAATCTTGGACTCCTAAATGTCGGAGTCCAAGATAAATCTTGGACTCCTATCTATTTATTATTTTTTGATCTTACGCAACTTTTCAATCGCTCGTAATTGCAACATCGCTTCAGCCAATTCTGCCTGTGCCTTCGCATACTCAAATTCTGCTTGTTTATCTGACAAAGTTTTTTCAGCGCGTTGTTTAGCATCTAAAGCGGCTTTCTCATCAATATCGTGCGCTCGCAGCGCGGTATCAGACAACACCGTGACTTTATGTGGCTGAACTTCTAACATGCCACCAGAAACATAAAAAGATTCTTCATGATCATTGTTGATCTTGAGCCTGACAGTGCCCTCGCTGAGCCCCGTGATATAGGGAGCATGATTGGGCATAATACCCACTTCACCTTGCTCTGCTGGTGCAATTACCATCTCGGCTAAACCGGAAAATATCTCTGCTTCTGCACTGACAATATCGACATGAACAGTCATTGCCATCTTTATGACTCCTGATTAATTTAAACCCGCTAGGCTCGTTCAACAGCTTCCTCAATGGAGCCCACCATATAAAACGCTTGCTCTGGCAGATCGTCATATTCACCATTCACAATGGCTTTAAAACCACTGATGGTGTCTTTGAGGGGCACATATTTACCAGCGGTGCCCGTAAACACTTCCGCGACAAAGAACGGTTGTGATAAGAACTTTTGAATCTTACGAGCGCGGGTGACAATGAGCTTATCCTCTTCAGAGAGTTCATCCATCCCCAAAATGGCAATGATGTCTTTCAGTTCTTTGTAACGTTGCAAAGTGCCCTGCACAGCGCGTGCGACATCATAATGTTCTTGACCTACAACTAAGGGATCAAGCTGACGACTGGTAGAATCAAGCGGATCCACAGCGGGATAAATGCCCAACTCTGCGACTTGACGAGACAAGACGACGGTGGCATCTAAATGAGCAAAGGTGGTGGCGGGGGAGGGATCAGTTAAGTCGTCCGCCGGTACATATACCGCTTGAATCGACGTAATAGAGCCCGTTTTTGTAGAAGTAATCCGTTCTTGCAATGCACCCATTTCTTCAGCCAAAGTCGGTTGATAACCCACCGCCGACGGCATACGTCCTAACAAAGCGGATACTTCCGTACCTGCCAAGGTATAACGATAAATGTTGTCAATAAATAACAACACATCACGACCCTCATCACGGAAATATTCTGCCATCGTTAAGCCAGACAAAGCGACGCGCAAACGGTTGCCGGGTGGCTCATTCATCTGACCATACACCAGCGACACCTTGTCTAACACATTGCTTTCAGTCATTTCATGGTAAAAATCATTACCTTCACGGGTACGCTCACCAACACCAGCAAATACCGAATAGCCGCTATGCTCGATAGCGATATTACGAATTAATTCCATCATATTCACGGTCTTGCCGACACCGGCACCGCCGAATAAACCGACTTTACCACCCTTAGCAAAGGGACAAATCAAATCAATCACCTTAATGCCCGTTTCTAACAACTCATCACTGGCAGAAAGTTCCTCAAAGGTGGGCGCTTTGCGATGAATCGCCCATTTGATCTCTTCATCTTTGTTCTCAAAAATGGGGCCTTTTTCATCAACCGGATTACCCAAAACATCCATGATGCGCCCCAAGGTTTTTTGACCGACGGGCATAGCAATCGGTGCGCCAGTATTCGTGACGGATAAATCACGTCCCATCCCATCTGTACTACCCATTGCAATGGTACGAACTACGCCGTCCCCCAATTGCTGCTGTACTTCTAGGGTCAAGTCCTTGTCATCCACCAACAAGGCATCATATACCTTAGGCATGGCTTCACGCGGAAATTCAACGTCAACCACCGCTCCAATAATTTGTACAATTTTGCCCGAACTCATGTTATAAGATTCCCCTTAACCTTTAAAATTCAACTTCTCCCGCTGACAGCCCGACACTTGTCGCCAGCGCAAGCCATAAAACGATGGGTTTGAATAATTTCATCACAACTAACTAGACAGCAGCCGCCCCACCCACAATTTCAGACAATTCTTGCGTAATCGCCGCCTGACGCGCCTTATTATAAGCCAACTGCAATTCATCAATAAGATTACTGGCATTATCAGAAGCACTCTTCATAGCCACCATACGGGCGGCTTGTTCACAGGCGATATTTTCAACCACTCCTTGATAAACCAGAGATTCAATATAACGCATCAACAAACTATCTAACACTTCTTGAGCCTCTGGCTCATAAATATAATCCCAATGATGACTCAGTTTTTCGTCCTCATCATCCGCCGCAATCGGTAACAATTGCTGCACTGTGGGCTTTTGTGTCATGGTATTGACGAAGTGATTATAAACGATGAAAAGCTGATCAATCGTGCCATCATCGTAGGCATTTAACATCACTTTCACGGCACCAATTAAGTTTTCAAGCGAAGGCGTATCGCCTAGATGGGTGGGTTGTGCGACGATATTGCCACCAAAGCGTTTGAAAAATCCCGTCGCTTTGTTACCAATCGTACACATATCTATCTCAATATTATCATCATGCCATGTTTTCATGCTAGACACGGTGGTTTTAAACAGATTGCTATTCAATCCGCCGCACAAGCCGCGATCAGAAGAGACGATGATGACACCAATGCGCTTTATTTCACGCGCAACCATATAATCGTGTTTATATTCAGGATGAGCATGTGCCAAGTGACCAATGACCGCCCTAATTTTGTCAGCATAAGGCCGTGATTTACGCATTCTATCCTGTGCCCGACGCATTTTACTGGCGGCTACCATTTCCATCGCACGGGTAATTTTTTGTGTACTTTTAATACTTGCAATCTTAGTGCGGATTTCTTTTCCACTTGCCATAATTGATATCCAAAGTCTTTCAGTTGCGCCCGTCCAAGATAAATCTTGGACTCAGAATACCAGATTTACGAATTTTTGACATCGTCAATCTTGACATCATCAATTTTGAATTCCATCTTTTTTACTTCTGAAGCAAACCCTTCAAGAGAAGAACCATGAATTTTTTCACCAAAAAAGTTGTCAATCCGAGAAACGTCACCCATTTCAATGATGAGTTTAAGAAGCCCAAAACGCTCCTGTAGCAACACCTTTTCGCGCTTTGCTGAGTTAAGTAGTTGATTATATATTTGTTCTGATATGGACGACAAGCGCCGACGTATCTCAGAGGAATTGATGCGGGTGGCAATCAGTTTTTCCAGTTCGACTTCCTCAACCACTAGCCGCCACCTTTCTTGATGCCTTACCCTCTCTTCGGTCGTCAAATTGGGATCAGTATAAGCCGCTTCAAAATTAATATCAGTCCAATCTAAATAGTTATCTGGAAAATCAGTCTCATTATATTTTTTGACAAATTCTATAGTCTCTTGACAAGCCTCAATAACAACATGAACTTTAGTTTTTTGTATTTTTATTTCTTCTTCAAGTCGCATGACATCGCCCATACACCATCTATTTTCATCGGCGGCATCTTCTCGTTGCTTTTCGGCGAATTCTATTATGTTGTGTAAAATATCTGATGCTTCTTCCTTTTTTTGTTCAATATCCATCAAACAATTTTTAATCCTAGCGATTCTACGCTGATCAGCAAGACTACTCAGACTGATTGTTTTCAAAAATACATCCAAAGTTGTAGGTGTTGCGCTGGATATTATTTTTTTATATAGGTCAATATAATTTTTGGGTTGTTCCAACCAAGAAATCAGTGTTTTCTTTTTTTCGGATATTTTGACCAACATGCCGCTATTATCATATTTGGACAAAATGATTTCCCCTTACCTTAAATAGGCGAGAAATCGCCTACTACGAACTCAAAGGAAAATGGCCCGCAGAGGTGTAGGCAATTTATCGCCTGGAACGTGCATGAAATAACTTAGTAGGTTGTGAAAAACTTGGTTTATTTTAAGTATTCATAACCATCAGACCTTTGAAGCAAACGGCAATATTCATAACCAATACCACCCACTTTTTCTTCACCACTGCCAATATCAAAACTACCACTGGCTCGCACCACAACACGCCCAATATACGTGCCTATCTTTTTCCCTTTAGTCACGATGGCTTTTACAATGTCGCCCGTTTGAAACCCTTTGACTCGCTTGTGCTTTTTAGGGCCAGTTCTCGGAAAGCCGTATTGATTCATACTGCACTTTTGCCTTGAACCACGTCCATTGGCGGTGATAATCAAAGGCGTTATCGTTTCAGGAATAACAACATGGCTGCCGCTTTCGCTGACGCAAGCTGCGTCAATCCAATGGTCTTTCGCCAATTTGCCTAACTTGATACGGTTAAATTTTGTTCGTCCACCACTTGAGAAAGTGGTTGGTAAACCGAAGTCTTTTAAGACATTGCCAGTAGCGTAGCGGGTAGCATTAACTGCCGCCGCGTCTTTCAAGGGTGCCTTCGCTTGCGCTTGGATTTTCTTCAAACGCTTCGGTTTGCGCTTCAAAAACTCTTTAATGCTTGCGTGCCCTTGCAGGATGACAGGGCATTAATGGTTTCTTTTCAGTATCTAAAACAAAAACTCTTTGCATCAGTTGTTACCTAACTCAGCTTGCGCTGGTAATGGTCTCCTAGTCAATGTTATAGAATGGTTTTATCTGAAAGCCACACTGCCCTTTCCATCAGAACTGTTTAATGACTTTCCACAGAGCATGGAACTGGAGAAGCATTCCAGGGTGTCTATATTTTCATTCCTAACGTAGTTCATTAAGAACTTAGACGGGTAACCTTAAAATAACTTAGTTGACTAAGTTATTTATGGACGGTTACATGGATAACTGTATATACTCATAAGTTGAGCCTGAGTCTCCACTTCTGGGATACCGACTCCTCTCATACGACCAGAGAAACGTTTACCCGTTTTACCATCTGGTGCTTGAAAATCATCAATAAATAGTACTTTATGATTTTGTTGGCGAATTTCTTCATATTTATCACACAAAAAACGGGCCGTTTCCTTCACCCCAGAAAAAGGAGGATGAACATGAACTTTCTTCTTATTACCAAATAGCTTACAAGGAACTTTCGGCGGGATAGAATTGATCTCACGCCATTGAATAACATGTATTCTAAAACGTATTTGTCCTTTAAAAGCCACGGTTGAAGGTGACTTTCTATAATACATGTATAACCAAAAGGGTTCATCCTGAGCTACACGAGTTCTTAACTCACTCGGCGCAAGTACAGCAAAGGGAAAGCATAGGTAAGGTAATCCAGAATTTTCCCAGCTCTTCAACATCTCTGCTAGCCATTGATCATCATCAGTTGCTTGGGTAGGATACAGAAAACAAGGTTCATTATTCATATCTTCTAAAACATAATTTTGTATTTTGGAGTCCAAGATTTATCTTGGACTCCAAAATCAGCACGAACTTTACCAAGTATGATTAGCCTTAAAATCCTCCAAAGCAGCTTTAAAAGCCTTGGCTACCTCATCCGTGTAATCGCCACTTTCATTGACTGTTTTCAAAATTTCTGCATGATTGGCTTTCATGTAGCTGTGCAAAGCGTTTTCAAAATCAACTACCTTTTTCACATCCACATCGTCCAAATAGCCCTCATTCGCGGCATACAAGGATACTGCCATCTCTGCAATACTCAAAGGTGAATATTGCTTTTGCTTCATTATCTCCGTCACCCGTTGACCACGCTCAATTTGCTTACGAGTGTTTTCGTCTAAGTCGGAGGCAAATTGGGCAAAAGCGGCTAATTCTCGGTATTGCGCCAAGTCTAAACGCACACCTCCGCCGAGTTTTTTAATGATTTTAGTCTGCGCCGCGCCACCGACACGCGATACAGATAGTCCCGCATTAATGGCTGGGCGAATACCCGCATTAAACAGGTCAGTTTCTAAAAATATTTGCCCGTCGGTAATCGAAATCACGTTAGTCGGTACGAAAGCTGACACGTCTCCGGCTTGTGTTTCAATAATCGGTAAAGCTGTCAATGAACCAGTTTTGCCTTTCACTTCACCATTGGTGAGTTTTTCAACATAGTCGGCATTCAGACGAGCGGCGCGTTCTAATAAGCGCGAGTGCAAGTAGAATACATCACCCGGATAGGCTTCACGACCGGGCGGACGACGTAATAACAAGGATACTTGACGATAGGCCCAGGCTTGTTTGGTCAAATCGTCATAGATAATCAAAGCATCTTGGCCCCGATCACGGAAAAATTCACCCATCGAGCAGCCCGCGTAAGGGGCAATAAATTGCATAGAGGCTGGATCAGAGGCGTTCGCGGAGACGATGATGGTATGCTCCATCGCGCCATGTTCTTCCAGCTTTCGCACCACGTTGGCAACTGAAGAAGTTTTTTGCCCGATAGCAACATAAATACATTTAATGTCGGTGCCTTTTTGATTAATGATAGTATCAATCGCCAGCGCCGTTTTACCGGTTTGACGATCTCCAATAATCAATTCACGTTGCCCGCGTCCAATCGGTACCATTGAGTCAATGGCTTTTAAACCTGTTTGTACCGGTTGATTGACAGACTGACGACTGATCACGCCTGGCGCAATCCGCTCTAGCGGCAAAGTCTCGGTGGTATTAACCGGGCCTTTACCATCAAGCGGCTGACCCAATGAGTTGATGACGCGCCCTAACAAGGCATCACCAACGGGGATTTCCAGAATACGTCCGGTACACTTAACTGTGTCACCTTCCGTGAGGTGTTCATAAGGGCCTAATACTACCCCACCCACTGAATCACGTTCTAGGTTGAGTGCCATCCCAAAAGAGTCGCCCGGAAATTCTAGCATTTCACCTTGCACAGCATCAGCAAGGCCGTGAATACGGACGATACCATCTGTCACGCTGACAACAGAACCTTCACTGCGGGATTCCGTCGCCAAATCATAATTTTGGATCTGCTTTTTAATTAATTCGCTAATTTCAGAAGGATTCAGTTGCATTTATGTTGTCTCGCTTTAACGGCGCAATTCGGCGGCTAATTGTTGAATACGCCCCTTAATAGAGGCATCAATGACTTTATCACCTGCACGAATTAAGCAACCGCCTAATAGGGACTTGTCAACAGTGATAGTGATATCAACGGCTTTACCCAAGCGCTTTTGTAAGGCTGTTTCAAGTTCTTGCTGTTGTTCAGTATTGACCGGATAGGGGGAGGCGATTTCTACCTTGAGATACCCCTGATGTTGCGCTTTCAATTGTTCATATTGAAGAGCCAATTGCGGTATTGCCTGTAACCTGTTGTTATCCACCATAATTTTTAACAAATTATTAGCCGCTTCACTGAATTGCTCTTGACAGACATCAAGCAGGATGCGGGATAAAGTGTTCTTATTCACTTGTGGATTGGCAATAACCGCAGTCATCGTCTGGTCTTCAATGACAGTTGCCAAGAAATTTAAGTTATCTGACCACTCCTCAAAATTGTTCGCCTCGACTGCCAAGTCAAACACCGCTTCAGCATAAGGACGTGCCAAGGTTGCAAGTTCTGCCATAACATCAATCGCCTATAGCTTTTTAAGCATTTTGTTAAGAAATTCACCATGAGCCGCCGCATCGATTTCGCGTTCCAAAATCTTTTCCGCACTGGCTAATGTCAAATTCACAAAATGCCTACGCAGTTCTTCTTTAACACGGTTGGCTTCTTGCTCAATTTCAGCAACGGCTGCCTCTATTTGACGCTGGCCTTCAACACGCCCCTGCTCCTTGGCTTCTTCGACAATTTCATTGGACCGTTTATTAGCCGCGACAATTATATCCGAGGCATCCAGTTTGGCTTCACGCAAACGTTCAGCCGCTCTTTGTTCGGCTAATTCTAACTCATGTTTGCCACGTTCTCCTGCTGCTAAACCGTCTGCAATACGTTTTGAGCGTGCCTCCATCATCTGGGTGATGGGGACCCATAAAAATTTTTGAATAAACCAGACAAGCACTATAAAAGTGAGTATCTGGCCAAAAAGAGTGATAGTGATGCTCACTTCAACCCCCCCCGTTTATGGAAAATTAGCCACCGATTGCGGCTTTAGCGGCATCAAGAAACGGATTGGCGAAAGTAAACCACATGGAAATACCCAGCACGATCATCGGGAAGGCTTCCATCAATCCGCCGGTAAATAACATTTGTGTCATCAATTGTGGTCTCATTTCTGGTTGTCGGGCAATGCCCTCCAAATATTTGGAACATATGAGTGCCCAGCCGAGTGCCGATGCAAATCCAGCGGCGGCGAGCATAATGCCGACAATTAAAGCGGTGGATCCATAAATCTGAGTAATCAATTCAGGGGTCATTCAATAATCTCCTTAATAGTAGTGTGGGTGCAAGGCGTACCTTGCACAATTCATCAGTGTTCTTCGTCCATTGATTGATGGGCAATACTCAAATAGACGATTGTGAGTAACATAAAAATAAAGGCTTGCAAAGTAATAATAAGAATGTGGAAAACTGCCCACATACCTCCGGGCACAAATTGTATCCACCAAGGTAATAAGGCAATTAATACAAAAATCAACTCACCCGCAAACATATTACCAAATAAACGCAGTCCCATACTAACAGGTTTTGCCAATTCCTCAATGGTGGTCATCATGATGTTAACAGGCATTAACAGTATTTTGACGATGACATTGCCAGCGGGAAAGGGGTGAAATAAAAACATTTTGATAAAGCCTAGCCCACCTTTGACTTTGATATTATAAAAAATAATCAGCGCAAAGATGCTACCAGCAAGTGCTAAGGGGGTATCTAAATTCGCCGTTGGTACGACTTTCAGATAGTGGATACCCATTTTATCGGCTATAAAAGGCAATAAGTCAACCGGCACCAAGTCCATCGTATTCATCAATAAAATCCAGACAAATAGCGTGAAGGCGAGGGGGGCAATCAGCGGATTATAACCGACAAAAGCATCTTTCACTTGTTGTTCGACAAACTCAAACATGACTTCAAAAAAATTTTGCAACCCTGTCGGATTATCCGGGTTTAAATTGTCGCCCACTTTTTTAGCCGCCCAGCCCAGTAATACTGCTAAGGCTAGCGCAAAAAAGAATGTATCTAAATGCAAAGTCCAAAAACCTTCACCAATAGAAAGGTTATGTAAATGGTGTTGAATATACTCAACGGGGCTGGGGCCACCCGTTACTGCCTCATGTTCCGCCACGCTCACTACTCCCTTAATTTAAATAATAGAAAACTTGATAGTTAAGGCTTGATTGCCTATTTTCAATTGATCAACACGTCTACACCTCGGCGGGCACATGCCTGATCAGGTACAAGGAAAAAAATACCCGTTATTTTATTCTTCGGATTTTTTGCCTATTAAATAGATAACCCAAATGGGCACCGGCAAACGCTATCACCATTGGCACGGGCGGCAATTCAAGCCAGCCCATACCTAATATGAAGAATCCGAGAGTAAAAATAAACCGTTGAACGGCTGCAAGATAAAATATTATAATTTCATTACCGGGCGCGGTTTCGGCGGCTGTCTGCATTCGACGATTTGTCAGCCAGACGTTAAACATCACTATGCAGCCCCCGTATAATGCGGCTTGTGCGGCTAATAGTCCATCTGAGGCGTAAAAAGCCCACGCAATCCCCGCCGTCAAAAGCGACTGCACGGCGAGCATTTTTGATGCGCCCGTGTCTAGTGTGGTTGTCTTGTCACTCATTGCTGAATGAGTTGATAGTTCTAAATTTTTCACTATAAATAAAATTTGTGGTTTTAATTTAAACTGTTTATTTTTAATTAAAGAGCGGAGTGCAGTATAACTGGATAAGGAGATAAGAGCAATAAAATATTTTTTAGACAAGATTATTTTTTTTTATTAATTTCACACACATGGAGTCCAAGATTTATCTTGGGCCCTGAAAAAGTCATTAAGGGAATAGGTTGGTCTGAAATTGATAGTGAAGGCCGTTATTTTTAAAAAATTGGCTGAGCAATCAAAAACAAAACGTTCTGGATTTTTGCCCGAAGAACGGGCTTGGATGGATGAATTATTTGGTGGTTTTGTTGATGCTTTTCGCGTGGTCAATCAAGAGGCGGAACAATATACATGGTGGTCAAATCGGGGACGTGCTTGGGACAATAATACCGGGTGGCGGCTTGATTATCAGGTGATTACGCCGGCAATC
This sequence comes from Pseudomonadota bacterium, assembly GCA_039714115.1. Lineage (GTDB taxonomy): Bacteria > Pseudomonadota > Gammaproteobacteria > Beggiatoales > Beggiatoaceae > Thiomargarita. Next base: position 34 of record JBDLJY010000180.1, on the reverse strand, counting down.
ATATGAGTCATTTCCACGTCCGGAAATTCTCTTA
>JBDLJY010000179.1:0-13574 GCA_039714115.1 Pseudomonadota bacterium | reverse complement strand
TGTGCTGAAGAATACAGATATAATTTTGATATTGATTGTCAAGGATATCTTGATAGCGTTGCTATCTGCGATGAATTAATCAAAGAACTGATTGAATTTAAAAAAGAAACATGAGATGAGTCAGTGTAGGGTGCGTCCCACGCACCATTTATTATATAAAGTGTATGGATTGACCGTGCGTAGGACGCACACGCTTGCTATCACCAACACATAGTTCTCTTCATCTAAAACTTCATAAACAAGACGAAAGCCAGCTTTTTTCAGCTTGATCTTATAATGATTTTCAAAACCACGTAAGCGACTGGCGAGAACATGGGGATTATTTAGGCGTTCTTGTAACTTTTTCTTGAATAATGGCTTAATACTGTTATTAAGATTTTCCCATTCTTCTAAAGCACTGGGTAGAATCATCAATAGATACCTCAACCGCTTGCGATTTTTCAGCCGATCTCTCTTTCACTAATAAACCCAACTCATAATCTTCCAAACGTTCCAACAATGTTTCATACTCAAAGGCTGGAATGAGATAGGCTGAGGGTTGGTTATGTGCCATAATAACTACGGTAGCTATTTGGGCTTGTTCTAAAACGTTGTTAGTATTCTGTCTCAAGTCAGTGAGACTAGCAACATAGTCTGCAAATACCGGTTGCATAATGTGTCTCCACAATTTTTAATTTAACTAATGTCTGTCGGGGCTCACCCCGATCTGATAAAATCAATTTATTATTCGGGATGAACCATCAAAAAAAACAACTCACTAAGATCGTTCCGAGTGCGTCCCACGCACCATTTGTAGTTAGATTAGGACTCCAAAATTTATTTTGGACGTCCAAAATCTAAACCAATAATCAGAGGATCGTGATCAGAGGCTCGGAAAGGATCGGCATTGTACAGGGACGCTGATTTATTTTTTTCTTTGTAATCAATAATTTTTGGCTCATCAACATTGATATGCCATTCAGTGATGCCCGTTACCTTAGCGCTTAAACTCGCACTGGCTAAGGCATGATCAAGTGTTCCCGCTTGACCTTGATAAATATACGAGTAGGCATATGTGCCAGCGAATTTCTGAACTAAGTCCGTATAACCCGCATTTTTAATCACCGTGATAGGGTCTTCTTTGGCGTATGCATTCAGATCACCTAAAATGAGAATATTATCCTCTCCGGTTGTCGCTAACCAAGCCGTCAATGTCTTGGCAGCCTCAACCCGTTCGGCATTCCAACAACCTTGTCCATCATTTTGATCTTCATTGAGACTGTTATCACTTGGACAACTTCCTTTCGATTTGAAGTGGTTAACGACGACAGTGATTTGCTCAGCGGTCGCATTTTCCCGGAAAGTTTGCGCGAGTGGGGGACGGCGATAGTTAAAAGGTGGTTCAGTTGTTGTGGCAGCAACGCCAATTGGGGTGACGGTTTCAACGCGGTAGATGAGGCCTACTTTGATCTTATCTGTGCCGAGTGCAAAACCAGGATTGATAAAAGCATAAGTCGCCGGTGCGGTGGCATTTAATCCATTGACCAAATCGGCAATCGCACTATTGGCGCCGTAATCGTCATTCTCTATTTCCATTAATCCAATGATATCGGCTTGCATGGCTACAATAGCACTGATGATTTTGTCGCGTTGGCGTTTAAATTCTGAGGCCGTTTTTGCGCCGCGTGCAGTTGGAAATCTAGCACCGTTGAAGTAGTTTAAGACATTGAAACTGGCTACCTTTAGAGTTCCACCGACAGATGGTGGTATTGCAGTGCGTGGGTTAGCAGAAACAAAGTTTGGTATGCTGGTTGGCTGCATACGATAGTTGCCAAAGCTATAACTCAACACGCCAGTCACGCCAGTTACTGTATCGCCACAACGTAGCGTATGCGTCGCGCTGAGTTTGGGGGCGGGATAGGGAATGGGATCAGGATTGCGGATTGTACTGCCATCGTCAATGATAATGCGGTTCAAATCGTTTTGTGCTTGTTGTCTATTCGCATTGGTTCCCGGAGAAGTGATATGGGTTGGCGTCATCAAACGGCCATTTGATATGCTTATTTGACCATAATGGCCTAATTTATAGTTATCAGTGACAGTCAATGTTTGTGGCAATTTGACTAACATGCCTTCGTAGCGTTCAAGATAGGTATCACTGTCAACAGGTAGATTGAGGCTTGCAGGTGTCACACTGGCGCCGCGACTGCAAATCGTTACTTTGCTGACGTTTTTTAATTCTGTGAAAGCGTAGAATTCCTCAACTTCACCCGTTACGCGCACCAGTTCACCTACATTGACATCGGTACCACCTGGATTGTAAACAAACAAGCCCTCTGAGGTTGTTGGATCGTCATCAATATCTGTGTCTTCTTCTTGAACGAAAAATCCTTTTAATTGCGTATCATCTTGAAAGTCTCCAACGACGATTCCGGAAATGGTATGCGTATTGCCTATCTCAGCACTCCTTGTGCCACTGCCTTGGATGGTGTGGATTTTTGTCGTTTTACCGGTGATGTTGCCGTTAATGTACACATTATCAATTCTCCAAGTACCTGTGCCTGCCTCAGCATTGAAGCCATAAATTCTAAATTCAACGGGGCTTGTCAAATGAGGAAATGAGAATGTGATGGTTTGAGCATTGCGTAATTTGGTGTCATCTGGCACCTGAAAGGTTTTTAAATCCGTTGCAAAATCATCTAGGCTTGAACGAATTGACCAATTGCGAATGCCCTTATTTGATCGCTTTTCATCTAGTGTTAAGCTGGTTAATGTCATTTCAAATCCGCATTTGGGTTGGATTGTCAATGAGTAATAATCAGTCAGATCGAGTGTACCCGTTGACCAATTCTGAGCATTAAATGTGTCCTTAGCCTTTTTAGGCGTTAAACCCGTTCCCCGATTGATCGCGGAAAGTGTGCCATTGTTGGGCTGATTATCAGGCTCAATTGTTGCCTCGTTTCCGATTGCATCCGTAAAGGTATAGGTTGATAATAATTCAGCCTGTACGGTGTTTAAAGTGAACAGTAAGATCAATATGGTTTTCATCATTTAAGAATACTCCTTTTTTTATATTTGGAGTCCAAGATTTATCTTGGAAGTGTGATCGCCCAAGATAAATCTTGGACTCCAAAATACAATCTTCATTCGTTGTTTTCATCAATTGGTTGTACTCAATCGCCTCAGCATGGCTTTTGACAATTGTTCCAGATGTTTGGCAAATATAACACTTTTTTCTTCCAATGGATCGGGTTGATCCAGTTTCTGTATATATTGTTCGCTTGCCTTGAGACATTGATAAAATTCTCCAAAAGCGGTTTCTTTGGCAATCCTCACTTTATTTTGGGCCTCTAAATCGAAAATACCAGTAAAACGCGCCGATAGATTTTGACAGGCTTTTATTTTAGCCACTTCATAATTTTTTTCAAGCGTTGTCATCAATGCCAAAATTTTCTCTTGTAAAAGACGATTCGCTTCATTAACACGACGTACCGGGGCGGGGATAAAATGCTCATCTATCTGAGTGATGGTGAAATCAATCTGTGCGATTTCTTCAATGATCTTTTTTAGCTTAATCGCGTCTTGATGCACAAATTCTAAATTGGCTCTGGCATTCGCCATTTCCATTTCTAGCTTTAAAAGTTCGCCGGTTTTGGTGGGTACATTTGCCTCATCTTGCATTTTTTTTAAGGGGGCTTGCGCGGCTGCTATCGCTTCTACGACTGTCTTTTGTTGGGTTTCCAAGGTTTGGATAATTTTTGTATTAGCCTGTTTTTCAATCGCTGATGAAATATCTCGCTCACTGCTGTCGTGTTTGTTTTGGCAAACTGAGCGATTTTTTAAAACGGCTTGGTATTTTTCCCTCACTTGCTGAGCAATCTTTGCTAAACGGGACCGGGAAAATCCCTCTCCTTGGCGCAAAATCTTTAAAGATGTTGTCGCGTTTGTCAGGTATTTGCATTTTGCGGATGTTGTTGAGGCTTCATGGTATCGAATCAGGTTAATCAGGAATAATTCTATGTGCGCTTTAATCCGCAGCAGGCTTAGGGTATTTTGACGTTGTGTGATTTTTTGTTGATGTTGCAAGATTTTCTCTTGCCATTGGGTTTCATTTTCTCCGATCTTGGGCTCAGGGGCGGCTTCGTAGTAGGCGGCGCGGTTTAGATACATATTCAGTGCGATTTCATGCCGAATCATTATTGCTGCCCGCTGTTGTGAGTCGCTTTCTGCGATTTGATGAGCCAATAGGGCTTGTTTATACCACGCGGCTTTAGGCGATTTTTTGGGCTTGCTTAGGTTTTTCCATAATTGAACCAGGGTGTTATATGAGTATTTCCTAATGGGCTCATCCGCTTGTGCGTATCCCAAGGTGGTTGTGAGCAATAATACGATTAGCAGTGTTATTGCGTTTTTTTGTTTCATTTGTTGAGTTCCTTATATGTTTATTCAGAACAATACCACGCCTTAGAAGTTTCAGGCGTTGTGCAATAATAGCGTTGTTTGCCATATTCTCGCCAGCTTTGGCGAATCCTTTGGTATATCTTTTTAGTCTCTGAAGTCTTTTCTTCAGTCGTCTTTGATATTTCTTTAAGTTCATATGAATCAATGCTTTGACTCACACTGCTTAATTGTACAGCTTTTGTGATACTCGCTTTCGCTTTTTTGACGATTTCGCCCCTAGCCTTTTCATATTCTTCAATACTTTGACCACGCAGCGCATCATTCAGTGCTTTTTTCTTTTCAGCCACTGCCCTCTTTTGCTCTTCAACCCAAATTTTCGCGCCCGATTTTTGAGTGATTTTAGGGGCAACTTGTGTAATTTTACCATTAGCCGCTAGGGCATTAGCTTGACCAAATCCTGCTTTGCCTTCATAAAGTTTTATGATGGTTCTAATGCGTCGTTGGCTGGCTTTCAATTCAATTTTTCGCAAAGCCAGTTGTGTTTCTATAGCGGCAGCCTTGGAGATGAATCCATTGATGGCGGTATAAATAGCCTTTTTCATACGCTTTAATTTATCCGCTAGTGCGCCGCCAGCAGAAGTTTGAAAAAACAGGCTCTCTAGTGCCTGAAGAATATATGTACGGGTGCGATAACGAATCTCATTTTTTGATAAGCTAGAATTTAAGCAGCCCGTTACTTGTTTGAGTCTATCATAAAGTTTGGTGGCATGATAAATCTGATCCGGCGACTCTGTACCGAAATTGCCTTGTTTATTAAAGCGTTTTTCCATTTTTCCCAAGTATCCACGTAGATTGGCTCGGGCTTTGGTGAGATATTCACATTTCATACTCCGCGCTCGATGGCGCAAAAATAGTCCGTAGTAGGCAACGCCTTGATAGTAATAGGCTGTGAGGGGGTTCACCATTTGTTCGCTGGCAAAGTGGTTGATAATGGCTTCATATTGCCCACAGGCATGATATTTTTGCAGACAATCAGTGCTATTGAGTTCAACGCAGGTATTTAGGTAATCTGCATCGCATAGAGAAAGGGCGTTTGAAGCTGGGCTTGTCGCTAGTAAAAATAGAGCGACGATAATCTTTGTTGTTGTTGGCATGGTTATTACCTCAAGTTATTCTTAACACGGGCACAAATTAAACTTTTTTGTCATTTCGACGGGAGAAATCTTGGAGTGGCTATTTGCCGGAGCAGGTTTGCAACCTGCTCCGTAACGTTTCATATCTAAAATATCATAAAATTCATGGTTCAGTCTGGTAATGTTTCTGTAGTTCTTCCGCTCTCACAAATGTTTTCCCAATGGTACGGAGATTGGAGCGATCCTGCACTAGTCAAACAAATCCTCAAAGTGGTATTCTTTCGCCAAGGAACGCATGAGCATGGTATAGGGCGAATATCGACTGACTATCTCTTTAATTTCTCTGAGTGATTTCTGTTTGGCTAATTCATCCTCTTTAGCTTTAGCACGAAAAAAATTTAACATGGCTTGCATAAGCTGTTTAGCCCGACGATCAATGGCATTTCTGAGTGAGGCAGTCTTGTTAATAGATTTGACATCATCCCCATTATGTACTTTCTCTAACAGAGTCACTGTATTGTTAATGGTTTTATTTTGTGGATTTGATGAATAAAAACGGGGTTGATGGTCAATTGGCATTAACTCGTAAATGATATCAATTTCAACATCATCCTGACACGGATCAAGAATGTTGATAAACTCATCACTTTTGTAGCCATTACATTCCGTACAACATAAATACAAATTGTGCCATTCGTATTTCAACGCTTCATTCTCACTCACCGGTATCAAATGGTCTATTTCAAAGTTGTCTGGGTGGTTTTTTTTGATTTCGCATAAATAGCATTTGTTATAAAAGATTTTCCCCAGTGCTTTTAATATCTCTGGGGTACGGTAATTTTTACCAATGCTTGGCACTGTCACTTGATTTCTGTCAATTTTTATCATTGATGTCTTTGACGTTCCAGTTCAAGAAAAATATCTAAAGATAAATCTGGCGATAATTCATCCAATTCTTGCAGCGTGTGTCGCAGTTCTTCATTATCTGCTTCAGTGCGTTTGTCACCTATTTGGATTAATTTTTTAGCACTTTTCAACTTTTCGGTGGCAATTCGTGAATATTCAGACTCAATGCCAAAATGACTTTTCATCAGTACATGATAAGGAATACCCGTCAAGATTTCATTCACTGTGCGGTGTGTACTTAAATCATAAACAGTGGCATTGTTAAGACTTGCAATCACCGCCGGTGAATGGGTAGCGACAATGAATTGAAGCTGAGGAAAAGTCGTTGTCAGAAAGGGTAAAATTTTTTCTTGTAGTTCTAAATGAAGATGGTTTTCTATTTCGTCAATTAAGATAATACCTGACGGATTATCTGAAAACGACTTTCCGCTTTCAATGGCTATCAAAATTTCTGCAATAATAGAAATTACTTGTGCATAACCATGAGACAATTGATTAAAATCAAAACGCGCTTGTTCAGGTAGTTGAAGGTAAAAATTAAATTCTTGACGACTAAATTCTAATCGAAGTGCCGCCGCATCAAATAAGAATTTTAATTGTTGTTCAAATTGATTAAACCATTGTTCAATTTGTTGTACTGTGTTTTGATCACCATCTTGATAAGCATAAGCTTGTTCAGTTTTTTTATTCACTAAAAATTGAACAATCAACTGACTGAGTGGCTCTTGTTTTGCTAAATCAATCTGATCGATTTTTTTGGGACCATTGACTTTTAAAACGGTGGTGTCTCTTTCTACCTTGAAATAGTCATAAAAGCCATTTTCTAAAAAATCTTTTCGACACCACCCATTGTCATCTGTCAATGTCACGTCAACTTTTGGTTTATCGGTGCCAGATTTTTCCATCAGGGCATTATTAAGGGCATTTAACAGGGTTGTTTTCCCACTGCCATTTTTGCCGGTTACAATTAAATGCCGAAAAGATTCACCAGCTTTAGGTGAAAAATCTATGTCAAAGTTTTGCGAGACATAGCAATTGTAAACGTAAATCGTTTTGAGGTAAGTCATTTTTTGTTGTCAGTTATCAATAAATTTTAACCGGCTAAAAAAATCCGATTTGAATTTGAATCAAAAAAACGCGAAATGTAGCAAGCGTAGTGTGCGTCCTACGCACCTTTGTGTCAATGTAGATCAACTATCAATGCCATTAAGATAACTCTCCCCAAATCAGACCTGCGAGGAGACCCATACATCGCAGGTCGTTGTAAATTATACTAAAAATTAACATGCTGGGTATGAGTATCCCCGCAGGTTTGTCTTAACTTAATGGCAATGGGCGTTAGGCTGGCTGTAAGTAGATACACGTTTTTTAACTTTTTTAAGCCGTTTAAGAAATCCTATTTTTTGAAAAAATAGGATTTCTATCGACGTTTAAAAACGGAGTACAACGGCTTACAGTGTATGGGGTAATCCCAATAATTGTAGCGCATAATCTCTAACCATTTCATCCTCATCGTTTTTTAACAGCTTAGCGAAATTTTTCATAGCAAAAGTCACCTCGTACACCCCCATAGCAAAGCGACTCACTGACACCTCATGTATCGGTTTTTCATTAGAGTTACCCCCCCCATCTGAAATGTGCCCGCAGGTATCCACACCATTTTCGGCCCTAGACTTCCATCCTTTAAAGGATCATGGAAAAATGCACTGATGGATTCTGTCAATTGCTGCCGCAAAGCTTTATTCTCCTCTTGCAATGCCTCAATTGCCTGCCACAGTTTACACTCCGTCACAGAAGATACGATATGGCATTGATTCCCAACCTCCGGTTGGGAACGAGAAAAAACTTTAGCAAGCGTAGGGTGCGTCTTACGCACCAATGCCATCGCCGTTAAGGGCAACCATAAAGGATTGCCCCTACAGGATACGTGATTTTTACTTCGTTACTTCGTTTCGTAGGGGCAACACCCTAGTGGTTGCCCTTAACGAAGGTGGCATTGGTCCTACGCACCTTTGTGTCAATGTAGTTCAACTATACGTGACTTTATTTAAGGGCAACCACTAGGGTTTTGCCCTTACAATATCAATTGTTTTTGTAGGGGCAATCCTTTATGTATGCTTGCCCCTGTTATGGTCTCGGTATTTCCGCTATCGTGTACTAGATAATTAATAAGTTGTTTATAGAGATCTTCATCATTTTTTGATTTCTCTGTTAATTGCCAATTGTTGAAAATAGACTTAAAAAAATTAAGTCTTTCATCAATCACAGAAATTTCTTTATCAAGCATCTTGAAATTATCTATTTGAAGAGTTGGCACAAAAAGTAATTGATAACGAGTTTCCGAAGAATAAGATTCTCTAAGTTCCATTAAAAGCCTACCCAAAATATTTAATCCCCTCAAATTACCATCATTTGATTTTATAGCGCCCCAAAAAATATCTCTTTTAGAACTTTCAACAATAGGTTTGTTATTAGTCGATTCTAAAAGAAGTCCAAATGTCATAAAATTTTGAGCCAGCTTAACTCTTAAACTCCAACGCATAACGGCTATCTTTATATTTTCCCAATCTGTTCTGGATTGTGAATAATAAAATTTACTTTTCATCTTAGCTGTCATGGGGCTTTTTTGGTCAATGATGATGCTTTGTACTTCTGGCAAATGTGGATATCGACAGGCCTGATAAAATGCTTCAGAAGTTAATATTTTTGTCCCATTGATGACTAAGGGATAGCCTGCTGCCATATTTGAAAGCCCCCCGAAAGCCTCTTTGGTTTTTCTAAATACACAGCATTGTGACGGTTCATATATTCGGTGGTTATCGTTCATTTGGTTTGCTGTTTCTTTTCAAATAAAGGTTGCCATATTGGTGACAAGTACCAAAAAACTAAAGGCGTATTGTTTGGTATATTTCTCCACGTAAAACATAACGTTCCAAATCCAAATGTTTTATGCGAAGGCAATGTAAAACCTAAAGGGCGAATGTTCTCTTTCTGTACGGATACAGAATTTAAAATCTCTATCCCTTTAACCAGTAAAAGATTCTCAAATCTCACTCTATTTTCAGGAGAGGAAAAAAATGTTTCAAGGATGGGTTCATTTTTATTCCTAAAAACACCTTGTATATTTGTATCTAAGCTTTCAAAATAATCATGCACAATTTTTAGTTGATTATCTTGAATTGGAAGAATAACATCAAGCTTAGAATCTGGTTGACGATAATCATTGTCAACTTTTACTAAACTATGGATTTTCAAATTAAATTGTGGATGTGAATAATAAAATCTCCAACGTAACTTGTCAGTATTAAAACGATGGGTGAAAATGTACAAACAAATAACATTGGATTTTTTCGCCATAACTTTAAAAAGGTTAGATTTACCATTCTCTTGTTGTTCTAGCCAATTTTTTAAATCAAAATAAACGGTATTTCCGGTACACATTATATCATCTAAGTAAATGTAATTGTTAGACGAGACAGAACCACAATCGGATAAACTCATACCATATTGTACTTTAATAATGGTATCTAACATTTTCAACATGTCTTTTTGACTTTTTCCTTCTTTTTGTAAGTCAATAAATACGCTGTGTTCTAAAAAAGACTGTGGAGAACTATACTCATAAATGACAGTAAGTTTTTGAATAGCAAAGGTTATAAATTGTTCGGCTTTCATTTTTGAGATGTATCGTTTCTTGAAAATTTCATTGAGTTCCTCAAGAATGAACAATTGTTCCTTGGCTCCAAACTGACTCGCCCAATCAATAACATTTTGGGCTGTCATTTGAATACCATCATCATTTCTATAATCTCCAATAATAGTAATTATTTCTTGAGCTATTTTTTGTATTGTCATTTTAATTTTCCTAATTTCACTTGATCAATTGCATTGGTTTGACAGAAATTATATTCCATAATTTGTGCGGGTAAACGAATAACTTCCGCCCAAGTACCGGTATTTAAATATTGTCCATTTTTACCTAATGCCGTGTCAATTTGTTTAGGCATAGGCGTATGTCCAAAAACGACAGCAAACGTAGTGTGCGTCCTACGCACCTTTCCTCTTTCTTGTTATATTTTCTTTTTAAATCAGTTTATTACGTTAATATGTGGTACTCAATAAAAAAACAAAAAGAGTAAAAGTGAGAAATAATAAAGGGTTATAGTCCTCTTGCGATGCCTCAATTGCCTGCCACCGTTTACACTCCGTGATAGAAGTACCGCAATCTTCAAACGCATATAATAGCGGTGATGAAAATAGTGCCAACAATGTGGCTGCTAGAATGAATTGTCGTTTGTTTTTCATAAGTTAATCCTATTTGTCCTAAACATAATGGCATTGACTCCTTGGCTGGTGGGCACAATCTCGCGGAGGACAGCATAAATCAACAACGAATAAAAACCTTGAAGATTAAAGAGCATCAATGCTATCAAGTCTTTTCATGCGGAGCATGATAGCACTGTTCAACTTAGCTGCAATAGGTTTTATTCGTTGTTGATTTATGTTGTACTCACCACTGCGACAAAAAATCGAAACTCCGAGCAAGCGTAGGGTGCGTCCTACGCACCTTTGTGTCAATGTAGTTCAACTAGACGTGACTTTATTTGTGTTCAAATAAAGGTTCGACGTTTTTGTCGCAGTGGTAAGTACAGCTAATGCTCAACAACGAATAAAACGGATCGGGATTAAAAATAAACATATCATATATACTTATTGTTGCATCAATATTTATTATGTTTCAAAATCGTGTAAATTCATCTGACACCGGCTATAGTATTTATTGGCAACTAAGTCAGTTATATTTTCTGGTTGAATTTTCTTATCAAGAATTACCTGAAATTTTGGATTTTCTTGTAGATACTGTTCCAAAAGTTGACGGCTCATCTTTTTATGTAGAGTACTGAAGGATATTTATTAATGCACTTTGTCCGTTTTGAAACAATTTTTGAACCGATTCTTTTATTTCTAGTGGGCAATTTTTATTTTGGAGTATTTCATAATATTTTTCGAGACTATTTAAGGTGTTTTCCAGTTCATTTTTCCTTGCTGCCCTTTCACGAGGACGTTCTCCAGCATTTATCAGCGTGTTATCGCAAGTCGCCTGATAACGTTTTCTTAAAAGAGAATCCACTGCAAATGCGGGTTTTAAATAATATTTGCCATCTTGCCGCAGCTCTAAATATTGCATATCTTCAGCGTTACAAGGATCAAATAATAAACTCTCTGCTGCATAATAGTTCCCTTTTACGTCATTACAATTAACGCAGCTCCAAATCAAATTGTCCCATTCATACACCAATTCAGGACACTTTGACTTGGGGCGAAAATGATCCACTTGTCCGATGGGCAGTGCTTTTCCATCTACCTTAGAGCGTCGCGTACCGATGCCAATACCACAATAGCCACAATTATCTTCAAAATATTGAACTAACGGATGTCGAATTTCATCTTTTGTCCAATGCGAGTCTGTTGGCTTTTTGCCTATCGAATTTTTATAATAATCTACCCATTTTTGGGTAGATTTTTTCTGGTACTGTTCTAGTTCTTTAGGCGCAGTGCCACGTTTAACATAGTGCATTATGTTCGCTCAAGTTTTGAATAAGTGCCGTTAATTCATTTTCTTTGCTTTCTAAACGCTGGCGAATGGCGGCAATTTCGTCAACAGCAGCACGACTCTCCTGATGATTGGTTTCTATCAGTCTCTTGAGTTTCTGTTCCTGCTCTTCGGTGCGTTGTTCGATGGCTCTGAGCTTTTTAATTTCAGGGCGCACTTTTTCTTCATATTCAGTAAAGTGTTGTTGGGTTTGAAATAAGCGACTTAAAATATCCTGATACTGCCAAACCCAAATATCGACTTCATTTTGCTTGGCAACCAGTTTATTTTCTTCGTAATATAATTGTGTCACTTGCTTAAACGCCAAACCTGCCACTACCAAAGGTGAATGAGTGGTGACAATGAATTGTGTATTGGGAAAGTTTTTTATCAATACTCTGAGTATTCGGCTCTGCCAGAGCGGATGCAAAAATAAATCAATTTCATCAACAATCACAATGGCTGGCGCGTCATAAAAATTTTCATTTCCCCCATTAGCTTCATATATTCTTTTCAAAAAATAACCAATCCAAGCCATTATGGATTGATAGCCTAAACTGGTTAATCTAATAGGAATACCATGAGGCGAATCTTTGGTTTTGATCCAAAGTTCTAATGGATCAACACTTGTTACCGCATCAAATCGAACTTTTTCCTCTACAATTTCAGAAAAAATGTCAAAGGCTTTTTCAAGCAAGCGGCGTTTTTTTACGGCACCATTTTTGATGTCAATATCCAAATTAGCAATCCAAGACACAAATGAATGAAGTGTTCCGCCTTCATCATTATTAATCAAAGCCAGCAAATCTCCCACTTTGGGTGGCATGATTTTTATTGTTGGCGTTTTCCTTTGCCGTTTGGTGAAAATGCCTCGCTGTTGACTAAAGCCAATTATTAATGATTTTAAGTATCCCTTATCATCAAATAAGGCGGTATCTGCTTTCTGAATTTGAATGTCGCCCGTTTGCCAATTAGGCGTTAATATGACTTGGTTAGTGTATTCTTCCCCGTCGATTTCTAGGATAGTCCTAATTTTTCCTGATTGTGCCCAGTTTCCTTGATTTTCCTTACGCCCCATAATTCTTAATAGCGATTCTGCTATATTATTTTCATGGACTCCCTCTTGAACACCGATTAGACTTAAGGCTAATGAACGTAAAATAGTTGTCTTACCCGTACCATTGAGTCCAATCAAGACGGCGCATTTTGGGTCAAAATCTAATTTCAGATGTTCAAATAATCCGATATTTTCCAGTTCAAGCGTTTTGATTGTGGTAACGGATTGATTTTTTTCCTTATGAAGTTTGGCAATACTGTTTTGGTTGTTCATTGTTACATTGTAAATGTTGTAAGCAAGCGTAGTGTGCGTCCTACGCACCTTTTTGTCAATGTAGATCAACTATCAATGCCATTAAGATAACTCTCCCCAAATCAGACCTGCGAGGAGACCCATACATCGCAGATCGTTGTAAATTATACTAAAAATTAACATGCTGGGTATGAGTATCCCCGCAGGTTTGTCTTAACTTAATGGCAATGGGCGTTAGGCTGGCTGTAAGTAG
>JBDLJY010000178.1:0-13648 GCA_039714115.1 Pseudomonadota bacterium | reverse complement strand
CCCCTGATTGCCCCTACGCCCTGCCAAGATAAATCTTGGACTCCGAATAATTTTGACGTTCGGAGTCCAAGATTTATCTTGGCTAGATGGAATGCTTAAAGCTATCGAAATTCTAAAAACTGATTAGTCAATCCTTGTCTAAACTAAAGTTCAATGCCATTTCTTAGTTTAAGCCCCTGATTGCCCCTACGCCCTGCCAAGATAAATCTTGGACTCCGAATAATTTTGACGTTCGGAGTCCAAGATTTATCTTGGCTAGATGGAATGCTTAAAGCTATCGAAATTCTAAAAACTGATTAGTCAATCCTTGTCTAAACTAAAGTTCAATGCCATTTCTTAGTTTAAGACAAGTCGTTCAAGCCCCATTTTTATTGACTTCTATCATTTTACCCATTATTTTAAAATCGCCTTCAAAGCGGTTAACTTTCGTTGAGGCTTAGATAGCTCACTACTATATTAATAAGAGTCAAGTTGAAATTAAATAAACCGCACTGTAACTTTGATGGCGATAAATCGTCTACTACAAGTGCTTAGGTTAATGCTCCGTCGTAACGGACAATGATTTTTTGACGGAACGTCTATGCAAAAAAAATCCGATTTTTTGAAAAAATATGATTTTTGACTGAGCTTTGGCATTGCAAAAAAAAATCCGATTCATCTCAAGTTCTGGACAGAGTGGCTCTGCGTAATCCACCTTAACTTTATTCGTAGTAGGCGATTTATCGCCTACATCAATCCCCGCTCAGTAAGAGACACGCTATATCCATCACCAATCACAAAATGGTCTAACACTCGCACATCTATTAAACTTAAGGCATCAACAAGCCGCTTCGTGATGGCAATATCGGCGTCACTCGGATCGGCAACGCCAGAGGGGTGGTTGTGTGCCAAAATCAAGGCAGCAGCGTTAGATTTTAATGCACGTTTGACAACTTCACGCGGATAAACACTGGCACTATCTATAGTACCATAAAATAGTTCTTCAAATTTTATAACTCTATGTTTATTATCTAAAAATAAACATGCAAAGACTTCATAATCTCGACCGCTGAGTTCCGACATTAAGAAATTGCGTGTATCATCAGGGCTCGTCAAGGCATTGCCGCGTTCTAAACATTCGCGTAAATAGCGACGGCTCATTTCGACGCTGGCTTTTAATAGGACATATTTGGCATCACCAAGCCCCTTGGCTTGGCAAAAGAGATCACGATCTGCCCCCAATAAACTGCGTAAATCACCAAAATCATTCAATAAATCTCTGGCTAAATCCAAAGCGCTTTTACCCCGAACACCAGTACGCAAGAAAATGGCTAATAATTCAACATTGGTCAAGGCTGTCGCGCCACGCTGCAATAATTTCTCGCGTGGGCGCTCTTCCAGCGGCATGTCAGTAATTTTTACTGTTGCCACTTTGATTTCCGGGGGCATTTCTGCAATTTTGTCAGTCACAAGGTAGCACTCCTTAGGTACACTCCTGATAAAATGCTCTTATTCAAGAATTTGATTCTTGAGTTCTTCTTTAAACTTCTGTCTTTCATCCTCTTTATCAATTTCTGGTGCCACGATATCAATCATGGCATTAACCTCAGCTCTTGTCTTGAGAGAATCAAATTTTTTGAGATAGTTCTCACACACGATAATGGCAAAGGGTCCTATGTAGCTTGCCAATGCCTTTTTGATATGTTCAAAAGCACCACTGAAATTGGATGAGGTTTGCACATTGGCTGTCAAGCCTTGACTGAACTTCTGAAAAATTTCCGAGGTGCTAGGCAACGATACCTCTTGAGCCGCTTCAAAGATACCGTCGGAAAACTGTAGTCGGCCAAATTTGATCGTCTGAATGAATGGAATAGCATTATATCCGTGGTACTGGGTGTCAAAGCTAAAATAAGTGATTCGTCCTTTATTTAATACGATTCGCGCTAAATGATTATCATCAGATGTAATAAATATCGTACCAGTTCGCTCATCGTATGATAAACGACGTACTTCGGCTATCAATTCAGAGTGTGCTAATAGTGCTGTGGTGCTTTTCATAATAATTTCGTTCGGTTCGTAGTAGGCGATTTATCGCCTTACCAGTTTTAACGGGCCAAGCGAGATCTCCAGCCTCAACACCCGTGCAAAATCAATGCCATTAAGTTAATGCAGAGGTGTAGGCGATTTATTGCCTAAAATAGCTTAAAAAATAAAGTACAACGTAATGCCATTAAGTTGCGTAAGTGGTATTGGTTTGACTCATGGAAAAAAGACATTTTTCTACTCTAACTTAAGAAATATATAAGCACTGGATGAACATTAGCTGTACTCACCCTCAAGGCTCGATCTGTCACGCTGATGAGTACAACTAATGTTAAACAACGAATAAAAGCGGGATGAACATTCGTTTTTTATCGGGGTGGTGATAAATCTTGGACTCCAAAATACCTTTCAAGTTTGACATCACTCCAAAGTCTTTATTTTCGTCTGAATCCGCGCTTTAAATGCTTCTCTTTCATCGGAGCACTCGATTTCAGAAGCTACAACATCAATCATGGTAACAATATTATCCATTGTATTAAGAGAACCGACTTTGTCGATATATTCTTCACATACGATGAGAGCAATGGGCCCGATGTAGGCTGCCAAAGCAGTTTTGATGTGTTCGATGGCTTCGCGGAGATTGAGTGAGCTTAGCTGTTTGGGTGTATCGACGTGAGTTTGATTACTGAACATCTGGAAAAGTTCCAATGTGTTTGGCAACGGTGCTTCTTGAACCGTTTCAAAGATACCCTCGGAAAAATGTAGTTGGCCAAACTTGATCATATTAATGAGTGGAATGGCATCATGGCTGCGGTAGTTGGTATCAAAGGCTAAAAAAGTAATACGTCCATCATCTAATACGATTCGCACTAAATGACCATCATCGGAGGTGATGAATATGGTGCCGCTTTGCCCTTCTTGAGACAAACGACGTATTTCGGCTATTAATTGAGGATACGCTAATAGCGAGGAGGTGCTTTTCATAAAGCTTCGATAAATAGGTTGGCAGAGTTTAAAAAATATCCACCCATTTCGTAGGGTAAATGCTAAAAATCAGACCTGCGGGGAGACCAATACCCATGACGTTGTAAATTCGACGAGAGGGATCAAATTAACCTGCGGGGCAGTATAATTTCTCTCCCCGCAGGTTTGTCTTAACTTAATGGCATTGTTTCGTAGCCATCCCGACGTCTTTTTGTTGCCCACCGTTTGTTTCGGGGCTGGCATTGAGGATTTAGGGGGGATTATGTGGATTGTTGGCGTAGTCTTTCAAAAGCCTTGATCATACTGACTCGCATCCGTTCAAAGGCATGAGCTAGTTGACCGATTTCACCTTTATCTTGGATTTCCACACTGTTAGAAATCAGTTCACCCTTGCTAATAGCATCGGCAATGCGGGTTAATTGTTCAATGGGACGGGTGATTCTCACGCTCAACAGCCAGCCAACGATCAAGGCTATCAACACGGCTAGAATAAGAATGACAGTAAACATAATGCGAAATGCCCTCACACTTTTGAGAATGTCATCAGTATCACGTTGAATAATCACTGTCCAGTAACGAGAAGTGCCAGGTATATTCACTCGTTTGTAAGAGAGAGTTAGTCTGCTGCTGCTGAGGATACCCTCTTGATCCAGTATTATTTGGGGCCACTGATGATATTCACGTTCCAAGTTATAACCCGTGTCTAAATCAACAGGCCCGCCCCAGCGTTTTTCTGGAACGGGGTGATTTATAAAATAGCCGTTCTGATTAACCAAATGTGTATTGCCTAGTGGTTTGATAAATTGACTGGCATCGACATTGATAATCACAATCCCAGCTTTGCGGTTTCTGTTGTCAAAAACGTTAACTGCGTAACGGATAACGGGCTTAAAGGGTTTTTCTATCTGCCCCCGCTCACGGTTCAAATCGAGGGGCGATACAAAGACTTCACTACCCAATAGGCGTATTGTCTTTTTAAAGTAGTAACGGCCCGATTTATCTTGTAACTTATCGCGTTGAATGATCCGGCTTCTCAAGCCGTTTGAATCTACCCTAGCAATTTCTTGCCCTGTCTCGTCGAGATAGCGGATTTGGTAATAAATACGACGATTGCGAGAAAAGGCGAGAAATTCCTGTTCTATGGCTTGTCTCTTTGGCTCTAAGATTGTCTCTGGACTTTCTGAGTTGGCACGCTGATTCAGGTAGTCTTTCATGACGGGTGACTGACTCAGAAATATGAGATCGCCTTTAACCGTTGTCAAAAAAGATGTCACCTGATTTGCGAGTGTTTTGGCTTGCTCCGTTTGTGTCGTGAGTGCCTGCGTCCGCAGGGTTTTGCTAGATACTTGTATGGCGTAAATGCCAGTCACGAGTGCTGGAATGACAGTCACAATGAAAAATATGGCGATTAATTTTGTTCGCAGTCGGTGATGAATTTTCATAAAATACCTCAACCTTGAAATAACACAAGACAAAAAGCTTAAGTTTGTTAAAGCAAACTAATATATACTGAAAACTTACAACCGGAGATAGCTATGCCAATCAATAAAGTCAGTTCAAAGATAACCCAGCCCAAATCACAGGGCGCGTCTCAAGCCATGCTCTATGGCACTGGCATGACTCAAGAAGACATGAATAAAGCCCAAGTGGGCATTGCCAGCGTCTGGTATGATGGTAACACCTGTAATATGCACTTGCTAGACTTAGCCAGCAAAGTCAAAGACGGCGTGATAGCCGCTGGCATGGTGGGTATGCGTTTTAATACTATTGGTGTTAGTGATGGCATTTCAATGGGCACCGCCGGCATGAGTTTTTCACTGCAATCGCGTGATTTAATTGCCGATTCCATTGAAACCATGATGGGGGCGCAATGGTACGATGCGAACATTTCGCTGCCCGGTTGCGATAAAAACATGCCCGGTTGCATCATGGCAATGGGACGGCTTAATCGCCCCGCCCTGATGATTTATGGCGGCACCATTAAGCCCGGGCATGATAAAGACAATAATACCTTAGACATTGTATCAGCTTTCCAATCTTATGGACAATACATTGCCGGGACTTTAAGCGAACCTGAGCGTCAGGACGTGGTGAAACATGCTTGCCCAGGGGCGGGTGCCTGTGGTGGTATGTACACTGCAAATACGATGGCATCTGCGATTGAAGCTTTGGGCATGAGTTTGCCCTATAGTTCTTCTACGCCCGCTGAATATCAGGATAAATTGGATGAATGTTTTCGGGCAGGCGCGGCTATCCGCAATTTGTTGGAAAAGGACATCAAACCCCGTGATATTATGACTCGCGCCGCCTTTGAAAATGCAATGGTGATCGTCATGGCATTAGGCGGTTCGACTAATGCGGTGTTACATTTGATTGCGATGGCAAGGGCGGTTGACGTTGAACTAAGCATTGATGATTTTCAGACAGTCAGTGATCGTGTACCTTTTTTGGCTGATCTCAAGCCGAGTGGACAGTATGTGATGGAAGATATTCACAATATTGGCGGCACTCCGGCGGTGATGAAATATCTGTTGGAAAAGGGCTTGCTTAATGGTGATTGTTTAACCGTGACTGGCAAAACGGTGGCGGAGAATTTAGCGGACTTGGAGGGACTCAAGGCGGATCAACAAGTTATCCGCCCTTTAGAAAATCCCATTAAGGCGACGGGACATATTCAGATACTCAAGGGCAACCTTGCCTCTGGCGGCGCGGTGGCCAAAATCACGGGCAAGGAGGGTTTAAGTTTTACAGGGCCGGCAAAAGTCTACGACAGTGAAGAAGACATGCTGAGTGCGCTAGAGCGTAAAGAGATTGTCAAAGGCGATGTGGTAGTGATTCGTTATGAGGGCCCTAAAGGTGGCCCTGGGATGCCTGAGATGTTAACACCGACATCTGCGATTGTGGGGGCCGGTTTAGGTAAGGACCTTGCATTATTGACTGATGGACGGTTTTCGGGCGGTTCGCATGGCTTTATTGTTGGGCATATTGTCCCTGAGGCCCAAGAAGGTGGGGCCATTGCTTTGATTAAAAATGGCGATGTCATTACTATTGATGCAGAAAACAATAGTTTAAGTGTGGCGATTAGTGATGAGGAAATGGCGCAACGTCGCGCACAGTGGACGATGCCGCTTTATAAGGCGACGCGGGGGACATTGTATAAATATATCAAAAATGTTAAAAATGCCTCTGAGGGGTGTGTGACGGACGAGTGATCGCGTAAGGTTCGTAGTAGTAGGCGATAAATCGCCTACTACGAACGAACTGTCGTTGTTTCGGGAATGGAGCGGAGCGGATTTCCCGAAACAACTGAAACCTCAATATCAACATTTATCAATATTTTTATGGACTATACAATTTACTATGCCAATAACCCATTTTAGCTTCAATGACAACAAAGAAAATTGGCACCTAGAGGAAATATCATTTGATAAGCTCAACCTCTTAGTGGGTGTCTCCGGTGTCGGCAAAACTAAAATCCTTAAAGCACTTGAATTAGCTTGTCGTGTTGCCACAGGGGGTGACTATAAACTCAATGGCGAAGATTGGAAAATAGGTTTTAAATATGCCGATCATGAATATGAATGGACGCTCAAAAGTGCCTTAATCAAGTCAAAGTTTTCAAGTTTTGCTCCTTCAGAATTTGCAATTATTAGTTCTGAAGAAATCGTTAAAGATCAAAACATCAAGCTTTTGACACGCAGAGAAACAGAATCCGGTTGTTTGCTTAACAACGAAAAAGTTCCAAGATTCAAAAATACAGAAAGTGCCATTAATATACTTTCAGAAGTCAAACCGATGAGGCCCATTTATGAGGCACTTAAAAGGGTTATTTTTTACGATATTTGGCAACAAAAGCATTTTGCTTATCGCCTGAATCCAGCAGAGAATCATGCTAAACCGCCCGCCCCTTTTGATAAATTTAAAGAGGAGTCAACGCAAATCCCAACAGTTGTCAAGGCTTATCGGCTGCAACAACGCTATCCAGATGAATTTGATAAGATAAAGCAAGTCTTTACTGAGATTTTTTCCTCAGTTGAGGATATTAAAGTGAATATCACGAAAACGAAAGAAGCCGGTGGTGTCTATGAGTTTTCTTTTATCCTCAAAGAAAAGACTTCTCAGAAATGGATAACTCAATGGGAGATGTCATCAGGGATGTTTCGTACCTTGGTTCATTTAGTCGAAATTTATCTGGCACCGCTGGGTACCGTGATAGTGATTGATGAATTAGAAAACGGGTTGGGGACTAATTGTATGCCGGGGTTGACAGATTTTCTCTTAAACAAGACATCGCACTTGCAATTGCTCCTAAGCAGTCACCATCCTTATATTATCAATCACATTCATGACAAGACTTGGAAATTGGTGACAAGAAAAGGGGGACAAGTCAGTGTCATCAATGGCACCGATATTCCCCAACTGCAAACGGAGTCAAGCACTGATAAGTTTATTCAGTTGACTCACTTGCCTGAATATAAAAATGCTATTTTACGTACAGAAAATGGCACGTTCGTAGTAGGCGATTTATCGCCCCAATAACCCCCCCCCAAAATCAGACAAAAGATCTGTGTCGGACGGGGTTTGCAACCCAATGCCATTAAGTTAAGGATAACTGATTAATTTTAAAATCAAAAAAACTATTTTCAGAACAGATTCTGGTTTTTTTTTTAACATAAATGCTCCGTTAAAAATCCGATTTTTTGAAAAAATCGGATTTTTTTGACTCCGATGCTCCGTTAAAAATTAGATTTTGACGTCTTCTCTCCAATAAAATCAATCAGTTGTCCTTAACTTAATGGCATTGGGTTTGCAACCCCGTCCGTGTGGGTTCTATATCGTAGGTTTGTCTATTGACCTTGCACAACTGCAAGACGTGGCAAGTCTCCTTTCAAGCCCATCGCGTATTGCATGATGACTTGTTTGAGCGGCACAGCAGCATCCGTTAGGCTCAAGCCAAGGTTACGCGCCCACGTCAAAGGATTTGAACGCTTACCAAATAAATACTTAAAACCATCCATCATCTTCAACATAGTCAGATTTTCGCCTTTGCGCCAGCGTTCATAGCGGCGCAATTCTCGATAATTTCCAAAATCTCGGCCTCTCGCGTGAGCGTCTAAGACGATCTCACTCAAAGCCGCAGCATCTAGCAAACCTAAATTAAGACCTTGTCCCGCCAACGGCAAAACCGTATGGGCAGCGTCGCCTACTAAAGCCAGTCTGGGTTGTACATAATGGAGCGCGTGGCGGCTTTGCAAGGGAAATGCGCCACGTTGTCCACAGTCCGTCACCGCCCCTAGCGTTCCAAAAAAAGCTTTTTCTAGTTCTTGCTGAAAAGCTTTTTTATCTAAAGCCATCAAGCGTTGAGCGAGCGGCGTGTCGATGCTCCACACAATCGAACAAGTCTGTGGCTCTGATAAGGGCAAAAAGGCTAAAGGTCCTGTTGGTAAAAAGCGTTGCCAAGCCGTTTCTTGATGAGGGCGGGCGGTTTGCACGGTGGCAACGATGGCTTGTTGTCCGTGATCGCGCAACTGGTAAGGGATACCGGCATTGGTACGGATAGACGAGTTAGCCCCTTCGGCACCAATTAATAGGCGAGTTGTCAAACTTTGTCCATTATCTAAATGGACTTGCATAGTTGTTTCATTCTTGAAAGCTTGCACTTTAGCGGGGCGGTAAGTGGTAAGCGTTTCAAATTCTGCGAGTCGAGATGTTAAAGCCGCTTGTATCACGCCTTGTTCAACAATATAGCCTAAAGTGGGTTCATTTAGCGTAGTACTATTAAAATGAATTTCGCCTGAGCCCCCGGCATCCCAAACGTGCATTTCTCGAAATGGACTGATCCGTTGGGCGGTGATTTTGTCCCATACGCCCAAATTGGCAAAAATGCGCTCCGAGGCGCGGGTGAGGGCAAATGTCCGTAAATCAAACTTATCGATTTCATTCTCTCCAGTGGGAATTTTAGGCTTAGCTTCGACAAGCACGACTCGCATACCGCCTTGCAGTAAAGCACATGCTAAGCTTGCACCGACAATGCCACTGCCTACAATAACTACATCACAATCATCTGGTTGCATTTTTTTTTCCTCTTGCTCTCCGGTTCGTCAAAGCATTTCCCGTATATGCGGCTCCGCCCGCCGAAACAACACCCAGCTGGGCCCTAATAACAACAACCACACCCCCACAGGTCGCCAGACATTACCCCACGTCCAAGATAAATCTTGTATGCCCGCATGAATCAACGCCATTAAGTCAGCTATCGGATTAATAACTAATACCCACTGCATAAGCTCAGGCATCTGAGAGGGCATATATAAAATTGGAGTTAAATATAAAGTGACTGTAATCAAAAAGGGAAAAAATTGCCCTACGTCTTTGAGAAATAAGCCAATAATAGCTAACAGATAACATACTGGGACTAGCCAAATTGTCAATAATATAATTGTTAATACCGCGATGGGGATGGTAGCGAACCCATTTAATAATCCCACCGTCACTACCATGACTATAATATATAATAGTGCCGACAAGAGTAAGGGCAGCAAAGGCAAGATGAGAACTGGAAACACGGCTCGCCGATACAGCCCTCCAAACTCCGCTAATACATTTAAACTACGCGACAATACTTCTGAGATAAACAACCAAGGCAACATGCCAATTAAAAAATAATCGACAAAGGCTACCTTACTCGGAAACTTTATTTTTAGTACAATATCGAGTAAAAACCAAAACCCAAGGATTTGCAATCCCGGTTGAAATAGTAACCACGCATCTCCAAGTAAAGTCCCTGATGTGCGTGTAGTAATATCGCGCTTGAACAGTAAAAATAACAAGTAACGATGCGTATAGGCGGCTTCAAAGGGGCCCCACAAGCCGGCATAAGTCGCCATCAAATAACGTTTAATAAATTTGAATAGAGCCATCATAAATTATCACAATACAGAAAAATTGGCAGGCGTGCAAGGCGTACCTTGCACACTTTGCAAACGTGAGATTCGGAGTCCAAGATAAATCTTGGACTCCAAAACCCCTAACGTGAGATTCGGAGTCCAAGATTTATCTTGGGCTAGCTCCAAAATCCCTACCAAGGAGAATTTTACATGACAATGAAATTACCTCTCGCGCTGGTATTAATCCTCTCTACTGGCATCTGCTATGGTTTTGACCTATTCGATTCGGAACGTGGCAAGCCCCCACCTAAACCCGTTGTTGAAAAGCCATCAAAACCGCTCCCGAATCCATTTAAGCAATCTAGCAAGCCACCCGAGCGCCCGACTCCCTCCAAAATCGAATTAAAACCGCAAAAAGACTTTGCACTACAAGGCACGAGCCGCATTGGGGAAAAACGGGCGGTGATATTAAAAGGCCCTGATAATAAAGAATTCGTCCAACGCTTTGAGGACAATAGACGCACAGCCATCAAAGACTATGAGGGCTATTACTTGTTAAACGTAGAGGCGCGAGAGATACAGATTGAATATCCGGTAGATGCTCCGTGTCGTAAACCCAATGAGCAAAAAGGAGTTCAGTGTGATAATGAGAGGATAGCGACTTTAAGCTTAACGCGGCGCGGAGCCCTACCGCCAGCCAAAAAGCCAAAACCGCCTAAAAAAAGCTCCGCTGCTGAAAGACGCGAAAAGGCACGGAAAAGACGCGAAGAACGCCGTAAAAAATTTAAGAGAAAAGTCATTAAGGATGAAGATGTTCCGCCCGGTATGCGCGTCGTACATACACCTTTTGGGGATCGTTTAGTGCCCATTAAATAAATTTCCAAATAGGTAACTAGCGATAAATCGCCTACTACGAACTTAGCATGATTTTTTAAGCATATCGTGCCGCGTTTGTAGTAGGCGATTTATCGCCGCAAAATTTAGTTAGATTAGATCGATCTTGAAAATCCACCAATATGATCTTAAACTCTCCGTCGAGACGAGGTTTCTCTCGCCGCCCAGTCGCTAAAGCGATTTTCACCAACGCGCAATAATTATTAATGATAAACAACATGTTACAAGCATACAAACAACATACCGAAGAACGAGCCAGCCAAGGCTTGCCGCCCTTAGCCTTAAATGCCGAGCAAGTTGCGGCACTGATAGAACTCATCAAAAATCCACCGAAGGGTGAAGAAAAAGCCCTACTTAACTTGCTAACCCACCGTGTCCCCCCAGGCGTAGATGAAGCCGCTTACGTCAAAGCCAGTTTTTTGGCTGACGTTGCCAAAGGCAATACCCAGTGCGCCATGATAACGCCAACACAAGCGACAGTCTTATTGAGCACCATGCTGGGTGGCTATAATATTCAAGCCCTGATTGAGTTACTCGATGATGACAATCTGGCATCCTTTGCCGCGCAAGGTTTATCACATACCCTATTAATGTTTGATGCCTACCACGATGTTGTCGACAAGGCAAAAACCAATGACTGGGCTCAAAAAGTCCTCAATGCCTGGGCAGAAGCCGAATGGTTTACCTCCAAACGGGCATTGCCAGAGGCGATCACCGTCACAGTATTCAAAGTCCCCGGCGAAACCAATACCGATGACTTATCCCCCGCCTCTGAAGCTTGGAGCCGCCCCGATATTCCGCTACATGCGAAAGCCATGCTCTCCAACAAAATGGCAGACGCATTGGAAACCATAGAAACACTCAAACAAAAAGGGCATCCCTTAGCTTATGTCGGTGACGTTGTGGGTACCGGCTCTTCGCGTAAATCGGCTATCAACTCGGTATTGTGGTATATCGGACATGATATTCCTTATGTGCCCAACAAACGCCAAGGTGGCGTGATTTTGGGTGGTAAAATTGCCCCCATTTTTTTTAATACCGCTGAAGATTCAGGGGCATTACCGATAGAATGCGATGTCAGCCAACTCAACACTGGCGATGTCATCACCATTCATCCATACCAAGGGCGCATCGTCAATGACAAAGGCGAAGAAGTCAGCCATTTTGATCTGCGCCCTGCTACGTTGCCGGATGAAATACGAGCCGGTGGACGTATTCCTTTAATTCTTGGGCGCAGCCTCACGGACAAAGCTCGCCAAGCTTTGAATTTAGAGCCCACCTCCCAGTTTATCCAACCGATACCCGCTCAAGAGAGTGCAAAAGGCTTTACCTTAGCCCAAAAAATAGTCGGAAAAGCTTGTGGAGTCAAAGGAGTACGCCCCGGCACCTATTGCGAACCCAAAATGACAACGGTGGGCTCACAAGACACTACCGGTGCCATGACACGCGATGAATTAAAAGAATTAGCCTGTTTAGGCTTTTCAGCCGATTTAGTGATGCAAAGTTTCTGTCACACCGCCGCTTATCCCAAACCGGTAGATATTAAGCTACACCATGAATTATCCCAGTTTATAACAAACCGTGGCGGCGTTTCTCTACGCCCGGGCGATGGCATTATTCATTCTTGGCTCAATCGCATGACTTTGCCTGATACCGTTGGCACAGGTGGAGACTCGCACACCCGTTTTCCGATTGGTATCAGTTTTCCAGCGGGCTCGGGCTTAGTCGCCTTTGGGGCTGCCTTAGGCGTTATGCCCTTAGACATGCCCGAATCGGTGCTGGTACGCTTTAAAGGCGAAATGCAGCCTGGTATCACTTTGCGAGATTTAGTCAACGCCATTCCTTACGTTGCCATACAAAAAGGCTTATTAACGGTTGCCAAAAAAGGCAAAAAGAATGTATTTTCTGGACGAATTGTCGAAATCGAAGGTTTGCCACAATTAAAAGTTGAGCAAGCTTTTGAATTAGCCGATTCCTCTGCCGAACGCTCAGCCAATGCTTGTACTGTGCGTTTAGACAAAGCCCCTGTCATAGAGTATTTAAATTCCAACGTCACCTTGCTCAAATGGATGATTGCTAATGAGTATGGCGATAAGCGCTCCTTAGAGCGGCGGGTTATTGCGATGGAAGAGTGGCTGAAAAACCCGGATTTATTAGAACCGGATGCTGATGCCGAATACGCTGCCGTGCTTGACATTGATCTCAATGAGATCAAAGAACCTTTGCTGGCATGTCCGAATGATCCTGATGATGTTAAGACTTTATCAGAACTGGCGGATACTCAAATTGATGATGTATTTATCGGCTCTTGCATGACCAATATTGGTCACTATCGCGCCGCCGCCAAAGTGTTGGAAAATGTGAGCAACGTACCCTCCCGTTTATGGGTTGCACCACCGACGCGCATGGATGAGCATCAATTGGTTGAAGAAGGCGTATATTCGACATTTGGAAAAAGTGGGGCGCGTACCGAAATGCCCGGTTGTTCCTTATGTATGGGCAATCAGGCGCGGGTAAAAGATAACGCAACGGTAGTTTCGACATCGACACGTAATTTTCCCAACCGCTTAGGCAAAGATGCCAATGTCTATTTAGCATCGGCAGAATTAGCCGCCGTTTGTGCGAAACTGGCCAAAATACCGACTGTTGCAGAATATATGCAACATATTGAAGGGATTGCGCCGTTGTCGGAAGATATTTACCGTTATTTGAATTTCCATGAGATTGAAGAATATCAATCAGTAGCGGATAAAGTGATACCGATTGCTGCTGCGTGATCGTAATATATTTGTGAGTTGCCTACAGAAATCATATTTTTTTAAAAAATATGATTTCTTGGTTCTCGTTCCCACGCTCTGCGT
>JBDLJY010000177.1:0-13658 GCA_039714115.1 Pseudomonadota bacterium | reverse complement strand
AACAAAACCTGCCAGGTCAAAATCAAATTCCGGTCTGGTTGTGCCGTTGACCTGCCAGGTTTGGTTTTAACCTGGCAGGTCTGGTTTTGACTTTGGTTTTGATTTACTTAATCCCGCAAAAAATTACCGTCTTGTTCTGGTGCCCACCGAGTCACACCGACGCGCAAAGTGGTTCTACCAGAACCTTGGCCAGTACCTGCTGCACTCAAAGCTGTCGTCCTGATTTCAAAAAAAGCCAACTGGCCACCAGCGTTGCGAGCACTGGTTCTCGGCGTAAACAGACCTTTGTAAGTGTACTGAGAACTCTCAGTATCTGCTGAAAGGCCATGATCTCTAGGAATGCTAGTATTCAACAGAGCAGTGACATCGTCCACCTGGTTTGTCTTCATCTTAGAATAGGTGTTTCCTTCAATCAACAAATCACTTTGTAAAGTCCCCAGTTCAGTCACACGAAATGCAAAATTGTTTTCCTGAAAATTAGATGCCAATTTTGTTTCCAGCACAGTTCCCTCCATTGCACTCAGACCCAAGAGGGTTAATACGATTAAGAAAATCAGTGCCATTACCAGCACCGTACCATTTTGCTGACTGTATTGTGATGTTTTCATCTTCGTTTCTCCTTGGACTCCTAAGCTCTACCCGCAAGTCTGTTATTTAATTTAAAGTGCATTATTAATATTTCTTAACTTCACCGTCGTCGTAAAAACAGCACGACGAAAATAATCATCTGGGGGACCATAAACCGATGACTCTGGATCGAGAGCATAAGTTTCAGTATCTGGCTCTCTGTCGTAACGTTCTGTTATCGTGTTTAGCAACAGGGTAATGCGTATAG
Organism: Pseudomonadota bacterium; assembly: GCA_039714115.1. Lineage (GTDB taxonomy): Bacteria > Pseudomonadota > Gammaproteobacteria > Beggiatoales > Beggiatoaceae > Thiomargarita. The sequence continues at coordinate 12,823 of JBDLJY010000177.1, read as the reverse complement.
CCACCACATTTTGCATATCTGTCACGTTGTCACTGTTTAGATACTGATCGATGACACCATCATCATTGGTATCTTCACCATAACGGATTTGCATGTTTTCAACACCTTCAACCAGTTCCTCAGCATTACTTGTCTCCAGTGGATCATCAATTGGGCCATTATCTCTGAACAAAGAAAATCCATTAGTCGAAGTCGCAATGAAATAGCGATGTGTGACTAAACGGCGCAATTCAGCACCATGCGATTGACCCCCATTACCATAAATTTTGTCCAAACCAGGATTTAGAGTCACCGTCGTATCTGTTACCGTATTGACTGTATAGCTAGTTGAACTACCACAATCAGAGGCAATGACAGTATCACCGACAAATAACTCACCGCGTGTCGTCACAGTAAAATTCGTCTCACCTTGTTGCAGTGGGCTGGCATTTAAATCCGTCGGTGGGGCATGTACAACAGAAAAAGCATTTTGATTAGCATCTGCAAAAGAAACCAATATGACATCAGAACCACCATTATTATTTGCGCCTGCTAATGAAATGACATCAGTCGGCGTTTGGCCCGAACAACCAAAATAGCCCGCCATACGCAAATCATTATTAAGGAACTCTGTAGCAAAACGGGCATTTTCCAATAATAGTCCCATATCATTTTGCACATAGTAAGCCCGTTTAGTGCTAATCATAATATTTGTGACACCTAACATCAATACTATGCTGATGGTAACAGCAACCATGAGTTCAATAAGGCTAAAACCACGCATATTCATATCTGCATCACCCAAGTTATCGTTTTGGTCTCAACACTAGCGTCTTCGCGTTCGCTCTCGCGTAGAGTCCATGTAATTGAAATCGTGTACCGCACCTGATCTTGTCCATCATTACTGGGTGGTTCGGGTATTCGCTCTGCTGAAATCGAACCCGTGCCACTCGGCAAAGTCGCGGCTAGACGCCCATACCATCGTGCTAAGTCATAATCACGCAATTCTGTGTTTGTACAGGGGTTGTCATCGCAATAATTGACACTTATGCCGGGTATATTACTTGAATCGACCACATAACCATTGCCAACGCCTGTCCCATTAGTGAGAACATCGTTTCTGGCAAACGCCACATTAGCCAATATTTGCTCCATCATCTCGTTACCCAGCATCGTAGTTTGAGTACGCACATAAGAAGCAAAATTAAATTGTTGTCCTCTGGACTGTAGGGCGGCAACGCCCAATAGTCCAATAGACAGTACTAACAATGTTACCAGCATTTCAATTAGGGTAACAGCGCGTTGATAGGTTTTAATAGTGTTCATAAATTCTCCCCCCAATCTATGGACATGAATATTGATTATCTGCTAATCTGGCGCGACCAGTCCGACTAATTACTATCTCGCGGCCCTTCTCACCAGCCCGTTTATCACAAATAGTAAAAGTAATATCATCATTGAGACCCAAATTAACGGCTAATGTGCCATTACCGCGATAACTGAGCGTACTTGACTTTAATGAGCCATCGACTTCAGCAAGCGATATTCCCGCAATATTATTGGGACCATCAATCATGGTTGCACCGCCTGGCGTGATTTCACGAATAATTTCAGTGTCATCGACGGTGCCATCGTCATTAAGATCACTCCATATCGTCCAACCCTGACCCCACTCATTGCTACTGTCAGTCGGTGAAACCGCTGTTAGATTAACGGCACGATTTCGCGTAATCGCCTCACCTCTTGCATAGTTCAAAGTAGCGACGAGGGTGTTAGTATGTGAAGTCAATCGGTTATCCTGTAAAAATCCACTTAAGTTAGGCATAGCGACAGCAACTAAAATAGCCAGAACGCTTAAAGTTATCATCGCTTCTATTAAGGTAAATGCCGATTGCTTTTGAGTGTTCATTTTTTTCTCCTTTCCAGCTTGAGTGCATTATGGGTGGTGTTAAATGTATTGTCATACACTCGTCTGATAAATGGTAGTATTTAAATGATGAATGGTTGCTCCTAGACTTGCGGGGTATCGCAGGTCTATCGGTGGTCATGCTACAATGTGCAGTCGTGTTATCCTAACTCAACCAAAAATTAAAGAGGGCGAAACTGTGCTTTTTACATCCGAATCCGTCTCTGAGGGACATCCTGACAAAGTAGCTGACCAAATATCAGATGCTATCTTAGATGCGCTTTTAACACAAGATACCGCAGCGCGTGTCGCCTGCGAAACCTTAGTCAAAACCGGAATGGTCATCGTGGCCGGTGAAATTACGACCAATGCTCAACTTGATGTAGAGGCGGTGGTACGTGAGACGGTCAAAAAAATTGGCTATAACAGCTCCGATATGGGATTTGACTGGGAATCTTGCGCGGTATTATCAGCGATTGGTAAACAATCAAGCGATATTGCTATGGGTGTGGACGAAAAAGAAGATCATGAGCAAGGCGCGGGTGATCAAGGCTTAATGTTTGGCTATGCCACTAATGAAACCGACGTATTAATGCCAGCCCCCATTACCTTTGCCCATCGATTAATGAAACGTCAAGCCGAGTTGCGTCATAATGGCACATTGCCTTGGTTACGCCCGGATGCGAAAAGTCAAGTCACATGTCGCTATACTGATGGCAAGCCCACCGGCATTGATGCCGTCGTTATATCGACTCAACATGCGCCAGATATTGACAATAAAGCCTTGCATGAAGCGGTTATGGATGAAATTATTAAACCTGTCTTGCCTGAGCAATGGATTGACAAAGATACGCGGGTATATATCAATCCAACCGGTCGTTTTGTCATTGGTGGACCAATGGGCGATTGTGGACTCACGGGGCGCAAAATCATTGTTGACACCTATGGCGGCATGGCGCGGCACGGTGGCGGCGCATTTTCGGGTAAAGACCCCTCTAAAGTAGACCGCTCCGCCGCCTACGCCTCTCGTTATGTCGCAAAAAATATTGTCGCAGCGGGATTAGCAGAGCGTTGCGAAATTCAAGTTTCCTATGCCATTGGAGTCGCAGAGCCCACTTCGATTCGACTAGAAACCTTTGGTACGGGCGTAATAGATGAAGTGCGCTTGACACAGTTAGTGCGCGAACATTTTGATTTACGTCCACGCGGATTGATATCGATGCTGGATTTATTGCATCCGATTTATGCTGATACTGCGGCTTATGGACACTTTGGGCGTGAAGAGACGCAGTTTACTTGGGAGCGCACGGATAAGGCGGAAATATTGCGTGAGGCGGCAGGTGTGTAGTTAGGAACAGACCTGGTTGAAAACCAAACCTGCCAGGTCAAAGTCAAAACCAGGTCTAAATTTGTTTGAGGTAAGACCTGGCAGGTTTGGGTTTAACCAGACCTGGCAGGTTGAAAACCAAACCTGCCAGGTCAAAGTCAAAACCAGGTCTAAATTTGTTTGAGGTAAGACCTGGCAGGTTTGGGTTTAACCTGCCAGGTCTTGTTTTGACTTTGACTTGAGGAAGTTATGGCGATAAATCGCCTACTACGAACTTACTTACATTTACTTACTTTTTAACTAACTTGGAGACAAAATGAGCGCACAACCGATCATCAACTTGAGACCGGATTACAAAGTCGCAGACATTAACCTAGCTGAATGGGGGCATAAAGAAATTGCAATCGCAGAAACGGAAATGCCGGGTTTGATGCAACTCAGAAAAGAATATGCTAATGAGCAACCACTCAAAGATGCTCGTATTGCTGGTTGTCTGCACATGACTGTACAAACGGCGGTCTTAATTGAAACCCTGGTTGCTTTGGGTGCTGAAGTACGGTGGTCATCGTGCAATATTTTTTCTACTCAAGATCATGCCGCCGCCGCTATTGCGGATCAAGATGTACCGGTATTTGCTTGGAAGGGTGAAAGCGATGAAGAGTTTTGGTGGTGCATTGACCAAACGATTTTCGGACCAGATGGCTGGCGCCCCAATATGATTTTGGACGATGGGGGTGACTTAACGCAAGTGATGCACGATAAATACCCTGATCTGTTGAAAAATGTGAAGGGTATTTCTGAGGAAACGACAACGGGTGTACATCGCCTTTATGAAATGATGGGCGATGGCTCATTACAAGCCCCTGCCTTTAATGTTAATGATTCAGTGACAAAATCAAAATTTGATAATTTATATGGTTGTCGTGAATCTCTGCTCGATGGCATTAAACGAGCCACGGATGTGATGATTGCCGGTAAAACCTGTGTCGTTTTAGGTTATGGTGATGTCGGCAAAGGCTGCGCTCAAGCATTTCGTGGTTTCGGCGCAACCGTGTGGGTGACGGAAATTGATCCCATCTGTGCTCTGCAAGCGGGTATGGAAGGTTATCGGGTTGTCACGATGGAAGAAGCGGCTGCCCTTGGTGATATTTTTGTGACAACCACCGGCAATATTAATGTGATTACACATGAGGACATGAAGCTGATGAAAGATCAAGCTATTGTCTGCAACATTGGCCATTTTGACTCAGAAATTGATATTGCCTCATTGCGTCAATACAAATGGGAAAACATTAAGCCGCAAGTGGATCATATCATTTTTCCTGACGGAAAGCGCTTGATTGTACTAGCGGAGGGTCGCTTGGTCAATTTAGGTTGTGCTACGGGACATCCGAGTTTTGTGATGTCAAATTCTTTTACAAATCAGGTACTTGCACAGATTGAATTGTGGAACCACCATGATCGTTATGAGAATAAAGTCTATGTACTGCCCAAGCATCTTGATGAGAAAGTGGCGCGTATGCACTTGAAACGCATAGGGGCACATTTGACGACATTGACAACAGCGCAGGCTGACTATCTTAATCTTCAGATTGAGGGACCTTATAAGCCTGAGCATTATCGTTATTAGTCGAGGTATTTATCTTGGGCGGGTGCTTCGAGCCCAAGATAAATCTCGTGAGAAATCCTATTTTTTGAAAAAATAGGATTTCTTTGAGATTGGCACCGATACATTTTTATTAACAAATGTTACCATTTGCTAACATGCCCCGAAGGGGAGGTATCTCTCAAAGCTTGAAAACATCTCAAGCGCTTTGCTTTTTTTAATAAAAATCTCACCTTGGCTCTCGGTTTATTGATTTTTTTTTATTAAAAGCTGACGCGAAGAATTGTTTCACAATTAAATTTAGAAGTCAAGCATTTTGGATTTTTGTACCAACACGACGCAAATGAAAGTGGTGCAGATTACCACGCTCAAGCGAGCGTGTCAACTCAACAAGCACGGGGACACTCCCAAAATTCAAGTGCTAACTACCGTGCGGTTGATCTGGATTCAAACGCTGTATAATTATGATGTATTGTGAAGTTTTGTTAATAAATTAGGTACTATACATTAACCGTCGTGAGAAATCCGATTTTTTTAAAAAATCGGATTTCTTTTAGATTGGCACCGTCGTGAGAAACTGAAATGAAACTATTGATAGTCAGTGGCTTATCGGGAGCGGGAAAAACCATCGCCTTGCATAGCTTAGAAGATATGGGGGCTTATTGCATTGACAATCTACCAGTTGGATTATTACCCGCCTTTGCCGAGCAATCAGAACAAATAGCCCATGATTGCGTTGCGCTCGGCATAGATGTTCGCACAACTGCTTTACATGACATACCCGCCTTATTGCAAAAACTAGAACGTACTCAAGTCCCCTATCAAATATTATTTCTTGATGCGGAAGATGCTGTGCTTATCAAACGTTTCAGCGAAACCCGCCGTAAACATCCTTTAACAAAAGGCGAGATATCATTAACAGAAGCCATTCAACGCGAGCGCCAACTACTTGAACCCTTAGCCAATTGCGCCAATATTCGCATCGACACGAGCCAGACGCATGTACATCAACTGCGCGATATGATCCGCCTGCGGGTGGGCTTATGTTCTTCAACTGAACTATCTTTGCTATTTCAATCGTTTGGCTTCAAAAAGGGCATACCCAACGATGCCGATTTTATCTTTGATGTGCGCTGTTTGCCCAATCCTCATTGGGAAACAGGATTAAGAAATTTGACAGGTCGCGATCTCCCAGTCATCAATTTTTTGCAAGCACAAGCCAAGGTACAAGAAATGCGAGAGCAACTCATTGGCTTTTTTACGACTTGGATACCTCAATTTGAAGCCGATGATCGTAACTACTTGACCATTGCTATTGGCTGTACAGGGGGACACCATCGCTCGGTTTACTTAGCGGAGCAATTGGCCCAGCATTTTAGTCAACAGAAATACGGAGTATTGGTGCGGCATCGAGAGTTATTAGTTGTTACAGTAGGCGAGAAATCGCCTACTACGAACTAACTTAAGGTGAAAACTGAAAATGAACGTAGGCATTTTGCTGATTACCCATGATAACATTGGCACAAGTTTGTTAGAGAGTTTGCATAAAATGCTGGGTGAGACTTTGCCTTTGACTGTCAAAGTCCTACCAATCCGCCATGAGAATGATCCACTCGCGTTTTGCTACCATGCAGAAAATATTTGCAAAAGTCTCAACAAAGAACACGGCGTCCTAATCCTCACCGATCTCTTTGGTGCCACACCTTGTAATATTGCCTGTCGCTTAATTCATAATTGTCGTGTGCGCCTTGTGTCTGGGCTCAACTTACCTATGTTAATTAAAATAATGAATTATTCGCAGGAGGACTTGGATAGTCTGGCTAATAGAGCCTTATCCGGCGGCAGTCAGGGAATATTAGATGTCAATTCGGTTCTCAATAATTAAAAAAAAAATGTTAAAACAAACACTTATAATTATAAACAAATTAGGACTACATGCGCGGGCGGCTGCCAAATTGGTCAAACTGGCATCACAATTTGAAAGCAACATACAAGTCAAACGCCAACAGCGTGAAGTCAATGGCAAAAGTATTATGGGCGTCATGTTGTTGGCAGCGGGCAAGGGAACACAGATTGAGTTGATTATCGACGGTACTGATGAAACTACCGCAATGACCCAATTATGTCACCTTATACAAGGCGGTTTTGGAGAACAAGAGTGAGTTTAACCCTACATGGTATCGGCGTATCAAAAGGCATTGCCATTGGTAAAGTCCATCTCATCTACCACGATCCCGTGGATATCTGCGAATATTGCATACCATCGCCCCTTCTTGAGGATGAAATCGCACGTTTTGAAAATGCCATCAGCCAAGCACGCGAACAATTGCGGCACATACGCGAGCGCGTCCCTGAAGATACTGCGGTCGATATTGCCGCATTTATTGATGCTCATTTATTGATGCTCGAAGATAGCCTCTTGAGCGAAGTACCCATAGATTTGATCCACGAACATCAATGCAATGCCGAATGGGCTTTGAAATTGCAATGCGATAGCCTCGTGCAAAGCTTCGAGCAGATAGCAGATCCCTATTTAAGTGCCCGCAAAGACGATGTCAGACATGTGGTCACACGCATTCAGCGCATTTTACGTGGCCATCATGATACTTCGCTTGAAGCAGCAGACTTAAGAAATGCCATTATATTAGCAGATGATCTAAGCCCCGCTGATACTGTACTTATGCAACATCATGGCATTCTCGCTTTTGCTACAGAATATGGTGGCACCACTTCGCATACCGCCATTTTAGCCCGTAGCTTAGGCATTCCCGCCATTGTCGGTTTGCACCGCGCACGCCCTTATGTTCAAGCCAATGACAGCGTCATTGTTGATGGAGCGGGGGGCGTGATACTTGCTGATCCTGATGAGCGCAGTTTGCACTACTATCATATGCGTCAACACGAGGAAAAACGTTATCGCTTAGCCTTAAGCAAAATCAAAGCCTCACCCACCATAACCCGTGATGGCACACCAATTACTTTACAAGCCAATATTGATTTCCCCGAAGAGATGACCGCTGTTAAACGGGTGGGCGGAAAAGAGGTTGGTTTGTACCGGACAGAATTTTTATTTATGAATCGACTTGAGCCTCCGGATGAAGAGGAACATTTTGATGCCTATAGCCGTATCACCCGTGCCGGTGCCCCCGTGACTATACGCACCCTCGATCTGGGTGCAGATAAGCAAATTGTTGATAGTCGCTACCATGAAGATTCGTTTGTCACTAATCCAGCCCTCAGTCTGCGTGGAATTCGCTTATGTTTAAAACAGCAAAAATTATTCAAACCTCAATTGCGGGCCATTTTACGCGCTTCTGCGCTAGGGCAAGTGCGTATGATGATTCCTATGGTTTCTGATCCGGCGGAAATAGTACAAGTGATTAAGTTTATTAAGGAAATAAAAAATGAACTTGACCAAGAGTCGATCCAATTCGATCCGGCTATGCCGATTGGGGTGATGATCGAAGTCCCGGCAATGGCAATTTGTACTGATTTGGTGGTTCCCCTTGTCGATTTTTTGTCGATTGGCACCAATGATTTGATTCAATACAGTTTAGCCATTGATCGGAACGATGAAACGGTTAATTATTTGTATAATCCGCTGCATCCTGCTGTGTTACGTTTAATTAAGATGAGCATTGATGGCGCAGCGGACAAGCCTATCAGTATGTGTGGCGAAATGGCTAGTGATAACCGTTATGTGCGTTTATTACTTGGTTTGGGCTTGCGCTCCTTTAGTGTCAATCCAGAGTCCTATTTAGAGGTTAAACAGGTTATTATTAGTAGTGATTTGAGCGAGTTGGCACCTCTTGCTAATAGGATGCTTAATATGAGTTCTCAAGTTGATATGGCTGAGTTGTTGGAGGCTATTAATATGTAACTGGTTAAAAATAGTCAAACCGATGTTCTTTCCATTCTCGCGCATCAATTTTCCTCTTGTCTGGTTTTGCCACTGCTTTCACTTCGCCGTTCCTGTCACAAAAATCCACTACTATAGTATTTCATAAAATAGGAGTCCAAGATTTATCTTGGACGTCCAAACTAAAGTTTGGACTCCTACCAAATCTTGCGGTAACTGATAAATGAAAATACATCCATCTGAAATAGCAGACAAAATAGAATCACTCCCGCAAAAACAACGGGAAAAAAAATGGGCAAAAATAGAGCCTGAAAAAAGAGAAAAAATCCTGCCCTATCTCAGCGATGCCGTGCGTGGCGAACTGATGCAAAACATGCCTCCGGCCCAAATCGCCGTCGCTGCCGAGCGCATGGAGACGGACGACGCAGTAGATGTATTACAAGACTTGCCTGACGAGAAATTAGAAAAAGTCCTAGAAGCCATGGAAATAGAACACTATCGGCGACTCAGGCAAGTACTCTTTTATCCCGAAGACACCGCCGGCGGCCTAATGAATACCGACCTTTTGATCGTGCGTACTGAGATGACCCTAAAAATGGTACTCCGCTATCTGCGCCGCTTTAAGAAATTGCCCGAAAAAACGGACGTACTGATGGCGGTAGACTGTAACAACTGCTACCGAGGCGTATTACCAATAACCGAATTACTCACCCACTCGCCGAAAAAAACGGTAGGACAAGTCATGTCCTGCGAGACTGAAACGATTGAAGCGCATAGTTCGGCCCATGAAGTGGCCCGACACTTTGAACAGCGCGACTTAGTCTCAGCGCCCGTGATTGATGAACAAGGCATTTTGGTAGGCCGAATCACGATTGACGACGTAGTTGACGTGATACGCGCCGAAGCCGATCACAATTTAATGGGCCCTGCTGGATTAGACGAAGAAGATGATATGTTTGCGCCGATATTGACGACGAGCCGTGCTCGCGCCTTATGGTTAGGTGTCAACTTAGCGACGGCCTTTTTAGCGGCCTACGTGATAGGATTCTTTGAGGCAACCATAGAAAAAATGGTCGCCTTAGCGGTACTGATGCCCGTTGTTGCCAGTATGGGTGGCATAGCGGGCAGTCAAACTTTAACAATCGTCATACGTGGCATGGCAATGGGACAAATTACGGAAGCCAATACGCTTTATTTACTGAGAAAAGAGCTGGCGGTTAGTCTACTCAATGGTATCTTATGGGCTATAGTGGTAGCCATCATAGCCCTATTATGGTTTAGCAGCCTGAAATTGGGACTGATTATTGGGAGTGCCCTGATTATTAATCTATTTTGTGCGGCATTCGCGGGCGTATTAATACCTATAGTTCTAGAAAAAATCTCCATCGATCCGGCACTGGCTTCTAGCGTGACGCTGACGACGATTACTGATATAATCGGGTTTGGCACACTATTAGGATTAGCGACATTACTTTTGAGTTAGACATTAGAGTTGTCCGTAAATAAAAAGTCAAAGTCAAAACATGGGATAGTCGGGAGGAACGGAGTCCAAGATTTATCTTGGGCATCTCGTCGTAGCAGTTATAGGAGAACCAAGTTATGAAACCATTTTCTCAATGGACAAAAGAAGAAGTAGAAACCGAATTTAATCTTAGAATGGAACCAGACAATAAGAAACTTCAAGATTGGCTAAACGTTGAGCAAACCGTATCCGCAAATGAAGCTGAACAATTGAAAAAATTATCTCAAAAATTGTTGTATCATGTTCACGATTGGAATGAGGAAGAATTAAAAGTCTATTTTTTAGCATTTATTCTCGACTTAATTGACTTTTATCAAAATAAATATCGTCCATTTATGGAACGTCCATTGTCGATTAAATATGATGAAAATAAACGTCTGTGGGGTAATGTTGATTTTTTAGTTGCATCCGGCACACAATCGCCAAAGCAACCATTTTTTTTCATTCATGAATACAAAAAACAATTAGACACTTCGAATGATCCTCTGGGGCAATTATTGGCAGCAATGGTTGCCGCTCAAAAGCTCAACCAGTCTTCTCATGCTATTTATGGAGCTTATATTATTGGGCGCCATTGGTATTTCGTTATATTAGACGGAGAATCATACTCTGAAAGTTTTGCTTATGATGCTACCAAAGAAGAGATTATAATGATTGTAAATATTTTACGCCATACCAAAACTATTATTAATCAGATATTAAAAAATATACTGACTACGAACTGAGGAGTCCAAGAGAGCAATCCTGTCCGTGACGTTAAATATTTCGTGGATTTTTGATCCACTGATGTGGGCTCAGCACTTTACTCTAGGAGACGATTTTCATGCGAGAATTTAACACTTCAGGACCGTGTAATCCGGCACTACATTATACCGTAATGCGTGAAGCATTAATTGCAGAAGGTCAAGAAAAAGTGCGAAAAGGACGGTATTTTACCCTTTTTGCACCCAGACAAACTGGGAAGACGACTTATTTTCAACTCTTACTTGAGACACTATCAAATAAGGAGGAAGGTTTTACCCCAATTTGGATTAGTTTTGAGAAATTGAAGACGGTGACAAGAGAGTTTTTTTACCGAGATTTAAATAACCAACTTCATAAAAGGCTGCATGAACATCAAATTCAATCAAAACAAATCATTACAAATCAGGTTGAACTGGTTGAATTTTTTGAAGAGATCAAGCGCAAGACACAATCTGTTGTTCTTGTTATCGATGAATTTGAAGGCATACCTGATTCAGTCTTAAGCGAGCTTATGCATACATTTCGGCAAATGTATCATCAAAAAAAAGACCATGCCCTCCATTCCTTGATCCTTGTCGGCGTGAGTACAATCGCAGAACTCGTCATGTCCAGTGCATCACCCTTCAATGTGGCAGAAGAATTAAAAATTTCCTATTTTACTCCAACCGAAGTCAATCTATTGATTGAGCAATATGTGGTAGAATCTGGCCAAAGATTTGAAGATAGTGTGATAAAGGCAATTTATGATAATACCAAGGGTCAACCCGGACTCGTTTGTGGGCTTATCGTACAGATGTTGAAAAACAATAAGAGTCGCACTGTGACAATGGATGATTTTTTATTGACATTGAATGATTTCTTAATGTTAAAACATAATAAAAACATCCTGAATATTATCCAAAAGGCTGAAGAGAAAAAGGCATTTATGTGCCGCTTACTATTTGGTGAACTGCCCATCAAATTCAATGTCTATACTAAAGACATCGCTTATTTGCAAGCTAATGGTGTCGTAGATAACATAGATGGTTATGTAGGAATATTGGTGCCGTTATATAGTAAATGCATTATCACGGCATTTCGTCCAGAGTCCAATGGGGAAACTAGACATTATGGATTGAAAGTCAATGACAGCTTTGATGAGTATCTAAAAGATGGGGGCTTAAATATCCACGCCATTCTCAACAAATACCGGCAATATGTGCGAAGACGAGGATTCAAAGCCTTTGATACCGAAAACCTGAAAGAGGCGGCTTGGCATTATTCCTTAGATGGTTTTATTAACTTTTTTATTGAAGCCCTAGAAGGACAGACTTTTATTGAGGTTCCATCTGGTGCTGGACGAACGGATATTTTAATTGTTTATAAAAATCGTCGCTATATTATTGAAACCCAAATCTTTAGCGATAATACCCGTTTTAAAAAGGGTAAAGGACAATTGGCTGAATATCTCAAGTCTGAAAGTTTGGATGAGGGTTATTATGTAGTGTTTAGCAATCTGCATACAGATGATGATGATCTCTATTTTGAAGATGATCTCAAGAGTCGGCGAATCTATACTTATATTGTTTGTACCCACTTTCCGGCTCCTAGTCGCCTCCCAGTGCCTGATGAGTTGAAACTGACAGAGACTGAAAAAGTTGCCGGTAGGATGTTGAATCTAGGTAGTTTTACAGATGAACAGATAAGTGCTGTCACTGGTGTGAGCTTGGAAAAAATTGGATATTTGAGAGAAATTAAGAATTTGTAGGGTTTTGGAATTCAGGTTCTTGGAGTCCAAAATTACATTTATGATGGAAATAGCTTAACTTAATGGCATTGATTTAAATAGTGGAAAACTTGGACAATAAATCTGTATGTTGATGAGCGTAAATCAAGATCAT
>JBDLJY010000176.1:0-13693 GCA_039714115.1 Pseudomonadota bacterium | reverse complement strand
AAAAAGTCAGCATCCTTCAGCTTATTTTAAAATTCTCTAAGCGTTTCATTCACCCCTTCCAATACTTGTCCACCATATAAATAAACTTCAGCCGTATTGCTATCTTTGACTTTCTGAATCAGTACGATTTCCCTGATTTCCATTTTGCTGCTGTCACATTGGTTGAGGAGTTTTCGCGCTCGCTTGATTGCCTCTTCCAACATTTGATCCTCAATCGGTTTGAGGATATAATGCATTGGTTCGTACTGATAGCCCTCAAGGGCATATTCTGGGTAAGCGGTCACAAATATGACATAAGGTGGCATTGATAGCATTGTTAAGCTTTTTGCCAATGAAAGCCCAGCCCGCTTTGTCTCCATTTGAATATCGAGAAAAATCAGAGCTGGCTTGGTTTCCTCAATCAATTGCTCGGCTTCTGATGCGCTCTCGGCTTCCCCTTCCACACGGATATCTTTATAACGGGAAAGCATATCTTTAAGCTCAGAGCGAGCGAGCGGTTCATCATCAATCACTAAGACTCGAATAGTCATATCGTTCATAAGTACATAATTCTTAAGGAGCCCAAGATTTATCTTGGCTCGTCCAAGATAAATCTTGGACTCCAAAATACATTAATCTTTGCAAAGAGGTATAGTCAGTGTCACCGTTGTTCCCTGCTCTACTGTACTATCAATCTCAAAACGCGCCTTATCTGCCCAATACAAGTCAAGCGTTTGATGAATTTGATATAAGCCATGTCCAGTTCCATTGGACGAGTCGACGGGTTTTGGTCCCAGTTCCTTCAAACGTTCTTTGGGAATACCGACACCGTTATCCTTGACAATTAACTGGCTATAATCACCATGTTGGCGTACCTCCACCGTAATCACAAAAGTCCTGTTCTGCGGCTTGCCATGTTTCAGTGCATTTTCTACCAGAGACAGGAGTGAGCGCGGTGGTATCATGCAATCCAGCAGCGTTTCATCTTTAATCAATTTCTGGTATTGAATTTTATTGGGAAAACGTAATTCTTGAAAATCCAGATATTTATCTACATGTACTAGTTCGTCCTTGAGGGTGATCTCATCGGTGCGTGCATAATCCCAAATTTCTCGTAAAAATTGTGCCAACTTGGTAACATACTCACGCGCCTTGTCAGGATCAACACGAATTAATACTTTGATGCTATTCAGTGTATTTCCCAAAAAATGGGGGTGTATCTCGGCTTGTAGGGCACGAATCTTTGCTTGCTGTAGCTCAGATTTAAGACGATCACGGTCCAGTACTTCGATAACTTGTTGAAATACAAAACAACCCACCATATCCGTTAGCAACATGGGTATGCCAATCAGTTTCACCAGATTAAGTGCATCTTCAAAAGGGGAGGACAGGATCAAAATCAACAGCATTTGCAAGATCACCACTATCCCGGCGATAAATGCCGCTCGGAGCGGTGTGATTCTACGATCTAACCATTGGCGAAAAAAACCAGCTAGCAGCCCGCTCATTAGCGTTGCGATGGCGCAGCTTAGCCCGGTAAATCCGCCCAGGTAGAAACGCTCGACACCGGCGATTGCCCCAACGCTGGCTCCAAGCCAAGGACCACCGGCCAGACCAGCTGTTACTGTCACAAGATCACGAAAGTTTATAACAGCTTCACCTTGCTTCAACTGATAGGACAAGGAGACAGGTTTAAAGGCGCCCATCGTGTCTATCACCATGCCAGCATGGGTTCCAAAAATCGCCATGACACTAAAGAGCAAAACTAATAACAGCCAGCCGAGCCCAAAGCGATTTTCATTGAGCAGTTGTTTATATAAATAAGGGGTTCTGAATAACGTAAATGCGATCATAATGATCACTGCTACTCCTTGCAGCATGAATAAAATCTGATCGAGCCAAAAAGAAGCTATGTTAGTTAATGTCATCATTTTTCCTCCAGGATTAGGAGGGTTGTTCTTAAATCATCGTGGTTTTCTAAACCATAGAAGAGGGGTAATTTGAGGGAAAATTCCCGCCCAAGATAAATCTTGGACTCCTAATGCCACACCAGGCTCGGTTGATGTTTTTTCTCGTTCCCACGCGGAGCGTGGGAATGCAGGCTCGGACGCTCCGCGTCCTGCAAAAAAAAAATTGATTTATGGCACAAGAAAATAAAATATTTATGATAAAATAAATCTTGAACTTGTATTTTTTTTAAATCGTTAAAAAAAATACGGTCAAATTACATCAGGATAACATGTAACTCTTAGTTCGACGTTTTTGGTCGCGGTGGTAGCCACTGCGACAAAAACGTCGAACATCGAGTGTTAGGAGAAAAAATGGCTTACAATTTTAATGCTGATGATGTTTTTGAAATGGCTGAACAGATGGAGAGTAATGGGGCGAAATTCTACCGAGCAACCGCCGACTTGACAGATAATGAGGAGCTTAAAAAGCTTTTTAACCATCTGGCAGATATGGAAATCGCCCATCAAAATTTCTTCAAGTCTTTGAGAGAGGACTTGTCAGAGAAAGAAAAAGCGGCAACGGTGTTCGATCCTAATGATGAATCCACCCTCTATTTGCAAACTCTTGTGAACTCTCGGGTTTCGTTTGAAAATGAATACGAGGGTAATTCAATAGAAAGTATCTTGGAAGGGGCAATAAAATCTGAAAAGGACACTATTGTCTTTTACCAAGGTATCAAAGAGGCTGTTCCTGAAGACTTGGGAAAAAATCAGATTGATAAGATTATCAAGGAAGAAATGGCACATGTCCGGATTTTAAGTCAAGAACTTATAAGACTAAGGGACTAAGCGGAAATTTTTTTATCGTTCCCACGCTCTGTGTCAATACCAAGACGTTCTTTTGTAGGGTCAATGCCAGTATGATAAACCCCTAAAAATCAGACCTCAGTCAACCCATACCTCGCATTAAAGGTCGTTGTAAATTCAATTTTAATTAACCTACGAGGTGTGGGCTTTATGCGTAGGTTTGTCTTAACTTAATGGCATTGACATCAGAGTAAGGCGGTGATTCACACTTATTTAGCTTGGCAAGATGAACCGGGCAATCCTTTAGGGCAAGCCATCACTGCCCACGCTTTGCAACCTCAGACTGAGATTGCTTATCATTTTACAAGCTGGCTCAATAGGTTATTCAATCCATAAGTTTTTCTGGTTCCAACGTTCCGTTAATAATAAAATAGTGACGCTTCAGTACTTACACGGCTCAAAAGTTGTGAGATTTTGTTATCTGTTTTGAGCCGATCACAGCGGATGGGATGCAATCTTATGAGATTTGGCGTTATGATTGTATTCTTGGTTTTCATCCGTTGTGATTCTGCTCAAAAGTTGTACTCCGGAGTAACACACTAAATAAAGGACAACAACTATGCATGATGAGATGAGGTGAATTTTATGAAAAACAGTACATTACATATAGATGATACAACATTAAACAAAATATGCCACCGTTATCATATTAGTCGGCTGGCTTTATTTGGCTCGGTTTTGCGTGGTGAGCAACAACCAGATAGCGATATAGATCTATTGGTAGAATTTGCTGAAGGAAAAATACCTGGACTCGCCTTTTTTACATTGCAAGATGAACTATCGGCATTATTTCGGAGAAAGGTTGATCTCAATACACCGAATTTTTTAAGCCGCTATTTTCGTCAACAAGTGATAGCAGAAGCGGAGGAATTGTATGTTAGCTGATGAAGTACGTTTGCAACACATGTTAGACGCGGCACGACAAGCAGTGGCGTTTATTGAAGAACGTTCAAGAGAGGACTTGGACACTGACACGATGTTGATGCTTGCTATTACACGCCTATTGGAAATCATCGGCGAAGCCGCCCGATGTATTTCAGAGAAATTTAAAGCGGATAACCCGCAAATTCCTTGGCGACAAATATCGGGGCTTCGCAATAGACTGACTCATGAATATTTTGATGTTGACTTGGATGTTATATGGGAAATTGTGAGCCAAGATTTACCTCCATTGATAACACAACTAGAAGAGATATGAGACCGCTTTTTTTTCTGGTTTCAACGCTCCAGCGTTGGAACCAGAAAATTGTCTGAATCAGAAGAATTAATTTTTTTACTCTCTTGACAACCAGATTGGTCCTCCAGATAATGCCTCAATGCCATTAAGTTAAGGAAAATTACCTGTTCGTCGTAGGCGATTTATCGCCTATTTCTGGGCAACAATAGGCGATAAATCGCTGAACGCAGAACGCTTAACTTAATGGCATTGAGATAATGCCTACGCTGTTTGGAAATACAGCGGTAAATCTAATCCCTGTAATTAAATAAATGAACCCAAAACAAACACTCCTGACAATACTCATAGTATTAATAGAGACACTCGCGCCCACTCACGCCGAAGTCTGCAAATCGCAGATGACAGAAACTCAGGCAAAAGCCACCGTAGAAAAATTTCAACAGCGCATGAAAATTGCCCTGGCGCGTGGAGATATTGCCAGCATGAATGATCTCTATAACAACACTTATCAGTTGTTAGAAAATTGCAGCGATAATGAACTCCCACGCTTATGTTCATTCGACTGTTATACCCAATTAGGGCAATATTTCCTCTTTGAAGCCAGTGATATTCGCTATTACACCAACAAATCTGGGGTAGGAACACCTCTCCTCTTGCCTGAAAACTTAGCCAAAAATATTGATAAGCACATTGCTTTCTTAGAAAAAGGCCAAAAACTGTTGGATTTTCAAGGATCATTTCGGGAATTTATCAAAAAATCCTCCGACTTCAAATATTACCAAGCCCAACTCTATATGGCACTCGCAGATATTTGGTATCAGGCACAATCAGAAACCCGCATCAGAGGCTTAGCTAATCTCATTGGGGCTCAACAAACAGACAACAAGAGTAATGCCGGCGCCTACTACCAAAGAGCCAGATTGATTGTCGCAGAAACGATGATGGCAATGCCCGAAAGAGCAGATTTTATCCTGCTACAAAGCGAACTCAATACGCGCCTACAGTCACTCAAAAAAGGCTATCTCTTCCTCAATATCGATCCACAAGAATACAGCATATTTGACGTGCCAAAATTGCAGGCTGAAATTAACAAAATTGCTCAGCAAGTCGAACGTATAGAAGACAAAATTGTCGGGCTCTCAACAAGCTGGTTAGAGGCTAAAGGTACACAACAAGCCAAAAAAATTGATGAAGCCCGCAAAGATAAAGAATTATCCACCACAGCCAGTGCCTACAAGATTGCGATGCTTGAAGATATGTCCAAGGATTATGCTAACGAAGTTTCAAGTGCTCAAGCAGAGCTAAAAAAACAACAGGCTCTTTTAAAAGAGCAATCGACAACGATTCAACTTGAACAGCGCAAAAATCAGCTCCAGTTTCAACTCGCCTCGAAACTGACAGAATTGCAACATCGAAAAAAAATGATTGTCAGTAAAACAGAAATGGATGTTTTGAAAGTCAAACAAGACGATCTCAAAACACGCATCGCTGATTTACGCTGGCTAATGAACTGGCAAGTCGCCAAGACAAATCTTCAATTGCAAATCAGTGCCTATCATGCACAACTCACCCAATATGAAAGAGAATTGACTAAAAATGAGGGCAAGAAAAAAGCACTCAGCCACAGTGTTCAGTCTAATAACTTAAGAATTCAGATGGCTGACAATAGGATCGCCGAAGCCCAAACGGAAATCGACAGAATAAAAAAAGAGCGCTCCACGATTTTTAAGCAAAAACGTGCCCTCCTAAAAGAGTCTATTTGCCAATTAGAGAAAGAATTGGCCTTTTTTGGTGTTCAAGCTACGCACAAATTTCGCGCTGAAAATGGCGACGCTTGCCCCTCAGTAAAGCCCAGTTACACCCAAACGGACTACTTAAAACAGGCGACAAAAACTCGAAAAATGTTGCAGCAACAAAAAATTAACTCAGTTCAACAATTGCTGGTTTGCGTGACGGGTGTAGAAACGATACCTGATAGTATAAAGCCTTTGATTGATTTATCCGTCAAATGTCCAAATAAGCTTAAGCTTGACGCTTAAAAAAGTTGAGGCTGATATTCGTAAGTCTCAGGTTTTGAGAACAGTTCAAGAAATTTACGGCAAAGGGATGCAGCAAGCGCATGATATACAAGAACTCTTGGTGCAAAAACAAGAGATTGTACAAGACGCGCAATTTGAGAAAAGCCGACTGAAAGCGAACATCGCAGCCACCCAAAGTGAGCATCGCAAACGCCTATTAGAATGGGGCTTAGCGGGACAACGCAATGATCAACTCCAATTTGCGATAGCCACCCAAAAACGAGAAATCGAAAACCAGCGTTTGCAAATTGAGATTATCAAACATCAAACACAGGAATTGGAGACACAATTATCTGTTTTAGAGCGCGATATTCAGTCGATAGAGACACTCAAAGCTTATTCAACAGCCAGTATTGAGAAAATCCAACAACTGGAAAGCGATTTGAGTGGGCTTGAACAAGAAGTCTCGGCTCAGGAGGCGGCATTAAAACGGCTAAACAAGGAAGAATTGCAAAAAATCATTGCGGTTGAAGGCATTGAGCTTGGCTATGTAGAGGCTGTGATTAGGCAAGAAAAAAGCCAAACCGATCAATTGAAAAAAACCATTGATCAATTGATCAGCATCGGGCAGCAACAAACACAGCAGTCTTTAGAAGAAACCCAACTCACTCAGGACATGTTAGCTTATCAAAAGGACATCAGTAGCCAAATCCAAGCCGAGCGAAAGATTATCATGAATAATCTTCATGAAAGTAAGGGAGCAGGTGCCAAAAAGGAAAAGCTATTTATCGCCACTCAAGCCGATATAGCGACACTGCTCAAAGGCGTGCCCACACTGATCCATAATAAGCGTCGATTGATGGAATCCGCAAATCGGTATCTGAATTTATTGAGAAATCGGATAGAGGCGATGATCAGTGTAGCGGAGAAGACTCCGTTTTCTAGTGAAATCAGCTACGTGAAAACGCATGATGACTTAAAAGCCTTACAAAAGCTGATTGCCGATCAAGCCTTATGGTCAAATGCCCAAGTGATTACAGAAATGTCAAATATTAGCGTACCGAGAGAGAGTGGACTTGCGAATGCACTGGCACAACAACGAAAGGCTATTTTTGAAATTTCCCCGGCAGCGCGGGATAATCAAGCGGCGGGCGGCTATTTTTCATTATGGTCAAATAATTTTGATCCTGATGAACATGGTACCAATCAAAATCTGATGCTGATTGATTTTCACGTAGGCATAGATTTTCCCGAAGAGCCAGCATGTGGACGTCGCCCAGTACGGATTACGCATAATGGCTCAGGGTTTGTATTTAAAGAAATGTCAGCCAATGACTCGACATTGAGTCCGGTTTTTTTGAGCACACCGAGTCGTTCAACGAAACGCTCCTATATCAGCTTGAATAATGATCAGAATTTAGTCAATCAACTGGGCAACTTTTGGGCACAAAGACATTATTTATATAATTTCTTAGAGCAGGAGACACCGCCGGATGATACGGGTGCCGCGATGCCCTTGATGGGATTGCCCGTTATCGGGAGTTATGAAATAGTTTTGCCCAATCCGCCGGCGGGGTGTACTTATGAAGGGGCGGGATTTCAGTTTTATTTGGTTTATGCTAAGAGTATGAGATAAGATAAGATTTTATCGTTCCGTTGCTCCGCAAAGGAATGCACAAGTTTTTTAAGGAGTCCAATTATGAGAATTATGATTCAGAAAAGACAAAGCGCAAATCATGACGGAGTATAGTAGTATATGCCCGACAAAATTCAAATTATACTTGTAACCTTCATAATCTGCGTTTTTGTCATTTCGACGAGAGGAGAAATCTTTAGCAGCATAAAGTAAGATTTCTCCTCTCGTCGAAATGACAAAAGCTCAATTTGTGAAGGAGCTAAGTATAAATTATGACACAACATGTATCCAAAATTTGAAATATTCAATCTGAGTGAAGAGGAAATCCCCTTCAATCCTGAGCAAATGGGAACCAAAGAAAAATTTTGGTTTTTCGATAAAAACGGAGCTAAGGCGTTGTTCAAATATTCTCGGTCCAACACGGGGGAGGATTGGGCAGAGAAAATAGCTTGTGAAATCGCTCATAGTTTGGAAATTCCTTGCGCCCACTACGAGTTAGCGAATTTGGGTGATAAACCAGGAGTAATATCTTATTCCATACTCCCTGATAAAGGATCCCTTGTTTTAGGGGACGAAATACTGGGGGCAAACGAGGAATATCCAAAATCTCTGAAATTTCGTAATCGGCAATACACATTGAAACGTGTACTTAAAGCCATAGAACAAGCGTCACTACTACGTCCACTGTCTGCTACGTTGCCAGCGTGGATGACACCCATAGATATATTTATCGGCTATCTTCTCTTGGATGGATTAATCGGGAACACTGATAGACACCACGAAAATTGGGGAATTATTATTAATAAAAACCAATTGGATAAAAATTCATCTCAATATTTAGCTGAAACCTTTGATCATGCCTCAAGTTTAGGTAGAGAATTGCGCGATGATGCTAGAAAATTGCGGCTGACTAATGATAAACTTTTTCAAAAAT
Source organism: Pseudomonadota bacterium (assembly GCA_039714115.1). GTDB lineage: Bacteria > Pseudomonadota > Gammaproteobacteria > Beggiatoales > Beggiatoaceae > Thiomargarita. The sequence goes on along the minus strand of JBDLJY010000176.1, from coordinate 5,133 downwards.
ACCGCCACAAATGTCACTCAGCATTTTATGCGTCTGAGGATGACAACAAGCCGCTCTTATGTATTGATGCCTTTTTCAATGCGGCTTTGAAAAATCGTGCCGCGTTGCGGTATTGGCTGAAAAAGTTGCAAGCCTTAGATTTTTTAATGATTCTTGACAGAATTCCAGAAAAGAGATTTTCTGAGACTGCCTTTGCATTTTCAAAAAGAATTTTACATGAAAATAAAACTGAAATTTTAAAGCGAGGTTTAGCATTCTTATGAAACAACTGGTGGTTGGTTGGCAAGACGAAAAACGTTGGTATCCGATTGGAAAAGTGGAGCGTGACGACAAATATTTTTCTTTCGCTTATACCAAAGGCGCACAAGTAGCGGCTGATGAATGTCACTTTCAACCCCTTTTATCATTTCCTGATTTTAAGCGCATTTATAAATCTGCTGAAATGTTTCCTTGGTTAAGACACCGTTTACTATCAAATAAAAGGCCAGAATTCAAAAGATATTTACAGTGGTTACAAATTGACTCCAATCAATATAACGAATTTTCCATTCTTGCCAAGAGTGGTGGGCGCCGGGCAACTGATGCTTTTGAACTTTTTGCTATTCCGGCGCTTTCGACAAGCGGCTGGTCTCAAATTGAGTTTTTTTTAAGAGGCATCCAGTCTATTTCGACCGCTTCTAGGCAGCGTATTGCTCAACTGCAAGTTAATGAGCCACTATTTCTCATGCAAGATTACGCCGCTGATGAATGTGTACTTAGAACACAAGACCAATTTTTGCTTGGATTTTGTCCAAAGTATTTATCGTCGTTGCTTGTTTCGGTGATACGCCACTCACCAGAAGAGGTGATTGCAAAAGTGCAGAAAGTCAATCAGGCACCTACCCCAATGGAATTTAGGCTTTTATGTCATGTCGATTTACGTTTGCCAAACGGGGATAATCCATTTAATCAAGAAGTTTATAAATCGTTAGTAAGTCATGTTACGCACCAGCGCACTCCAGACAAGCAAGCGTAGCCTGGATGAAATGTAGGGTGCGTACTCCGCACAAATAAAGTCACGTATGTATAAATCTACATTGATAAACCGGTGCGTCGGACGCACCCTACACTTGCTGAAACCTCTCCGGGAGTAGCTGGCGAGGAGAATCAGGTATGTCATGTGCAGGGCAATATCGACGAGCAAAATTACCCTCAGTATTCTGTTCAGTCAAGAAAAATATTGGACAGATAAGTGGAGGACTACGGTGTGTTGTTACTGATAACTGACAAAGGGGAGTTAAATTTGCATACTAAAAAATCATGAAAAATTAGGTTATGCGGTGGAATGTGCTTTAAAAAGCTGTATTTCAAAACAGTTTAAAGAGCATGATTTTCCAGACCTTCAAACCGTAAGAGATAGCTACACCCATAATTTTCCTAAGTTATTGCGCGTAGCTGTTTTAGAACAGCAATTGCATGACGATTTAGCATCCTTAATGCTGATCAAGAACATGAATACGTTATACCGGCGGATTGTCTGTACGCCACAGACGACAACAACCACTACGTGTCATCGCTGCGTATGATGCGCCTCAGCGAGAAAACCTTCAATAAGAGATTGACTGGTATTAGCATTACTGGGTCATGTTATATTGAGGATACTTATATTTATCGTTTATACGAGGCGAATTAGTTTTGCCCAATCCGCCGGCGGGGTGTGCGGGATTTCAGTTTTATTTGGTTTATGCTAAGAGTATGAGATAAGATTTGAAGTTTAAAAAACAGCAATAACTACAGGGATTACATTTAAAAAAGGATAAGTCAAAACCCAGTTCTGGTTATGTTTTGACTTATCCCTTCTTAAATGTAATCCTTGTAGTTATTGCCTTTACCGAATAGGAGCCGAATCAGCGCGAAACCTAACGACAAAACTAAACAAAAGGTAAAATTAATGAAAAAAATTTGGACACTAGGGCTAACACTAACCCTATTAACAACGCCAATGATCGGAAAGGGAGGGGAAAATGTGCTACCAACCACTCCATTTTTGATTATTGAAGCCGATCTAACCGCGCCAGATTGTCAAGCGCATTTTAATCAGCTTTTGAAAAACCAGCCATTGCTCAGTCATCGGTTAGCCGAGTTTAGAAAAGCCGTTTGTCTATTTCACCAGCCCATCTCAGACAGGCTAAAAATTGAAAACGCGATTAGCCTACTACAAGATTTGCAAACACAAGGACTTTGGGCATCTCAACAAAATTTAGCAGCCTTGATGGAGGGATTGCTACAATGCCGGTTGGCTAAAAGGGCAACGACACTGGCGGAGTCCCAATTCTGTACAGCCAGACGTAGCGCGATTGCCAGTTTTGCGGATATTAACTGGGCTTATGCAAAATTTGACTATGAAGCCAAATCCTCCAAAAAAGTGGATGATTTACTGGATGAGATGGCATCCTGTTATTCAAGCAAAAATGGTCCACTCAATCCAGCATTTAATGAGCGTTGTCAATTGCTCCGCTTACCTAAAAAAACCATAAAAGCGATCATTGAGAATGAAGCGGATACAGTGCTTAAGGAGCAATTGGGTGCAAAATCATCCCTCGCCAGGATTTATTTAGCCAATAAAAAGTTAGCAGAATCTTCATTGGATCGCGCTAAAGTGGCGGTTAAGGTTTTAAAGCAGGAATCTGATGAAGTTGTGAAGCTTTATGAAACACTCAAAGCGCATTATGATGAAAAAGTGAACACAATGGTGACGCGATTAGTGAGTGATTACAAAAAAGCTTATAGCGTTGGCAAAAGCATTATTGATAGATACGCCCAATGGCAACAAGGCTTGCTTAGAGATAAAAATAGAGATTTAAGCTTGGCTCTCATTGGTGCTTCTGATCAATATGGAGAAAATGGCGTTAATGGAATAGTGCGAGCGCAATCCGAGGCAATGGATAAAATGCTTGCTGATGCTCAGAAAATACCGGAACTCATTAAAGAACTCCAACAGAATGCGTTGGAAACCAGAAATCGGGCACTACAATTGTGCCAGATTTACTACTGCGAAATGGGCAAAGCTGGTTTTTTGAGATATGACGTATTATTAAAAGCTTGTGAACCCGATGAAATGCGTGCTAATCCTTTGTGCCAAATTGGCAAAGCTCCGTTTAACGTCAGCCAATTTTGTCAAGAAGAAGTCGGGTTTAAATTTGCTAAGATGCAGATGAACGATGAAGAGAGTGAGCGGTGTTTTGAGGAGTGATTGGTTATTGTAGGGGCAATCCTTTATGGTTGCCCGATGTTACTGATAACTGAAAAGGAGATTGAACATGAGAAAAACCTTTAACATTGCCGGACCATGTAACCCTGATGAACACTATATGCTACCGGCACAGGAGCGATGCGGAGGTCTCATTGACCTGATCGAGCAAAAGCAATATTTTGTCATCCATGCCGCCCGGCAATCTGGCAAAACGACACTTTTGCTGGAGTTAACCCAACAATTGAATGAGACAGGGAACTATTATGTCTTGTATTGTTCACTTGAATCGGTGCAAGAAATCACCGAGGCAGAAAAAGGTATTCCAGCTATTATTAAGGTGATGAAAACTCAAGTGAGGTTTCATAAAAACTTGAGGAAATATGCCTTTGCCGATAAAATTGACTACGCAGATTTCAATGTCGCCTTGAGAGAGAGCCTAAGCTATTTTTGTGAGAGCTTAGACAAACCATTAGTGGTTTTATTTGATGAAATCAATTGTTTGTCAAACGGTGCCTTGATTTCATTTTTGCGGCAACTTCGGGATGGATATATTAACCGTCGTGATATCCCCTTTGTGCATTCCATCGCGCTGGTGGGACTACGAAATATCCGTGATTACAAAGCAAAAATCCGAGAGCCCAGCGAAAAACGAAGAGAGCCTAGCGGGAGACTTGGCACCAGCAGCCCGTTTAATATTGTCAAAACATCAAAAACATTGCGTAATTTTACCCTCGATGAAATAGCCGAACTGTATGCCCAGCATACTCAAGAAACGACTCAAGCGTTTTCGCCAAAGGTTATCCAAAGGGTTTATCATTATACTCAAGGGCAACCTTGGCTGGTGAATGCCATCGCTTGTGAGATTGTGGAGCAGATTCTCAACTTTGAGATTTCAAGAGAGATTTTACCAGAGCATGTGGAGCAAGCGGTACAAACTCTGACTATGCGACGGGATACGCATCTTGACAGCCTGATGGAACGCTTAAAAGAAGCACGGGTGCAACGAATTGTTGAACCCGTGATACTCGGAGAGGCTAAAGGATACGATTGGCAAGATGATGATTATCAATATGTGCTTGATCTTGGATTGCTCAGAGAGGATGATGAGAAAGGGCTAGTGCCATCGAATCCAATCTACGGTGAAGTCATTATTCATATCCTAACCGCTAGATCGCAAATGGAATTGAAAAAACGCCATTTTCCGCCCGCTGCCCCCGCCTATTTGCTAGAGGGGAAACTTGATATGAAACGATTGCTAAAAGATTTTCAACAATTTTGGCGAGAAAACAGTGAAATATGGGCTAAACGGTATCAATATCAGGAAGCCGCACCTCATTTGATTTTGCAAGCTTTTTTACAACAGGTAGTGATAACTGGCGGGCGTATTTCACGGGAATTGGCGGGTGGTAGAGGAAGTCTTGACTTGTGTGTACACTATGAAGGGGGTAAATATCCGATAGAATTAAAGCTGCGCTACGGCAACAAAACTTATCAAGAGGGAAAAGAACAGTTGGCGGGCTATATGGATAGGTTAGATTGTCAAGAAGGTTGGCTGATTGTATTTGATCGGCGGAAAACGCCTAAATGGGACAAAAAAATTTTTTGGAAAACGAGCAAGCTCGGTGGGAAAACTATTTATATTGTGGGTTGTTAGAAAACCATCAATCGAGAACGCGACGGCAAAATTGGATTAGACATTTAACATATACTAGACACCGTCATAAACTGAGTTTTTTTGTCATTTCGGTTTCTCCTATCGTCGAAACCGAAATGACAAAAGTGCAATTTGTGACGGTGCAAAGTATAAAAGGAACAAAGCATGAAAAATCAATCACAATGGGTCATCAAACCAGATGTACCCGATGAAATTTATACAGATCGTCAAGAGTTTATAGAAGGTT
>JBDLJY010000175.1:0-13719 GCA_039714115.1 Pseudomonadota bacterium | reverse complement strand
GAGGCGGCCCGAAAACGAGAGGAGGAGGCGGCGCGTTTAGCTGCTGAACAAGAGGAGGCCCGAAAACGAGAGGAGGAGGCGGCGCGTTTAGCAGAACAACAACGTCAACAATTGCAGCGACAGTGTGAGCAATCTACCGTTACTGTTAATACACTCTTAAAAAAAGCTGAGAAAGACATGGAGGAGAACCGTTTTATTTTCCCGCCAAGAGGGAATGCTCTCGAAAAATATCAACAAGTCTTGGCACTTTGTCCTGGTAATGAACAGGCGAAGGCTATTTTGGGTAAAATGGCAGAATTTTATGAAAACAAAGCTAAAGAAAAGCTAAAAAAGGGCCATATCGGTGCGTGTAGAGATAATATTGAAAATGGTTTGCGAGCCGTACCCGATCATCGTGGTTTAGTGGATTTAAAGGCTCGTTGTCAATAACGAGCGGTATTTTGGAGTCCAAGATTTATCTTGGGCGAGTGCTAGTCCAAGATAAATCTTGGACTCCAAAATCTATTTAAAGCGGCCCACATTTTTCACCTGTACTCGTCGCTGTTTGGAACTGGTAGAATAAATGTTGGGCAACAATTCATTTTCCCCGTAGCCTCTAGCTTTGAGACGCGCAGGATCAATGCTGTGCTGGTTGACCAAGTAAGTGGTCACGGCATTAGCACGCCTTTTGGACAGTTTTTTGTTATAAGCCTCAGAACCAGAACTATCCGTGTGACCTTCAATTTCAAAATGACAATCTCGCAATTCATCCGCCGACAGGACGTCACCCAAAAGATCAGCGAATTTTCGTGCGTCCTCTGTCAGCCTAAATGAATTGACTTCAAACCGAACGGCTATTCCCACCGTTTTGGCTTTGAAATTCGGTGAGCGACATGTGCCGGTTGAGGGGGATGAGGAACGCATGCCACGTAGACGAAAGGTTTGAGTGGGTGGCTTTAAATCAGCAAGCAATTCCGCCTTAGTAGGCACTTGGTCATAAAGTTTGACCTGAGGATCAGCATAGCCGTTGTTTGTGTAGCATAAACCGGCTAACATTAAAATGGAGTTGTAAATCAATAAATGATTTTTCATGATTTGAGTCCTCATTGATTTGAGGCGCGATATTATCGCAAAACTGAGCGTCTTTTACAAGCAGTTATCACTTTTTATTTAAAGTTGAATTGCCCACATTTTTCACCTGTACTCGTCGCTGTTTGAAACTGGTAGAAGAATAGTCGGGCAACAATTTATTTTCTCCGTAGCCTATAGCTTTGATACGCGCTGGGTTAATGCTGTGCTGGTTGACCAAGTAAGTGGTTACGGCATTAGCACGCTTTTTGGACAGTTTTTTGTTATAAGCTTCTGAACCATAACTATCCGTGTGACCTTCAATTTCAAAATGACAATCTCGCAATTCATCCGCCGATAGGGCTTCACCCAAACGTTCAGCGAATTTTCGTGCGTCCTCTGTCAGCCTGTATGAATTGAATTGAAACCGGACGGCTATTCCCACAGTTTTTGCTTTGAAATCCGGTGAGCTGCATGTGCCGGTTGAGGAATGCAGGTTACGTAAACGAAATGTTTTTGTGGATGGCTTTAAATCGGCAATCAATTGCTCTTTGGTAGGCATTTGGTCATAAATTTTGACCTGAGGCTCAGCATAGCCGTTGAAACCGGCTAACATTAAAATGGAGTTGTAAATCAATAAATGTTTTTTCATGATTTGATTCCTCATTGGAGTCCAAGATAAATCTTGGACTCCAAAATCTAATTGATATGTCACTTTTTATTTAAAGTTGCCCACATTTTTTATCTGTACTCGTCGCTGTTTGGAACTGGTAGAAGAAAGGCCTGTCAACAGTCTATTTTCTCCGTAGCCTATAGGTTTAATACGCGCTGGGTTAATGCTGTGCTGGTTGACCAAGTAAGTGGTCACGGTATTAGCACGCTTTTTGGACAGTTTTTTGTTATAAGCCTTAGAACCTGAACTATCCGTGTGACCTTCAATTTCAAAATCACAGTCTCGCAATTCATCCGCTGAGAGGACTTCTCCCAAAATATCCGCGAATTGTGTTGCATCCTTTGTCATCGTGGATGAATTGACTTTAAACCGAATGGCTATTCCTACCGTTTTTGCTTTGAAATCCGGTGAGCTGCATGTGCTGGTTGGGGGACGCTGACCACGTAAAAGAAATTTTCCCATTTTAGGGGATGGTTTTAAATCGGCAAGCAATTGCTCTTTGGTAGGCATTTTGTCATACATTTTGACCTGCTCCTCGGGCTCACTGGAAGCCGATTGTATCCCGTCAGATGGGGGCATTTTGATCTGAGCCTCGGGCTCATTGACGCTTGGGGACATTAAGTCTTCAAGCAATTGTTTCTCGCTAGGCATTTGGTCATAAATTTTGACCTGAGGCTCAGCATAGCTGTTGTAGCATAAACCGGCTAACATTAAAATGGATTTGTAAGTCAATAAATGATTTTTCATGATTTGAATCCTCATTGTTTTTTTAGGCTATAATATTATAGCAAAAATAGGCGATAAATCGCCTACTACGAACAGCCACTAGTTCGTAGTAGGCGATTTATCGCCTACTTGAATTGGTAAGTAAAGTCCCCCGCGTCATCAATCCCCACTTCTAGCGTCTCTGGCAAAGTCGCTTGACTTATCTGCATTAAGACTTCGCTGGCAATGCGAGGCAGGAGGGTGCGATTAATAATATGATCAATATTGCGGGCACCGGTTTCGACTTCTGTGCAGCGTTGGGCAATTTGTTCTATCACTGCGTCTTGATAGATAAAGTGTATTTTTTGACTGTCCTGTAAGCGTTGTGCGAGCTGTCCGAGTTTGGTCTTTGCAATGTCGCCCATGGCTTCGCGGCTAATGGGGGTGAAGGGGACAATTTCCATACGCGCTAGTAAAGCCGGTTTAAAGTGTTCACTGAGGGTGGGACGTATCTGTTCTACTATGCTTTCTAATGAGGGGCGCTGCTCTGCGGCGCATTGTTGGGTAATGATGTCATCCGCTAGGTTGCTGGTTAAAAAGAGGATGGTGTTTTTGAAGTCAATGGTGCGCCCTTCGCCATCTGATAAGATGCCTTTGTCAAAGACTTGGTAAAATAAGTTCATGACTTCTAAGTCTGCTTTTTCGACTTCGTCTAATAGGACGACTGAGTAGGGGCGTTGGCGCACTGCTTCTGTGAGTACGCCGCCTTCGCCATAGCCGACATAGCCGGGGGGTGAGCCTATCAGTCGGGAGAGGGTGTGTTTTTCTTGGAATTCGGACATGTTGATGCTGACCATGAAGCGTTCTCCTCCGAAGAGTAAGTCGGCGATGCCTAAAGCGGTTTCGGTTTTGCCGACGCCGCTGGGCCCGACGAGTAGGAAAACGCCCATCGGGGTGTTGGTATTACGCAGTCCTGCCTTGGCGGCTCGAATGCCTTGGTCAATGGCTTGAATGGCTTGTTCTTGTCCTTTGATACGTTGGCTGAGGTTTTCTTTGAATGAGAGTATGGTTTGTACTTCGTCTTTGACCATTTTGCCAACGGGAATTCCTGTCCAATCTGCAATGACTTGGTTTATGACGTCGGGGCTGACTTCGTAGTGAATCAGGGGCGTATTGCCTTGTATGTCTGATAAGGCGGTTATGGCTGTTTGTAGGGTGCCACTGTCTTGTTGTGTTTGGGCTAATTGTTGGCGCAAGTCAAGTACGGTGGTGACGGCTTGCCGTTCTTTTTCCCAAGTTTGTGTGAGTTCGTCCCGTTCTTGGTTTAATTGGTTAATTTTGTCAGTGAGTTCTGCTGTCCGTTCATCTTCTGTCCGCAATTTGGCGGCAATGTCCCGACGGATGGCTGCTAATTCTCGCTCTAAGGCTTGGATTTTACGTTCTAAGTCGTCAAGGCGAGGGGGTTTAGCTGTGACGCTGATTTTAACTCGCGCTGCTGCGGTGTCTAGGACATCGACTGCTTTGTCGGGTAGTTGGCGCCCGGAAATGTAGCGGGCGGAGAAGTGGGCGGCTGCTTCTATGGCATCGTCGCGTACATAGATGCCGTGCGCTTGTTCATATTTGTCGCGCAGTCCGCGTAGGATGGTGACTGCTTCTGCGGGGGAGGGTTCGCCTAGTTTGACGAGTTGAAAACGTCGGCTTAGGGCTGCGTCTTTTTCAAAATATTTTTTGTATTCTGACCAGGTGGTTGCGGCAATTGTTCTTAATTCTCCCCGTGCTAGTGCGGGTTTGAGTAGGTTAGCCGCGTCTCCGCCTCCGGCTTGCCCGCCGGCACCGATTAGGGTATGGGCTTCGTCGATAAATAAGATGATGGGTTTGGGGGAGGATTTGACTTCTTCGATCACGGATTTGAGGCGGTTTTCAAATTCGCCTTTTACACTGGCGCCGGCTTGTAATAGGCCTAAGTCGAGTCCGTAAATTTCTACATTTTTTAGGATGTCGGGGACGTCTTCTTGAACAATTTTGAGCGCGAGTCCTTCAACCACGGCGGTTTTGCCTACGCCGGCTTCTCCGACGGCAATGGGGTTGTTTTTGCGACGGCGGCTTAGTATGTCAATGATTTGGCGAATTTCTCGGTCACGGCAAAACACGGGATCAATTTCTCCCGCTTGTGCTTGTCCTGTAAAGTTTATGGTATATTTGCCCAAAGCGGTATCTTCGCGGGCAACTTTGGTTTGTCCGGGGGAGGGTTTTTCGATTCCCATCACTGCGGTTTCTTCTTTGGAGCCTGCGGTGATGTCTAGGATGTTATGGCGCAGATTTTCGGCTGGTATGTCTCTTAGGATGTCGAAATATTCGGCATGCCCATAGCTGTTGGGATTGGAAAGCAGTGTGGCAATGAGTACGCCGGAGCGAATTTCTCCGAGTTGCATTTCGACTGAGGCTCGCATCCATGTCTCTTGCAGTAATTCAATCAGCAAGGGGGGAAAAACTGGTCTGCCAGTATTCCCTATTTTAGCGGCTTCTACGGCATGTTGCAGACTTTTTTCGACCCGGGCGGGGTCAATTTCGTGGTGACGCAGTATGAGTTGAAAGTCCCGTTCGGGGTCTTCAATTAACATTAGTAGCAGGTGTTCGATGGACACTTCGTAGTTGCCACGGGCGACACATAGTCCGGCTGCTCCTTCCATTGAGCGGGTGCAGTAGGGGTTGAGTCTATTAAATAGGGCTTTTAATTCAATATTTAACATGGTTTTGGTCCTTTTTTGTAGATTGATAGTTTCTCAGTTTTTTTAATTTTTTTAGTATAATCTATTTTTTTAAAAAATCAAATATTTAAGGAAAATGCTATGAAAGCCATTTTATTAACCGCTGCTGGTGGTACAGATGTTCTAAAAATGACTGAGGTGGATACGCCTGAGTTATCTAGTCCTAATTTTATACGTGTGCGTTTACACGCTGCTGGCATTAATCCCGTTGATTACAAAATGCGAGAAAAAGGGGGGATTGCCCCCGATAAGTTACCCAAAATCCTTGGTTGTGATGGTGCTGGTGTCGTCGAGGCGGTGGGTGAAGCGGTGACTCGTTTTAATGTCGGTGATGAAGTTTACTTTTTTAATGGTGGCATTGGTACTGATGAACAAGGCAATTATGCTGAATATACTACGCTTCATCAAGATTATGCTGCGCTTAAACCTAAAAGTTTGTCAATGGTTGAAGCCGCTGCTTTGCCGTTGGCATGGATTACGGCTTGGGAGTCGTTGGTTGATCGTGCCCAGTTGCAAGCTGATCAAACTGTTTTAATTCATGCCGGAGCGGGTGGTGTCGGTCATTTGGCGATACAGTTGGCAAAAAGTTTGGGGGCGTGTGTTGCTACGACGGTGGGCAGCGAAGAAAAAGCGGATTTTGCTCAATCGCTGGGGGCGGATTATTGTATTAATTATAAGCAAACTGATTTTGTCGAAGCGGCTCTTGATTGGACAGATGGCGCGGGTGTTGATGTGGTTTTTGATACGGTGGGCGGAGAGGTTTTTTGTCGCTCTATCTCCGCCGCGAGCGTTTATGGTAAAGTCGTTAGTTTGTTGGATCCGGCTTGTGATAGCAGTGCTATTAAGGTGGCAAAGCTACGCAATTTGAGTTTGATTTATGAGTTAATGCTCACGCCGATACTTATGGGGATGCACGAGGCGCGGGTGGCACAGCGGGTGATGGTGGATGAGGCGACTCATTTGATTGAGGCGGGCGAGTTTCAGGTGAAAGTGAGTAAGGTGTTGCCCTTGGCGCAGGTTGCTGAGGCGCACGAGTTGATCTCGACGGGGCAGACAATGGGGAAAATTGTGTTAAGTATTTAGTAAAAAGCCCAAGATAAATCTTGGACTCCAACATATCTCAGTTTTATGCAGGACGGGATTTGCAATCCCGTTCGCAACGTTTCTTTTACCTAAGGACTACTAAATTCTTTTGCTATGTAGCCGATGTTTTCAATAATCTGTGTTACGTTGCTTATGTGACAATTGCCGCTGTGGATAAGTAGTTGGTTGCCTGTCAAGAAAAGAAATTCCCAGACTTCTCCGTCTGTAATGATGCCGTAGACTTTTTCCTGTTCAAACTTTTTCCTGATGGCATACATTTCAGCGAGACATTGTCCAAGTCCGTCAGAAAGTCTGTTTGGTTTGACTTCTACAACTGATAGAATTGCGGAAGAAAAGTCTAAAACGTCAAGAGTTAATGCGCCGTCCCAAGCTCCGTTCAATTGATGTGGTAAATTAGGTGTGTCCTCTTTGGCTAAGTCCACGGGTTGTTCAAAAAATAACCCTAGATTATATGTAATACTAGCCTCTACCAATATACTCTGGATACTTTTTGGTTTCCCCATTTCCTTTTTTAACGTTAAAGATGTCACTTAATTTAATCGTTAGGTTGAAAATCTTTGCTAGTTGAGTTTTACCATAATCTTTGTATTGACTGTATGACATGAGAATTTGCTCCTAAAAGCTTACTTTGCTTGGTGCCATGTTACTACATTGTTGATCTTAGTTCAACGTAAAAGCCCTCCAAATCAGACCTGCCAGGTATCCAAAACCTGGCAGGTCGTTGTAAACTCAAGGACAAATTACCAAGGGTATTAGTCTCCCATGATTGTCTTGATCCCTCGCGTAAAAGCCCTCCAAATCAGACCTGCCAGGTATCCAAAACCTGGCAGGTCGTTGTAAACTCAAGGACAAATTACCAAGGGTATTAGTCTCCCATGATTGTCTTGATCCCTCGCGTAAAAGCCCTCCAAATCAGACCTGCCAGGTATCCAAAACCTGGCAGGTCGTTGTAAACTCAAGGAAAAATTACCAAGGGTATTAGTCTCCCATGATTGTCTTGATCCCTCGCTCGCTCGGGACAGGCTTAATGGCATTGACTTGTAGGGTGGGCAAGCTACTTAGGCAATTTGAGGCTCGACTTAATTTAGCCTTATTTCTTATTAGTTTTTATCGTTCCCACGCTCAGCGCACTCTCTTATACACAAGTACGTAAGGAGAAACCTTGAGGAGGGATCAGGATAAATCTTTACTAGCTTTAAGATTTATCAAGCTTTCTCCTTACGTCGAAACCGAAATGACAATTTTACTTGTGTATAAGTGAGTGCGCTCAGCGTGGGAATGCCTGCACTGGACGCGGAGCGTCCTACATTCTCGGAATGGCATTAACCCTACGCTTACTAACCATTTATCGGATAAGAATAACCGTTTATCGCTTATCCAATATGCTGTAGTGATTTTTTTATTTACACTTTCCTCTCATCGGCACTTATCGAATTAAATAAATAAGTTATTATTAACGATGATAGCAATTTTGAAATTAATGTAACTAAATAAACGAAACGGGGATTCTCTTAGAATGGCAAACTGCTACTGAATTTTATAATGCCGTATTTCATTGTACTAAATAAAAAATTAGCAAAAGGCTGTTATATAGTTATTCCTTTTTGATTACAGGAACTTATCATGTTAAATAGACATCATTTTGGCTTTCAGGCATTATGGTTAATATTGCTTTTAATGTCACCTTTGGCGCATGCTGGTACTGACTGCGCGGCTGTTACTGAAATACCATCTACTGAGTGTGAAATCCTTATTGAGCTTTATAATAATACTGGTGGTACTAATTGGCGGCATAACGCCGGGTGGAATGTGACGGATATGCCTTGTAGTTGGTATGGCGTTGAATGTAGTGGAGGGCATATATCGAGGCTCTCGCTGTCTTCCAACCAACTCACCGGCTCAATCCCAACTGAATTGGGTAATTTGAGCAATTTAAAGGAACTCTGGCTGTATGGCAACGAACTCACCGGCTCAATTCCAAGAGAATTGGGCAACTTAAGCGTGTTGATCGATCTCGGTTTGTCTCTCAACGATCTCACCGGCTCAATCCCAACTGAATTGGGAAATTTGACCAATTTGAATTTTTTATATCTGTCTTCCAACCAACTCACCGGCTCAATCCCAAGTGAATTGGGCAAGTTGACCAATTTGTCGGAGATCTATCTGAGTGACAACCAACTCACCGGTTCAATTCCAACTGAATTGGGCAAGCTGACCGATTTATGGGCACTCTATCTGTCTTCCAACGAACTCACCGGCTCAATCCCAAGTGAATTGGGCAAGTTGACCAATTTGTCGGAGATCTATCTGTCTTCCAACCAACTCACCGGCTCAATCCCAAGTGAATTGGGTAATTTGAACGATTTGGAGGAGCTTTATCTGTCTGACAACCAACTCGCTGGCTCAATCCCAAGTCAATTGGGCAATTTGAGCAATTTATGGGAGCTATGGCTGGACAACAACGAACTCTGCGGAGAAATCCCGGTTGAATTGGAAAACCTGTCCTCGTTAGATTTCTTAAGATTAGACAACAACCACCTAACCGCTTCCGATCCCGAACTTGTCGCATGGCTTGATGAGCACAACCCTGGTTGGGATACCACACAAACTGCTTGTCCTATTGCGACATTGCAATTCTCATCAACAACATACAACGTAATTGAAACCGACAGACAAGCAACCATCATCGTCACCCGCGTCGGAGGTAATAACGGAGCCATATCAGCAAATTACGCTACCACCAGCGACGGCACTGCCACAGCCGGCAACGATTACACCCAAACCACTGGGACATTATCTTGGGCAGATGGAGACTGGGCTGAGAAAACCTTCACAATAGCTATTACCAATGATGGCCATTTTGAAGGTTCTGAAACTTTCACAATCATCCTAACTGATAGTGGGGAAAGTTTAGACAATGCCACCATTACTATTTACGATGATTACGCTACTTTCGTCATCCTAACCGATTTCACAGCGACGGCTACTGAATTTGATAATGCCGAATTTAATCTCTGGCGTGCCACAGGCGAAGGCTGGAAACATGGTGATTATTCAACAGTCATAAGGGTAACAGAACAAGTCATCGTAGCCCAAAGCAACTCTGGCGTCTATTCTTATAGAGCAAACCCGATAGGGTATGCCCCTACTCGAACCCATCACGGTTCGTGTAGGAGCAATCCTTTATGGTTGCCCTTTTTTTGTGCCTGCATAAAAGGATTGCCCCTACAAAAAACTATGTATTAATACATGAACATCTGGGGGCTCCGATGGGATTTTTCTTTAATCCATGTCGAAATTATTGCAAGGGTTTTACCGAGGTGTTGAACATTAGTTGTACTCACCATCCTTTCACGTCTAGTACAACTAATGTGCAACAACGAATATTTGTCCAAAATTTAGTACAACTGATTGAGAAATAAATGAAGCCCAAGATAAACGATAAAATTTTGCACGGAGAGTAATAACGTACTAAACGAATTGAATTATCGGTCAATTGTAGTTTTTAATTCGTTTATTTATCAATTAGTTGTACTAAATAACGAGCGTAACGATAAAAAAAAATACCTTAAGGAATGTAGCTGCAAGAATTTTGGTCTAATATATATATATCATTAGCAAAAAGCTGTGATACAATTATTTTTTTTTTAACGATTAAGGATATTATCATGAAATCTCATTTTGGCTTTCATGCCATGTTATTAGTATTGGTTTTAATATCGCCTTTGGCGCATGCTGCTACTGACAGCGCGGCTGTTACACAAATACCACCGACGGAGTGTGAAGTTCTTGTGACTTTATATAACAGTACTAACGGTGACAGTTGGACAGACAACAGCGGGTGGCTTAAGACAAACAAGCCTTGTTGGTGGAATGGTGTGACTTGTAGTGGTGGACATGTATCGAGGCTCAGTCTGCGTGACAACCAACTCACCGGCTCAATCCCAAGTGAATTGGGCAATTTGAGCAATTTAAGCGATCTCCATCTGTCTGACAACGAACTCACCGGCTCAATCCCAAGTGAATTGGGCAATTTGAGCAATTTAAGCGATCTCAATCTGTCTGACAACGAACTCACCGGCTCAATCCCAAGTGAATTGGGCAATTTGAGCAATTTGAGGTATCTCCATCTGTCTTCCAACGAACTCACCGGCTCAATCCCAAGTGAATTGGGCAATTTGAGCAATTTGAGGTATCTCTTTCTGTCTTTTAACGATCTTACTGGCACAATCCCAAGAGAACTGGGCAATTTGAACAAATTATGGTGGCTCAATCTGCATTACAACGAACTCACCGGCACAATCCCAAGAGAATTGGGCAATTTAAGCAATTTGACGCAACTCTGGCTGCACTCCAACGAACTCACCGGCACAATCCCAAGCGAATTAGCAAAATTGAGCGAATTAGAATGGCTATATCTGCACAACAACCGACTCTGTGGAGAAATCCCAGTTGAATTTAAAAATCTGCACTCAATAAAATTCCCAAATAATCAGTCGTCATTTAGTCCTTATTTAAGATTATACAATAACAAACTAATCGCTTACGATGCCGAACTTATTGCATGGCTTGATAGCCGCTCGCCAAATTGGGAAGCCACACAAACATCTTGTTCTGGATTTTTTACTACACCAATCGTCAAAGTAGCTGAAAATGCCAATTCCGTCACTCTCACTGTACAGAGAAATGGCCATGGAACACTAAACTATGCCACAATAGAAGGTAGCGCTAGACAAGGAAATGATTATATCGGAGCCACTGGCACCATAAACTGGTCAGATGGTGATGTCAAATCCTTTACAATAACTATCAACAACGATAACGATTCTGAAATTAATGAGACATTCACAATCGCCCTAACTGATTCAATTAGTGGAAAGAATTTAGACAATGTTACTATCGTCATTATGGACGATGAACCGGCAGACTACACAGCAGTCACTCAAATTCCATTGACGGAATATGAAATACTCGTGACTTTCTATAATAGTACGAATGGAGACAATTGGAAAAATAATAGCGGGTGGTTTGAGACAAATACACCTTGTAATTGGTATGGAATGAGTTGTAACGATGGACATATATCAGGGTTCAAACTATCTTCCAACGAACTCACCGGCACAATCCCAACTGAATTGGCGAATTTGAGCAATTTGGGTGCTCTCAATCTGCGTGGCAACCAACTCACTGGCTCAATCCCAACTGAATTGGCGAATTTGAGCAATTTGGGGGATCTCAATCTGTCTTACAACCAACTCACTGGCTCAATCCCAATTGAATTGGGTAATTTGACCAATTTGGAGTCTCTCTCTCTGGGTGACAACCAACTCTCAGGCTCAATCCCAAGTGAATTGGGTAATTTGACTAATTTGGAGTCTCTCTCTCTGGGTGACAACCAACTCTCAGGCTCAATCCCAAGTGAATTGGGTAATTTGACTAATTTGACGGGGCTCTATCTGCGTGGCAACCGACTCACCGACTCAATCCCAAGTGAATTGGGTAATTTGACTAATTTGACGGAGCTCGATCTGCCTTACAACCAACTCACTGGCTCAATCCCAATTGAATTGGGTAATTTGACCAATTTGGAGTCTCTCTCTCTGGGTGACAACCAACTCACTGGCTCAATCCCAATTGAATTGGGTAATTTGAGCAATTTGACGTGGCTCAATCTGAATAGCAACCAACTCACCGGCTCAATCCCAACTGAATTAGGTAATTTAACCAATTTGTGGAATCTATGGCTGATGGACAACAAACTCACCGGCTCAATCCCAACTGAATTGAGCAACTTGAGCATGTTGAGGACTCTCGGTTTGTCTGGCAACGAACTCACCGGCTCAATCCCAAGTGAATTGGGTAATTTGACCAATTTGGAGGAGCTCTATCTGTCTTCTAACCAACTCACCGGCTCAATCCCAAGAGAACTGGGCAACCTAAGCAGTTTGAGATGGTTCTATCTGAACAACAACCAACTCTGCGGAGAAATCCCAGTTGAATTGAAAAACCTGTCTAATATACCCTTACCTGATCAATGGGGAGATAAGTTACAATTAGACAACAACCACCTAACCGCCTCCGATCCCGAACTTATCGCATGGCTTGATGAGCACAACCCAGGTTGGCAAACCACACAAACACCTTGTCCTATTGCAACATTGCAATTCTCGTCAACAACATACAGCGTAATCGAAACCGGCGGACAAGCAACCTTCATTGTCACCCGCGTCGGAGCTAATAACGGAGCCATATCAGCAAATTACGCTACCACCGACGGCACTGCCACAGCCGGCAGCGATTACACCCAAACCACTGGGACATTATCTTGGGCAGACGGTGACTTAGCTGATAAAACCTTCACAATAACTATTATTGATGATGGCGATTCTGAAGGTCCTGAAACTTTCATAGTCACCCTAACTGATCCGGTTAGCGGAGAGAATTTAGACAGTGCCATCATCACTATTTCCGATGATGACGCGACTTTCGTCACCCTAGCCGATTTTACAGCGACGGCTAATGAAACGGGGATACTCTTAGAATGGCAAACCGCTATTGAGGTTGACAATGCCGGATTTCATCTCTGGCGAGCCACCGGCGAAGCTTGGAAATCTGGTGATTATTCAACAGTCATAAGACTAACAGAACAAGTCATCGCTGCCCAAGGCAATTCTAGCGTCTATTCTTATAGAGACACTGATGTTGAATCTGGCATTACTTATTATTATGGCTTAGAGGATATTGACTTATATGGTCAAAGTACCTTCCATTGGGACTTGATAGACGTGGGTACATTGAGCAAAGTAGGCGATAAATCGCCTACTACGAACTTTGGGGCTCGACGTTGATTATCGTGGTGCCCCCAGAAAAAAAACCTGCTCGAATTTCCTTATGGTATTTGTGATTTTCATTCCGTTGTCACAGATAACTATTTTTACGTGGATCGTACCAATCACATTCCGCTGATTGAAAAGGCTGGAAGATACTTGCTTTTCCTACGCCCCCGTCGTTTTGGTAAAAGCCTGTTATTGTCCATGCTGGAAAATTATTACGACGTGGCAAATGAGTTTGACAAACTCTTTGGACATCTCGCCATTGGTTAAAATCCTACCATGCCACCCCTTGAGCCAATCCCCTTATTCCGTCAATCAGGGGACTAGGGTTTGTTATTAAAACAAGAGTACAGGGATTTCGAGCGTTGCTATTAAGGAGTCCAAGATTTATCTTGGCTGGGGCTTTTGGCAAGAAATCAGATTTTTTTTAAAAAATCTGATTTCTTTAATTGTTGTTTCGGGAAATCCGCGTAGCTCCATTCCCGAAACAGCATTTTATCGGAGTCCAAGATTTATCTTGGCTGGGCTTGAGCATTTTAATTGTTGTTTCGGGAAATCCGCGTAGCTCCATTCCCGAAACAGCATTTTA